>CAYGSB010000009.1:0-111621 GCA_964352505.1 uncultured bacterium
ACCATAATAGGGAAATGAATCACCCGATCCCCCATCAAAGTCGAAGCCTCCTCCTCCTCCCCCGCCATAATAGCCGTTTCCTTCTCCACCATTTCCAAAGTAGCCACCCCCACCACCACCAGAGACGACGTTATCCATTTGTGCGCCATCTCCTCCAGTAGCGTTCGAGTTTTGGAAGGTGCAATCTGTAGCTGTAACGTTAGCTGCACTGTCAACGAAAAGGCAGCTTCCAAGACCGCCCCCGCCCCCGCCGCCACTGGTTCCACCGTTACCCCCTTTGATTTGGAAGTTGGTGAAGTTGAGACTGTTTATCGAAATTGTCCCTCCACGGGCAAAAAAACCGGGAAGAGCATCACCACCTGATAAGCCGAATCCATTTCCATTGACGGTGATAGCTACAGCAACTGGCGAGAAGGTATCATCGGTCCCTAAGGGGCGCAAAATAGGGACCAATAGAGTGCCATCATCAACACTCATCCCTGCTTTGAGGAGGCTGACGGTCCCACCTCCTATATTCGCTGCAATGATTTCATCATTAATCGCGCTTGCAGTTGTTGCAGAAAACAGTTGCTGGGACAAAAGGAGGATGGATAGGACGGTATATTTTGCTGACATAAAAAAACTCCATTTAAAGAGAGGATATTCTTTCTTATAGATAGAGGTGTTTTTTAAGACAACGATAGTCTAAAAAGAAAGGGGCATGGACGAGAGCATGCTCGAGATGTCGTCTGAGCCGCCACTATCTTCAATTTGAGACGAGGCATTTTCAAAGGCCGCTAAGATAAGATCTTGAAGCCCCTCAAGGTCCTCTTTATCGACGCATTCGGGTTTGATATTGATTGAGCGCATTTTACCTTCGCCATCGAGGGTGATTGTGACAAGACCATTGCCGCTTGTCCCTTCAACCCGTTTGTTCTGAAGCTCTACACGCGCTTTTGCATACTGCTCTTGCATCGCTTTTGCTTGTTTTTTCATTTTGGAAAATCCGCTTCCCATCTCTTTTTCTCCTAGTTGTCTACCGTTCCATCGAGTTCGACAGCGGCAAAACGAATCAGTGTTTCGTATTTGCCCGGGGGGATGTCGTCTTTGGGTGGAGTAGGTTGTTGAGGTTCTTCTTTTATAGGCTCGGGCACTTTCGGTGCCGGCTCTTTTGAAATAATGACTTTTTCTTCTGGTGGGGGTGCCTTTTCTTCTTTAAGTTGTTGAGGGGGTGGCGTTCCGAGTTTTTGTTCTAGCTCAAGGAGACGCTCGATGAGGCTTTCCAGTGAGATTTTATGGGCGCTCCGTACCAGATTTAAAAAGAGCATTTCGAGGTGGATCTTTTTGAAAGGCGTTTTGTGCATGTACTGCTGCCAATCGATGAGGAGGTCGAGAAGGGTGAGGCACTGCTGCTTTGTGAAGGTCTCTTTTGCAAGATGGAGGCGGTAGTGCTCCAGCATGCTGTCGATCGCAGCAGAGAGGTCTTTGCCCGATTCGTAGAGGTTTTTGGCAAGAGAGATACTTGCTTCTTGGTTTTGGCTAAGGATTGCGCTATCGAGGTCGGTGAGGATTTGGGTAGAGACAAGGCCAAAAATATCCCGGGTCAATTCGAGGGTGAGAGGAGTTTGTCCAAAGCAGATGAGCTGGTCGAGGAGCGATTCTGCATCGCGGAGCGATCCTTCTGAGAGGTGGCTGATTTGGATCAGAGCTTCTTCCTCTGCATCGACCGAGAGGGATGCACAAATTCTTTTCAGTTTATCAACGAGAGCTTTTTCGGGAATGCGCCCTAAGTTGAAGCGCTGGCATCTACTGATGATCGTTTGGGGGACCTTGTGAGGCTCGGTTGTCGCGAAAAAGAATTTTACGGTTTTGGGGGGCTCTTCAAGTGTTTTGAGAAGGGCATTGAATGCTTCTTTTGTGAGCATGTGCACTTCGTCGATGATGTAGATTTTGTAGCGCCCCGAGTTGGGAGCGTAGCCGACCGTCTCGTTGATTTGACGGATGTCGTCGATCCCCCGGTTTGAGGCGCCGTCGATCTCAATGATGTCGAGGCTACGCCCCTCAGAAATCTCTTTGCAGCTTGTGCATTCATTGCAGGGCTCGTGATCTTTTGTTTGGTGGGTGCAGTTGAGAGCTTTGGCGAAAAGGCGAGCGAGGGTTGTTTTTCCGCACCCGCGAGCGCCGCAAAAAAGGTAGGCTTGTCCCGCCTGGTCTTTTGCAACGGCATTTTTGAGGGTTGTGACAATTGCCTCATGGCTTGCCACTTCAGAAAACCGTTTTGGACGGAACTTTCTAGGAATGATTTGATATTTTTCCATCATAGGTTTAATGATAAAGGAATAGATCTTTTTTCTATAGATGTGTATGATCTCCATCCCGTAACCGGTTGCGTATGAAGGGAAAAGCGAAAGACGAACAAAAGAAAATCCATTGGAAAGACTGGCTTGGCGAGGGGCATTTTGGGAAAAGACTCACCGTAGCGATTCTTTTTTTTATCGCTTTGGCCCTTTTTCTCCATTTTAGAGAAGTCCGAATCGATCCGATCGAACAGGGGACTCGTGCCGAGCGGTATATCATCGCCCAAGTAGACTTTGAGTTCCCCGATGAGGAACGGACCCTTATCATAAAGCAGCAGTCGGTCCGTGATATTGGCTCAATTTACCAGATCAATGAAAAACAGCTAAGACAAATCCGTTTAGATTTCGAGAGTTACCTGTTGACGCGCCAAGAGTGGCGCGAGCAGTTGAAGCAGTCAACTTTTGAGCAGCTCTATCGGGGGGCAGACGCTCTGGAAGATGCCCTCAAAGAGGCCCACTTTACGAATTCTCGCACCCTCCAAAAGATGAAAGATTACGGGGTCTCTACCGAAAATTACTATTTATATACCCCGGTGAGCTTGCAGGAGCCTCACCAGCTTCCCAAGTCGTTTTGGAAACAGATCAGAGAAAAAGTCTTTGTCGGGGGGAACTATGAACCCGAGACAGCGAACTTCATCCTCGATGCTTTTGAGAAGCAATCGTGGACGATGCAACAAAATGCAACAGCTGAGCGTTCTCTAAGAGAACTCGTTCAAGAGAAAGTTCCAGACCAGTACACCCATATGAGTGCAGGGGATCGGATCGTCGATCAGGGGGAGAAAGTCACCGGAAGGCACCTGGCGATGATTCAGTCGATGAAAGGAGCCATCGCAAAAGAGCGAAACCTACTCATTCCAAGAACCATATTGGGAAGCCTTCTCCTTTCTTTGCTCTTTACAGCCCTCAGTATACTTTATTTCCGGATCAACCATCCCCGAATTTTGAATTCTCTGCAGAAAATGACGCTCCTTGTAACGATTGTCATTTTGACCCTTGTTTTTGCAAAGTGTGCTGAATACTTACTGATCAACAAGACAACCTACCTGATCGATATTTTCCGCTTTCCAATCATTGTCCCCTTTGCAGCTCTTCTCACATTTGTTCTTGTCAGTGGAGAGGTGGCCCTTTTTGGATCTGCCTTCTTGTCAATTGTTATTGGAGTGACCCTTGCCATCGATCACGACCGGTTTTTGATCCTCAATTTGATCGGTTCTTGGGTGACCATTCTCTTTGCAAGAAATATGCACAAAAGGAAAGAGGTCTTTACCGTCCTCGGGAAAGTTTGGCTCGTCTGTGTTCCGGTGATCATCGCCTTTAATTTAGCGCAGAATGTTTTCGCTCCATTGCACATGGTACAGGACCTAATCAGCTCTCTGATTTTCATAGCAGTTATCGCTGTTCTTGTGATTGGACTCTTGCCGATCCTCGAATCGATTTTCCATGTGATGACCGACATGACTCTGATGGAGTACATGGATCCAAATAACGAACTCTTGCGCCGTTTAAGCGTTGAAGCTCCCGGAACCTATCAACACTGTCTTGTTGTTGGAAACCTTGCTGAAACTGCTGCCAGGGCCATTGGCGCTAATGGGCTTTTCTGTCGCGTGGCAACCCTTTATCACGATATCGGAAAGCTCTTCAATCCCCATTATTTCACTGAAAACCAACTCGGCGGCTTTAATATCCACCAACTCCTCACCCCTATGGAATCGACCCAGGTGATCATTGCCCACGTTCCTGAAGGGGAGGCCCTTGCCCGCAAACACAAGCTCCCCCAGAGTTTTATTGATATTATTGTAGAGCACCACGGGACCACTCTTGTCTACTTCTTTTACCACAAGCAATTGCAGCAGATGGATGGAGATCCGAGTGCCGTTGATGAAAAGCTTTTCCGCTATCCGGGTCCTAAGCCCCACACAAAAGAATCGGCTATCATCATGCTTTCTGATACGGTCGAGGCTGCATCACGCTCCCTCGATGAGATCACCGAAGAGGCACTGACTGCAATGGTCGACAAATTGGTGAAAGAGAAAGCCGATGACAATCAGCTGGATGAATGTCAATTGACCTTTGAAGAGCTGGGGATTGTCAAACGAACCCTTGTTAAAACACTCGCCATCACAGGGCATCTGCGCGTCAAGTATCCCGAGAAGAAGAAGAAGGTAGACGAGAGCTAATGCTTTTCTTCAGAAGCCTTTCTAAGGTTTTTTTGGGAAGAATTTTAGCTATCGCAACCAGTAGTCTCGTTTTCCAATCAAAGATATAGAGCTGTTTTTGCTTTTCAATCTGTTTCCAGAGATGTCTCACAGCGGTATCTGTCGACATCGTTCTCCGATCTTGTTTTTGTGGATTTCCTTTCGCGGCATGGAGCCGGAAGTTGGTTGCTATCTGTCCAGGACAGGCACAGAGAACGCGAATGCCCTTGTCTTTAAGTTCGCTATCGAGTCCTTGTGAAAACTGGTTCACAAAGGCTTTAGAAGAGGAGTAGGTGTTAAAGAGAGGAAAGGGAAAAAATGCAGCAGCAGAAGATATGTTTAGGATCGTTCCTTTTTTGTTCATTTGAATGAGATGCTTTGCGCTGTGGATGGAGATTTCAACGAGGGCATTTACGTTCACTTCGATCATTTTGCGCTGCTCTTCGATCGAAAGGTTTACCGTCTCCCCATAGAGACCAAAACCGGCATTGTTGATGATCAGATCGGGAGTTTTTTCTGTGATGGTCGATAGGAGCTTTTGTCTTTCAGAGGGGTTTGAGAGGTCGATTTCGCTCCTTCCAAAACTAAGGGTTTCTATTCCCTTGCTTTGGAGAAATTCTGTGAGAGCTTTCCCTAGACCCGATGTGCCTCCTGTGATGAGGGCTAGCTTATAGGAGGGCTTCGACTGCATCGATGAGCCTATCTAGGGACTGTTTTGCGTTTGCAACATTTGTATCGTAGGAGGAAAATTTTGGATCGAAACAGGTTGCATAGATTTTGAGTTTTGGTTCAGTTCCCGACGGGCGGATGGTGACTTTACTTTTGTTCTCGAGCCGAAAGAGAAGAACATTGGCGGGAGGGAGATTGTGGAGGGATTTTTGATAGTCTTCAAAGAGAGTGACTTTATGGCCCAGAATTTCTGTTGGAGGGGAATTGCGGATTTTTTCCATCATTGTTTCGATCATTTCCATCCCTTTCTTCCCGGGGGGGAGATCGATCGTTGTTTGGGTTTCATAGAAAAATCCATATTTTTTATAGATCTCTGAAAGGAAATCGATGAGGGTTCTCCCTTCAACTTTCATCAAAAGGGCAATTTCAGCAATGAGGCAACTCATGACGATGGCATCTTTGTCGAGAGAGTGGGTCCCAATCAAATAGCCATATGATTCTTCTGCACCAAAGAGAAATTTGTGGGATAGGTCTTGCTCCCATTTGTGGATGAGCTCTCCGATGTATTTAAATCCGGTGAGGACCTCAAAAAATGCGAGGTTGTATTTCTTTGCGATCTCACCTAGAAGGTCGGTCGAAACGATCGTTGTTACTGCCGCTCCATTTTGGGGGAGTCTCTTTTGCTCAGAGAGCATCCGGCAGATGTACTCTAGGCAAATTGCAGCGGTTTGATTGCCATTGAGTGGGTAGGCTTTTTCGTGGTGTAGAGCTGCAACAGAAAGGCGATCTGCATCTGGATCAGTGGCGATGAAGATATCTGACTGGGTGCTGAGGAGTTGCTCTAAACCCATTTTTAACGCTTCTGGATTTTCGGGGTTGGGGCTCTTTACTGTAGGGAAGTTCCCGTTTGGAAACGATTGGGCATCGACGAGATTGATTCCGGTGAAGTTCCAGGATTTAAGCGCGCGGGGGAGGAGCTTGATCCCGGTGCCATGGAGTGCGCTATAGGTGATTTTGAGTTGATCTCCTACTTTTTTGTCCTCTTTAGGATCAATCTGGAGTTTGTGGATTGCTTCTAAGTATTCATCGTCAAGCTCAGGGTCGATGATTTCGATGAGAGGAGATTTTTCTCTTGCGATTTTCACCTGGTCGAAGCTTGTGATTTTTTTCACCTCTTCCATGATTGCTTTATCGTGAGGGGATACAACCTGACCGCCCCCTTCCCAGAAAACCTTGTAACCATTGTATTCTTTAGGGTTGTGTGAAGCGGTGATCATGATCCCGGCACTACACTCTTTTTGGCGAACACCAAATGATACAAAAGGGGTGGGGCGGAGCTCAAAGGTAATGTAAACGGTGATTCCGTTGCCTGCAAGGACCCGGGCTGCTTCCATTGCGAAATCTAGAGAGTGGTTTCGAGAGTCGTAGCTGATGAAGACGCTGTGATGGTCTCTTTTAGAAGGTTGGGAGAGAAGATAGTTAGCGAGGCCTTGTGTCGCCATTTGGACGGTATAGAGGTTCATCCTATTTGGTCCTACGCCCATTAAACCGCGCATCCCGCCGGTTCCAAAAGAGAGGGTGGTGTAGAACGAGTTGATGAGCTCAATCTCATCTTTGTGCATCAAGAGGAGTATTTCGTCTTTGGTCGCTTGATCCAAGGGGCCGTTTAGCCACTCGTTGATCCGCTCTTCAACATCTTTTGGAATCATTCATCCATTTCCTTCAAGTTTTCTTCGATGATTTTGAGAGGAATGAGGGGGGCGTGCTCGTGATTGATCCCTTCGCACCGTTTAGCTGTCTCTTCCCATGCTTCTTTTGACTTCATGTTCTCTGGCCAAAAGGGGAAGGTACGACACTGTTTGGGGCGGGATTTGTAGACCATGCACTTATTCCCATCGCGCAAAAAGATGCAATCATAGGTTCTCGGGTACTCTTTTAAAGAGAGATTGCCATCGACAAGACGGGTGTAGCTTTGCATGAACTCTTTGAGGGTCATACTCAGCACTTCGGCCATCTTTTCGGCCTCTTCTTGGTCGATCCAGACGTAGCCGGGTTCTCCAGTGCAACACTTGCCACACTCGGTGCAGGCGAAACGGAGCCCTTTTTTATACCATGGATTTGTCATATGCTGAAGGTATGCTTTTCACTTTCTTTCCACTCGCTTTCATAGCGGAGTACATCTATCTCAATTGTATTATCCCCATATGCAAAAAGATGGCAAGCCCCATCTTTTTCAAGAGGGGTCGACCCGCTGTCAGAGATGATGGGAAGATCGCTCTGTCTTAGATCGGCAACAATTTGACTATGTGTGTGACCGTGAAGGTAGAGGATGATATTTGGGAATTTTTCAATAAGGTTTTTCAGAATCGGGCCACGGAGGAGCTGTTTTTTCCCCGGTTCTTTTACGAAGAACGGATAGTGGTTGATCAGGATAATGCGGTCTCCTTTCGGAATTTCCTTAAGAACTTTTTCTAACTTTTCTTCCGTTTCAGAAGAGAAAAATCCTTGTGAGGAGATGAGGGAGGTGGCAATAGCTGTATCGAGGCCGACGACCCAGAGGCGATCTTTCACTTTTGTATAAGAAATCTTGTGGTCTTTGAGGTTAAAGGGGCAGCCAGGCTCGAAGTGGGGATCAAAAAAGGTGTAGAAGCGCTTACTACGGTAGGCTCTTTTTGTGTAATGGTCGTGGTTGCCGGGGATCGTAAAGACCGTTATTCCCTCTTCATTGAGCATCTGGAGAAACCGCTTTGCCCTCTTGAACTCTTTTTTCCGGGAGGTTACGGAAAGATCCCCCGTAATAAAAACATGTGTAATGCCCTTTTCCTTAAATAGATCGATGAGCTCGAGGAGGCGGTCGTAAAAAAACCGTTTTTTTCGTGTAAATAAATAATTTAGGTTCCCTGCCCAGCGCTTAGAGAAGAATTGAAGTGGGCTGATAGAAACAGAGCCAAAGTGTAAATCTGAGATATGAGCAAACCGCATAAGGAATCATTATAGCACAGCAGGGACAAATGTTCTACTTGCCTTTCCCACCTTTCCCATTACGCTTCTGGAGCTTAGCGGTTAAAGATTTTCCTTTACCTTTGCTTTTGATCTCTTTTGTTTTTTCCCACCGCTCATTCTCGACTTTTGCGTGGGCTGGGGTCGACTCTTTGTGTTCAACTTCGCCCGGGGTGGTTCTTTTGGAGTGTTTTGCCTCCAGTTTTGTCTTCTTCACTTCCATCCCCTTGATCGTAGAATCTACTAAAGATTTCTTTACTTTGGGATATCGTTTGATTGAAGAAGAAACATCGATCTCATCAGAGCGCTTCACGGGTTTAGGAGCAGCGAGCTTTTTTTGCCCTTCTTTGACTTCTTTTTCCATACCCTTACGGGCTTTATTTGCCATGGGGCGACGATTTCGGTTCATAGGACCCTCCAACCGTCACCATACGAACGGGGGAATTAGTTATCAACTTTCTTCTTCAGGAGCCTCACCAATCAGACACTCTGAGAGGAGGACGACCCCTGCAGCAGATGCTGCCAGCTTAAGGCTGTGCTTAACCATTTTGAGGGGATCACAGATCCCGGCAAGATGGAGATCTTCAACTTTTTCTGTTTGTACGTTAAATCCGAAGGTCTCTTTTTGAGAGAGGACTTCCTCTAAGTAGACAGAAGGGTCAAAACCGCTGTTTTTGATGAGCGTCTTGAAGGGGGCTTTGCACGCTTCGAGGACGATCGTACCACCAACCTGCTCTTCTTTTGGAAGGCTCAGCTTGCAATTCGTTGCGGCCCTAAGGAGGCTGACTCCGCCACCAGTTACGACGCCCTCTTCTATAGCAGCTCTCGTGGAATTTAGGCTGTCTTCGAAAAGCTGTTTTCTTTGTTTCAGGGCGGCTTCTGTAGGGGCTCCTACTCGGATTACAGCCACACCCCCAGAGAGTTTGGCTCTCCGCTCTTGGAGTTTATCTGTATCGTAGGGACTTGTCGCGCTTTTTAGTTCATGCTCGATTTGAGAGATTCTCCCTTTGATTGCTTCGGCAGATCCCTCTCCATTGATGATCGTCGTGGAATCTTTTGTGATCAATACTTTTTCAGCACCTCCAAGGACGGAGCTGTCAGCATCTTTGAGAAGGGTTCCTCTTTCTTCTGAAACAAATGTTGCTCCAGTCAATGCGGCGAGATCTTGGAGTAGCTCTTTGCGCCGATCCCCAAAGCCAGGTGCTTTAACTGCGCAGACCTTTAACGATCCGCGGAGGCGGTTAACAACAAGGGTTGAAAGAGCGTCCCCATCGAAATCTTCAGCGATGAGAAGGAGCTCTGAAGCGCTCGTTGAAATCGCTTGCAAAATAGGGAGGATTTCCTGTGCTGAGGAGATCTTTTTATCTGTAACTAGGATGCGGGGATTGGTCATTTCGCAAGAGAGAGTGTCTGGATTCGTTGCGAAATAAGAGCTTGCATATCCTCGGTCAAATTGCATCCCTTCAACCATTTCAATGGTCGTTTCTGTTCCCTTAGCTTCTTCGATAGAGATGACTCCCGCTTTGCCAACTTTCTTAAAAGCTTTTGCAATCATCTGCCCGATTTCTTGAATGCCTGAAGCCGATGCTATTGCAATCTCTTCAATTTCGCTCTCTTTACCAACTCCTCTCGCTACTTTTTCAAGCTCTGCGATGATCATTTCAACTGCTTTTTCGATCCCTCTTTTCACATGGATAGGGCTTGCTCCTGAAGCGATATTTTTTACCCCATGATCGACGAGTGAGCCGAGGAGAAGGATGGATGTCGTTGTTCCATCTCCACATTTCTCTTTCATTTTTGCAGCGACCTCTTTCCCGATCTCGGCGCCCATATTTTCGTATTGATCTTTCAGCTCGACATCTTTAGCAATGCTATTTCCATCGTTGGTGATTTTAGGAGATCCGTAACTTCCATCGAGTCCAACATGGCGCCCTTTTGGGCCGAGAGTTACCCCAACAACGTCGGCGAGGGCTTTGATCCCTTTGCGCAAAAACTCGCGTGCTTCTTCTTCAAAAATGAGTTCCTTAGCTTTGTCTGTCATGCTTTCTCCTTCAATATTTCATGAATTCCAATTAAAGTTAGTGCTGGATCGATCAGATCGACTATTTCCCCTAAATCACTGACGAAGTCTTCTCCAAGTCTCGTAAGTAGGCCCCCTGTTGCAATGACCTTCACGTTGCTGGGGTTTTCTGCTGATCTGCGCATCTCAAACGTTACCCTCTCAATCGCTCCGAGTAGACCATAATAGAGGCCGCTCTGGATATTTGTCTCGGTCGTTTTCCCAATAGGTGCTTCGGGGATCTCCATCGGGACTTCGGGGAGTTTATCTGTATATGAGGCTAGAGCTTTCGCTCCAATATCGACGCCGGGATAAATCGCTCCACCGAGAAAGCTTCCATTTGAGCCAACATAGTCAAAAGTGACGGCAGTTCCCATGTCTACGACAATGCAGTCATTTTGGGGAAAACGAAAGAGGGCTCCATAGACATTTGCTATCCGGTCGTGACCGACAGAGGCGGGATCTTCGACATCGAGTTTGATTTTAACTGTTGAATAATCGAGGAGGTCGAAGGGGATGTTTTTTTGTTTAAGGGTTTGCTCCACAATTTGTTTGGCTCCAGCATTGACAGAAGAAATTAGACATCGATCAAAGGTTTTCCCTTCCAGAACTCTTTCTAATTCGGAGGCGCTTGAACCAATAGAAAAATAGCCGGTGATTTCATCGTCCTGAAACGATGCTCCCTTGATTCGGAAATTTCCTATGTCTAAAATCAGGTCCATTCCGCGATTATAGTTCGTCGCCAGAAATCAAGCAAGAATACACCGTTTTTTTTGAAATCCCCCGTAAACTTGCGACGAGCTTCATCGCCTCTTGCTTACTGAGGCCAAATTCTTCTTGAAGGGCCTCTACGTGCTCCTTAGGGGAAAGGGAATAGTTTGCTTCTTGTTTTCCCTCAAGAACGACTGTTATTTCACCTCGAAATTCTTTTCCGAGTAGGGTTGCAGCAGTTCCTTGAGAGCACTCTTCATGGACTTTGGTCATCTCTCTGACGATTGCCAGCTGATGTTTGGGACCTAGGGCGTCGATTTCTTTTAAGGTCGATTGGATCCGGTTGGGACTTTCAAAAAAAATGGTCACCCCGGGATAGAAGAGCATCGAGATAAGGGTTTCTTTTCGCTCGGAGACTTTTTTTGGGAGAAATCCGACAAACTGGAACTGGTCCATCGAAAAGCCAGAGAGGCTCAAAGCGACGAGAGGAGCAGAAGCCCCCGGCAAACTCGTGACGGAGATCCCTTCCAATCGAGCACGAGACACAAGTCTTTGCCCTGGATCGGCAACTCCGGGTGTGCCTGCATCGGAAATGAGGGCGATCGATTTTCCTCCTTGCAAGGAGGAGATTATTTGATCTTCTTGCTGTCTTTCAGAGAATTTATGAAAGCTTTTTAGGTGGGTTGTGATTCCATGCGCTTGGAGTAAAATGCTGCTTCTGCGGGTGTCTTCACAAAGGATGAGGTCGACCGATTTGAGTGTTTCAACAGCCCGATAGGTGATGTCCAATAGATTGCCAATCGGCGTAGGTACAAGGTATAACATAGATAATTGATTCAAGGTGGCACCCAGATTCGAACTGGGGAATGGGAGCTTTGCAGGCTCCTGCCTTACCACTTGGCCATGCCACCAGTGATAGAGTGCCGAATTATGCTCAAATCGCCCTTACTGGTCAAGTCCTACCAGCTGACTTTTCATCTAACAGGAAACTGAGCGAAGCCTATTCAGCAGGTTGTTGAAGTGCCAAAAGTTTCAAATGGGCAATCGCAGATATTTGTTCTGGAGTAAGGGGATCCTGGTTTGGAAAGCCCTCTTCTACTGCGGCGATAAAGTCCCTTTGTTCCGCAGGGTTTAGTCGAGTAAATCTTTCGTAGTATGCTTCTCTGTCTTGATCTGTCGCAAAACAGTCTCTATCGTAGAATTCATCAAGAACAAAATCATAATCAGCAACGGTGAAATTGGTCCAGAGCTCTTTCTGGTACCTGGTCTGAACTCTCCCCTTTAGGGTAGTTGCAACCACTGATTGCTCAGTGAGTGTTAACTCGTCGAAGGCATAGTAAAATTCTTCGGGACTTTTATAAAAAGCGGTTATAGCTTTATCAATTAATGAAGTATCAAAAAGTTTCATTACATCCTCGATTTAAATTAAAAATATTCATTAATTATGCCATATTAGTGAATTAAGTTAAAGTCGAATCCCCATTTTTGTTCTATTTGCTCCAAAACAGGTTGATATGACAAGATCCGTCTTTTGGAGGAGCGATGAAAGGGACAACCATTAAAAATATAGCAAATATTTTAGGCATTCCTTCCGATTGCTCTAAAATTATTTCCCACTTTCATATTGATAGCCGCCTCATTGAAAAAGGGGGGCTTTTTTTTGCTATCAAGGGAGACAAAGTTGATGGACATCGATTTCTCGAGCAGGTTGCAGCAGCGGGTGGTGTCGGGGCGGTCGTTCAAAGAGGGTATACCGGAGCGAGTTTTGGGTTAGAGCTTCTCCGTGTTGATCGGGTAGAAAAAGCACTCACAATCCTTGGCAAGGCGGCTTTTGCAAAGAGAAAGGAGAAGGTCGTTGCGATTACCGGATCAATGGGAAAGACGACGACAAAAGAGTTTTTAGCCACCCTTCTTGAGGCAAAGTACAGAGTTGGGAAAACGCCCGGTAATTACAATACCCAGCTGACCTTTCCTCTCACCCTGTTGAACCTTGATGGAGACTACGATGTTCTCGTCCTAGAAATGGGAATGTCTGAAAAAGGGCAAATTAAAATGCTAACCGAGCTTGCTCCTCCCGATATCGCTATTGTAACGAGAATTGCTCCTGCTGGGATTGAGCAGCATGTCGGCGGACTTGGGGCTGTTGCCCAGGCGAAGTCCGAAATCTTTTCCCACCCAAAGACACAAATTGGAATCATAAGCACTCAGGCATCTCGGTTTAAAGAAGTGCTTTATGGGGGCTCAATCCCGAAGAAAATTTATGGTTGGAAAGGGGACTTTGAGGATTGGCGGGCAGGCGACTTTGTGATGGAAGAGAAAAGAGAGGGCGTTTTCATTAATGATAGCCCGCCGATCTCCCTTTCGATAGAGGGAGCTCATCTAAAAGAGAATTTTTTGGCAGCTGCCGCAGCTGCGAGGATTCTTGGTCTTTCTTGGCACGAAATCCGGGAAAAAGCAAGAGAACTCAAACCTTATAAACGCCGGTTTGAGAAAATTGAGAAGGATGGTATTACTTTTATCCAAGATTGCTATAATGCCAACCCTGATTCGGTTTGTGCAGCGCTGAAAAATTTACCGAAACCCGCACAGGGAAGACAGCTCATTGGTGTTTTGGGGACGATGCCCGATTTAGGAAATCAGTCTAAAGAGTATCACGAAAAAGTTGGTCTTTTTGCCCAAAATCACCTCGACTGTGTTCTTAGTATTGGGGATGGGGCAAAAATTTTGGGAGAGGCGTTTTCCAATCAGGGAAAACACACCGAGCATTTTCTTTCTTTGGACGAGATTCGGGAGAAACTATTTTCTCTTATCCATCCTGGGGATGTTGTTCTTATCAAGGGGGGAAATAGTTTGAATCTTTGGAAAATACTGGAAAAATAAAGCCGTGCTCTTATTTATCATTCGATTTTTGCATAGTAAGATGGGAATACACATTCCCTCTGCTTTTTCGTATTCTTCAACGCGGATGCTTTTAGCAGCGATCACAACTCTGCTCATTACAATTTTTCTCGGCCCCTTTTGCATCCGAAAACTCTACGAGCTCAAGACAGGTCAGTCGATTCGTGTTGAGGATTGTCCTGTTCTTGTAGAGCTGCATAAAAAGAAAAAAAATACGCCGACAATGGGGGGAGTCCTCATTTTATTTTCAATGCTGGTTGCCCTCATTTTATGGATGGACCTAACGAGTATTTACAGCCTCATTTTTTTCATTGCGACCCTCTTTTTAGGAGCCGTAGGTGGTTTAGATGATTACTTGAAAATGAAGCACAAAAACTCCAAAGGGATGAGCGCGCGAAAAAAAATGCTCATGCAGCTTCTCCTCGCAACAGGAATTGGAGTATACCTCATTTGGGCTCCAGGGCTATTTGAAAAGGGGCGTTTCTTTCGCCCCCCGCATGCGAAAATGCAAACTTATTCTATAGAAAATCGCGAGGTAAATCACAGCTCTGAAACTCTCTCAACTTCTGAATATATGGGCAGCTATTATCTTCCCTTCAAAAAAGGGGCTTTCTTTATTTTGAAAGGGTCTCTATTAGTAGTAGGGCTGTTGATTACCGTTTTTGTTATTACAGGCGCCTCGAATGCAGTCAACTTCACAGATGGTCTAGATGGTCTTGCTCCCGGAATTTTAGTCATGTCTGCCGGCGTTCTCGCCCTATTTGCTTTTTTTAGCAACAATCTTGAGATGGCCCGCTACCTAAATATCCTCTACATCGAGGGGAGTGGGGAAATTGGGGTCTACCTCTCTGCTATGTTGGGAGCCTGTTTAGGCTTCTTGTGGTACAACGGATATCCGGCCCAAGTTTTTATGGGAGATACCGGCTCATTAGCTCTTGGGGGGATCTTAGGGATCAGTGCTGTCATGCTCAGAAGAGAATTCCTCCTCGCCTTATGTGGGGGGATTTTCGTCATTGAAACCCTCTCAGTGATCATCCAGGTGCTCAGCTATAAATATCGGAATAAAAAGAGGGTCTTTCTCTGTGCTCCTCTCCACCATCATTTTGAATTCAAAGGGTGGCCAGAAACGAAAGTCGTTCTCCGCTTTTGGATCATCGCACTAATTTTCGCTCTTATGGCAGTGATTTCACTGAAGATACAATGAAAGCGGTTGTCCTAGGTCTTGGTGTCAGTGGTAAATCAGCGAAAAAATTCCTCGAAAAAAGGGGGTGGACCGTTGTTTGCATTGATGACAAGTTATCTTCTCAAACTCCACCTAATTTAGCCGAATTTGACCTCTTTGTCCCATCACCCGGGGTTCCCCGTTCCCACCCTCTCTATAAAAAAGCTATCGAGTTAAAACTCCCGATCAAAGGGGAAGCCCAGCTTGGCTTGGAAGGGATCCGACAAATTTGTATCGGGATCACAGGAACAAATGGAAAGACCACAACGGTCAGGCTGATCGAGCACTGTTTAAACTACGCGGGGATTGGGGCAAAAGCTGTTGGGAATGTCGGATTCCCGCTGACAGGGTATGAGGGAGACGATATTCTGATCGTCGAGCTGAGTTCTTTCCAGCTTGAAACTGTCGATGCAAAGGTTTTCGATCTGGGAGTGATCCTCAATATCACCCCCGATCATCTGGATCGTTACGCATCTCAACAGGAGTATGCCGAGGCAAAAATTCGACTCCAACACTGCGTTAAGGAGGGAGGAGAGCTCTTGATCCACCAGACGATTGACTCCTCCCTTTTCCAAAAACCGTCCCAAGTATTTGTCGAAGACCCAGCTTGGGAGGTTTGCAAAAGGGTTGGAGTTGATGAAGAGACCTATATTTCTGCAAAGAAAACTTTTGTCAAACCGCCCCACCGGATGGAATTTGTTACTCAACTTGGGGGGGTCGATTTTATTAACGACAGCAAAGCGACAAACGTCGACGCAGTGCTACACGCTCTGAAAACGGTGGGAGGAAGAGTCCTCTTAATAGCCGGTGGGCTAGATAAAGGGCTTTCATTTGAGCCTTTGCAAAATGTAAAAAAACAATTGTCAGGTGTAATTGTTTTTGGTCAAGCTCGCGAAAAAATCGCAAATGCATTACAACACTTAGTAGAAGTTCATCGAGTGGAAACGGTTTCAGAAGCCGTATGTTTAGCAAAAGATCTCGCTAAAGCTGGTGAATCGGTCCTCTTCTCTCCGGGATGTGCAAGCTTTGATGCTTATAAAAATTACGAGGAGAGGGGAGAGGAATTTAAAAAGCTTGTTCGTAGGAGAACTGAATGACACGAAAAGATACCATCATGATTGCCGTTTTTATCAATGCCGCACTGCTCATTGTTCTTTTTGTCTCTGCTATCAAAAATGATGATGGGAGCCATGTTGTTTCTGCCAGTGTGATCGAAGAAGTTCGTCCGATAAGCCTCCCGGAGCCAGTAAAGAGCGAAGTAAAGAAAATAAAAGGGGAAGAAATTGATCAGGTGCTCAAAGAGTTTTCACAGAAGAAGGTCGTTGCAGAAGAAAAGGCTCCCCAGAAAATTGACTTTGCTAAAGAGCTAGAAGCGATCACAAAAGCTGCTTCCCAGCCAGCCAAAGCGCAAACAGCCCCTGTGAAACAGACAAACACCCTCCAAGTGACGGTGAAAAAAGGGGATATTTTAGATAAAATTGCTAAAACTCATCAGTGCAGCGTTAGCGACATCATGAAGTGCAATAATCTTTCCAGCACAGTGTTGCAAATCGGACAAGTTCTGAAAATTCCTTCAAAAGGGGAGGCTAAAAAAACGCCTTCTGCTCATGGGGGAGAGAAGTTTTACACGGTGAAACAAGGGGATAATCCTTGGGCAATCGCTGTAAAAAATCAAATCAAGCTAGAAGAGCTCCTTCGATTGAATAATCTCAATGAAGAAAAAGCTCGCAAACTAAGAGCTGGGGATAAACTTCGAATCCAGTGATGTCTAACAAGTATAGCCTTAGCCTTGTCATTGTGGTTATGCTCCTCTTTTCAATGGGGGTGCTTATGGTCTTTAACACCACAGCTGCAGAGGTGTTAGACCGGACTCTAGACAGAAGCACTCATGAGGCATTTTTGAAGCAAATTGCTTATGCGGTTATCGCCCTTGGATTTGCAATTGGCGTCTTTTTTTTGGGCTACCAAAACGTCTTAAGGCTATCAGGTGTTTTTTTGCTTTTGGGGACTGTTTTCCTCGTTTTGGTTTTCGTTCCGGGAATCGGACAGCAAATCAATGGGGCCCACCGGTGGATTAGGGTGTTTGGCAACTCCCTTCAGCCCTCAGAATTTGTCAAATACCTCCTCCCTATCTACACTATTCACGTGATCCTCCGTTACAAAGACGGAATGGATCTAAAAGCCTTTATTCGCCTTGTTACAACTCTTGTTATTCCTATAGGACTCATCTTGATCGAGCCCGACAATGGAACCGTGGCCATCATCATGATGACCCTCCTTATTTTATTCATCTTGATGCGCATTAAAATGATTTATTGGGCTATTCCCCTCTGCTGCTGCATAGTACTTGGGACCATTGCCGCCTCACAAATGAGTCATGTCCCTGACCGGATTCGGATCTACCTCAATCCCGAACTCGATCTCAAGGGAAAGGGGCATCAACCTCATCAGGCTCGGATAGCTGCCGGATCTGGAGGTCTTTTAGGTAAGGGGATAGGGGAGAGCCTTCAAAAACTCGATTACCTGCCAGAGGCGAGAAGTGATTACATTGCAGCGATCTTTGCTGAAGAATTTGGTTTTATTGGAATGCTCGCTTTAATAATGCTTTATATGTCCGTTGGAGGAATAGGCTTTTTTATTGCAGCTAAGTCAGAAAAAATTGAAGGTTTCTATTTAGTTGCCATTCTGACATTCTTAATCTGCTTTCAGGCTTTTTTAAACCTAGGAGTTGTCTCTGGCCTACTACCCAGTAAAGGGACCAACCTCCCTTTTTTCAGCCATGGAGGATCTTCACTCCTTGCCAACTTTATCGCAATGGGGTTGATTTTGAGTGCATCGAGGAGTCAAAAGAGCTATGCGTAAAATTTTATTTGCCGTTGGCGGTACGGGAGGCCACCTCTTTCCTGCACAAGCTTTAGCGAGTGAGTTAACCTCCCATGACGGGGAAATTGATGTGTTTTTTGGAGGAGGGCGCCTCGGCTCCAATCCTTTCTTCAATAAACTGAAGTTCCCTTTTCGGGAGATCTCGGCCGCAAGTCCCTTCCGCTCAAATCCCATCGAAGCTCTCTTTAAGCTCCTTGTTGGAGTGAGAGAAAGTTTCTCCCTTTGCAAAGAATATCAGCCCGATTTGGTGATTGGTTTTGGGAGCTTCTACAGTTTCCCCCTTCTCTTAGCTGCGAAATTTAAGAAAATCCCTTACATATTGGTCGAGTCGAATGCTCATCCCGGTAAAGTCAATCGCCTCTTTTCTTCCAAAGCTCTCTTTTCTGCTCTACAGTTCAACGAGGCGGCCAAGAATCTGAAAGGAGAGACCAGGCTTGTGAAAATGCCTTTTTGGAACCATCTTCATCAAGGAGCTGTCCTCCCTCCACCGGAGGCGAGAAAATATTTTGGCCTCCAGCCAGATCTATTTACCCTCCTGGTTTTCGGAGGATCTCAAGGTGCCTCTGTCATCAATGAGGCGATGCTAAAGATCGAAGGAGAGTTTCAAGTTCTCCATTTTTGTGGGAAAAACCAGCCCCCCGAGGTGATTGCGCAAAGTTATGAAAAGAGGGGGATCCCCAGTTGTGTAAAGCCCTTTGAAGACCAAATGCACATCGCTTGGCGCGCAGCAGACCTCGTCATTTCCCGATCGGGTGGGGCGACCCTCGCTGAGCTTCTCGAGTATGAAGTTCCAGGAATATTGATTCCCTGGCCCGGGGCGACCGAGGCCCACCAGAAAATCAACGCCTCGATTTTTCAGGAATTTGGAGGAGCTATTTTACTCGAGCAGACCGAAGTTGATTCGCTCATCGAAAAAATTGATCAAGCAAAGAGAGCACTAATGACGATGCGGGAAAATTTACAGAAACGAAAAACAGAGTGTCAAAAATCTCTCTGCCTTGCTGTCTATGAAGGATTGAAGGAGCTTAGATGAAAAAGCACTATCACTTTATTGGGATTGGGGGAGTAGGGATGAGTGCCCTTGCTCGTATCCTCCTAAGAAAGGGAGAAAAGGTTACCGGTAGTGATCGGCGCAACTCCCCGATCATCGAGCGGCTTTCAAAAGAGGGGGCTGAGATTCAAATTGGACACGACTCGGGGAAAGTGGGGCGGCCCAATGCCATCGTTTATTCTACCGATATCCCGAAAGAGAACCCCGAATACCTCTTTGCCAAAGCAGAGAGGATCCCCATCCTCCACCGCTCTGAACTTTTAGCGCAAATGCTCAAGGGGTATGCCCCTCTTCTTGTAACGGGGACACACGGCAAGACGACTACAGCTTCTTTATTGGCACATGTCCTTGTGGAAGCGGGACTCGACCCCTCCTACGCCTTAGGAGGGTATTTGAATGAAGTAGACGGAAATGGGCGCCATGGTAGAGGACTCTATTTTGCAGTTGAGGCAGATGAAAGTGATGGAAGTTTCCTCAACTATCCAAGTTTTGCTTCTATCATCACAAATCTTGAACACGACCATATGAACTACTGGAAGACTGAAGAAGCTTTGCTCGATGGTTTTGCAAAGTTTGGAAAGCAGGTTGGATCAAAACACCATCTTTTTTGGTGTGGGGATGATCCTCTTCTTAAATCCCTAAAATTGCAGGGGTATAGCTATGGTTTCCACGACAAATGTGATCTTGTCATTGACAGCTTTAGCCAACAAGGTTGGGCGATGGAGTTTGATCTTTCCTTCAAAGGAAAACACTACAAAAATATCAAAATACCCCTGATCGGTGCTCACAACGTCTTGAATGCGGCTGCTGTTTTTGGTTTGGCGAGACAATTAGATGTCGATGACAAAGTGATCCGAAAAGGTTTTGAGAGTTTTAGAGGAATCGGACGGAGATTGGAAAGAAAGGGAGGGGCAAAAGAGATCGAAATCTACGACGACTACGCCCACCACCCAACAGAAATCTTCGCGACCCTCCGAGCCCTAAAACATGCAACCCATGGCAAACGGGTTGTTGTCGCCTATCAGCCCCACCGATACAGCCGGACGAAATACTGTCTTGATGATTATGCTGAAGCCTTTGAAAGTGCCGATCAAGTCATTCTTACTGATATTTATGCGGCAAGCGAAATCCCCATGCCAGACATTACTCCCCAAAAAGTACTCGATCGAATTAAAAAGGATGGGTATAAAACCATCTGTTTTGTTGAGCGGGAAAATCTGACAAAGTATCTATCCAAGTTTTTACAGGCCGGGGATGTACTGATCACAATGGGTGCCGGGGATATTACTCTAGTCGGACCGGCGCTTTTAGATGAGCTAGAAAAATGAAAAAAAAATCGACCCTTTTTCCCTCTTTAATTTGGATCCTATCAAGTGCTGTCGCCCTAAACACCCTTGCCTTTGGAGGGATTAAAGGGTACATCTACTGGAAAAAGAGCCGAAGTGTAGACTTTAAAGTTCCGATTAAAGCAATCGTCCAAACGGGCCCGCAAAAAGAGGCTTTGAAAACAAGCTACTTAGCAGAGCTCCTTGGGCTATCAATAGATCAACCCACCCTCTCCTGCGACTTTGATTGTAAAGAGGGACAGAAGCGGCTTCTCGCATCTCCTGTAATCAAAGAGGCTGAAATTAAAATTGCAGAGCCGGGGATTCTCTACATCAATTACACGGTCCGACAGCCTATCGCCTTTC
This sequence comes from uncultured bacterium, assembly GCA_964352505.1. Lineage (GTDB taxonomy): Bacteria > Chlamydiota > Chlamydiia > Chlamydiales > Rhabdochlamydiaceae > Sacchariniichlamydia. The sequence goes on from CAYGSB010000009.1 coordinate 20,716, forward strand.
TTCACGACTTTCAAAACGTCGCACTCGATGAAGAAAGGGTACCGTTTCCTGTTGCCCCCTTCTTTACCCCCAAAAAACTCCCTGAAATTTATCTCAACACCGAAGAGCCCCTCCAATGGAACCAACCTTTACAAGGGGAAAAAGTCGAGCTGGCCTTTGAGTTATATAAAATTTTAAAAGGGCCGATTGCTTCAGATCTTTTTAACATCAAAAGGATCGATGTCTCTAATGCCTTTGAAAGAAGTTATGGTAGGAGAGAAATCGTCCTCCAAACAAGGGATGAAATCTATAGCGCAAAAGAAGGGAGGGAAATCTGCTTCGTCTTTCCCCGAATTTTGCGCCTATCTACAAAAAAGTATTCACAAGAGCTCAGTAATTATCTAAAATACAGGGAAAATCTACTAGAAAAAGAGAAAATGGACATCCAGTTTCCAGAAGGGAGAGAAACCATCGTGTATCAACCCCAAAAAGTCATTGATTTCCGGATCTCACAACTCGCTTTCATGGAGGAGATTAAATGACAGCTTACATTCAAATTCAGTGGACCACAGATAGCCTAGAAGAAGCGAAAAAAATTTCGCACAGGCTTTTAGAAAAAAAATGGGTCGCCTGCGCAAACATCATTCCAAACGTCCTTTCGATCTACTCTTGGCACGGAAAAATTCAAGAGGAAGAAGAGATCAAAGTCTTTTTTAAAACGGTCGAAGACCTCTATGAGGATATCCGTGAATATATCACGGCGCATGCATCTTATGATGTTCCTGAGGTTGCAAAAATCCTCATTGATGACAGTAACCCCTCCTATACCGAATGGGTCATCAGTAGCACGGTATGAAAAATCAGCCCCGCTTTTTGTTCAAACCCGTTGATCAAAAAACTCGTCCGCTTGTCCATAAGTGGCTTCACAAGCCTCACGTAGCTGAATGGTTTTACGGGCATAGTTTAGAAACTACGATCAAGTATTTAGATGATTTTCTCGCAGGTTCTTCAAAATATCAATATTGGCTCTCTTACAAAAAAGAGCACCCCTTTGGACTTCTCATCACCTCGAGAGTGGAAAAACCTCATGACGAGCTCTCAAAATGGTGTAATAAAGAAGGGGATGCAATCACCCTTGATTTTTTCATTGGGGATAAAGACTACATGGGGAAAGGATCTGCACACCTTCTCATCCAAGAATTTATCAGCAGTCAGTACCCCGATGTTTCAGAGGTGCTGATGGACCCAGAATCGACCAATCTCAGGGCAATTCGCGTTTACCAAAAAGCGGGCTTTGAAATCCTCGGCGAGTTTGTCCCACCGCAAAGCCCAAACACCCACTTAATGATGCGCCGCCAAAAGGCTTAAGCAACGTACTCTACATAGTGAGATTTAGCTGCTGCTTCGTTGAAGACCAAAGTAAAATTTTTCTTGATCTATACACTCTTTATACTCAAACTAATTTCAATAAAAAATTTCTTGCCAGAGGTCGTTATGAAAGCAAAATTGCTCTTCCTATTCAATCTATGTTTTTTCCTGATACTGGTCCCGGAAGCAAGAGGGGCAGTCCCGCTCTCTTTCCCTGATACGATTGTCGTGACGGTTACTGTAGGCACCGATCCCTTAGCAGCTGCTATTACTCCTGATGGGCAGTTTGTGTATATTTCTAACGGAACTTCTGACAACGTAAATGTGATTGAGAATGGATCTAAAATAGTAATTGCAACGATCTTAGTTGGCGATGACCCTATGCAGGCGGTCATTACACCAGATGGTTCGTCCATCTATATTGCGAGTCGGAGCTCGGATCAATTGAGTGTGATCGATAATACAGCAAAACAAGTGGTTGCTACAATTACGTTGGGCGACGAAATTAGACTCCCTATATTTTCTTCGGATAGCTCATTGGTATATGTTCTAAATGGTACTCTCCGCAACTCTGTAAGTGTAATTGACAACGATTTGAAGTCGGTTATAGCAACGATCACAGTTGGTATATTTTCAACTTTTACCTCAATTTCTCCTGATGATCAGTACATATATGTACCAAGAACCGCCTTTGGTAACATAGGAATTGTCGACACCGCAATAAGGCAAGTAGTAGCGACCATTACAAGCAGCGGAGACCCTTTGGCAGCGCCTGCATTCAATCAGGATGGGTCTTTAGCTTTTATTCCAAGAGGTTTAAGTTCCCTAGTGGTTGTTGATACGGTGGATAAAATTGTAATAGCGACAATTACTGTTGGTGCTGCCTCCCATACACCAGCGATCACTCCTAATGGATCATTGTTTTATGTATCAAATCAAATTGGCGACAATATTAGTGTAGTTGATATTTCATCTCTTCTAGTCATAGCTACGATTACGGGGGGTGATGGACCAAGACCCCCAGCAATAACACCAGATGGGAGCTTGGTTTATGTGTCTAATGGAAATGGCAATAGTATCAATATAATTGATACTGCAACTCAGCTAATAATCGCTACGATAACTGCAGGGGGCAATCCCCGCTCACCGGCTATTACCCCCGATCAGTCATTTGTTTATGTCTCTAACAATACGGGGGGAAGCGTAAGCATCCTTGGCTCAGTCACCCTTCAACTAGCTGTTTCAGGTAGAGTAAAGAGAAACATCTTCTTAACCCAGGAAGAGCTGATCAATTCTATTTTTTGGGAAAATCCTTACGAATCTACCTCAATCAATTTCAAGATTTATCGAGATGAAGAGCGGACCGATCTGATTGCTACCTTACCTGCCGATGATAGTTTGATTGTATTCAGGGACCATAACCGGATGCCAGACACCTACTATACCTACTTCATCGTAGGTGAACTACTAGATGGCACTATTGTTGCAGAAGGCAATGTTGAGATCATTACTCCCAGGCAATGACCCTAGACAGCCATCTCTACATAGTGAGATTTGGCTGCGATTTCCGTATAGGGCTCCATCCCTTCTTTTGGTTTGGAAGGAAGTTGTCCTAAGGGAGATCCATAGGCGCCAAAAGCCTGTGGCCTCATTCCCATATTCCACTCAAAATTATTGCAGAACGACCAAGCATAGTATCCCAAAAGATTCCCTAAACCGATGAGCTTAGCAGCTTCCCCTGCAGCGTAGAGGACTCTTTCCATATAACGGGAGCGCTGCTTTGAGTCATGTGTCGAGATTCCGTTTTCTGTGATGATCACAGGAGCCCTATACGCTCTGTGGGTATTGATAATTGCCTCATAAATCCCCTCTGGGTCTTCCCTGAAAGGCATCTGGGTCATCGGCTCATGATAGCTTGTAGAGCCTGTCAGTCCAATCACAGGCCTTGCATAGTATTGGAGGCCTACAAAGTCGGTTTTTGGCTCAAATCCCTGCTCCTCAATATTACAGAGAAAAGGAACTTTTAGCTGAAAGACACCCTCTCGAAAGAAGCGAAGGGAGGCATTGTTGATCAGCTCGTTGAGATAGCGGGTGATGGGGATCAGGAGGGGATTCGAAGGGATGAATTTTAGGTACTGATGAACCGCTCCAATCTGAATTCTTGGCTTGATTTTTTTCAACGTATGGTAGGCGATCGTGTGGGCTTTCAGAGCATTGAGCAAAAATTTTCCAGCTCTTTCAAAACGGATCCTATAGCCGGGAGAAAAGGCGCCGCGGACATATCTGGAAAAGGCCTCAATTCCTGGCTCGTTGATGGTGCAAATGTGTTCGACTAGGGGCTTCCCCCAATAACTTTGGGTGATATAGGGAAAGATCGTTTTTGCAAAACCGATGAAGTAGTCGATGTTTTCTTCCTTCTCAAAACTGCCTAATTCGTGGAACCATTTCGGCTCAGAAAAATGATGGAGGGTGACCATTGGAGCAATTCCGTTCCAGCGGAGGGCTTTGCAAAAATCGACATACACCTCTAGTTTTTTGTAATCAACTTGACCAAAATTTGGCTCGATATGGCTCCATTCAAGTGAAAATCGATAGGAATTAGCCCCTAGTTTTTTCAGTCGGTCAATGATTTCATTTTGTCCTTCTTCCGTTGCATAACGGGAAAATAGATCTGCGCTTTTCCCCGATCGATTATTTTCGGGAAGGCACTGTTTTTCCCAATCAGCCCACTGAGATCTGGGGCAATTTTCACTTCCAGAGTCTTGATAGGTACAAGTGGAGGTTCCGAAAAAGAAATTAGGGTTTCCTTTTCCTAAAGATGTTTTTTCCCGGATGTTCTCAATTTTGTCCCATAAACGGGAGTCGTCTAATACTAGAGAAAAATTTTTCAGGGGATTTGGAGAGGTATAGGTGCAACATTGGAAAGCAAGACCGATGGTGTGAAACGCCATTGTAATTGTGCCCACAGCGATCCCGATGGGAAGGAGCCAGATGCTGGGAATATAGTGCCAAAGGCCCCACTTCTTTGCTCCTTCGGGAAGGGGAATCAGCGACTCTTCAACCTTTAACCAGACTTTCGTGTTCAATTCATCGAGTCTAAGATTCATCCTATTTCCTTTGTAAAAATAGCCCCGAAAGGGGAAATTAGGGACGGGATTTTACGGGGGAAATTCCTTTTTGTAAAGATTTTTTAACACTAGATGCAAATTTGACGAAATGGTACCGTTGAACCCGAAGATAAACAATATAAAGTGAGTGATCAGCTATGAAAGAATTTTTCGACTATCTGGTGAAAAACCTTGTCGATCAGCCCGATGCTGTAGACATCCAAGTTGTTGAAGGGGAGAATGGGACGATGATTGAAGTCCGCGTCTCTCCAGACGACGTTGCTAAAGTGGTAGGACGAAAAGGGAGAATTATTAACTCTCTTCGGACCCTTGCAATGACCGTCGGTGCCCGTTTTGGTAAAAGAGTTCGCTTAGAACTTGTCGACTAGCTTCAAGTTTTTCGGTAAACGGAAAACCCTTCTATTTGGAAGGGTTTTTCCTTTTTTAATAATAAATCAACTGTGAGAACCAAATGATTAACAATATTGATACTGCCTATCAAATTTTCGGAGTCGATAACGTCTCTAATGAAAGAGAACGAGAAAAAGTAGTTGAAGCCGTTGATCGGTGGTGCGGTGCGATCGTTCTTAAAGCACTTGAAGTTGGATTTTTAGAGGAATGTCCTGATCTTAAAGATCGGATCATCCAGGGAGCAATGGAAAACCGAGATCTTCGTGTTTTAAACTTCCTTAATAGGACTGGGAACTTGCAATAAAACCTTTCCACAAGCCTGGATTCCAAATACCACCCTTCAACTCCTTTTTTAGTCTCTAAAAACCCTACTCATTTGAATAAATTAGTTTATTTAAAATCAAACCTGTGTTAATTGACTTTTTGTTTATTTCTTGTTATCGTTAAGCTTTAGTTTAATAAAATTAAGGTTAATAATGACAGTTAATTTGACATCTAATCCATCTGCCAGAAGAAACCTTTTTGGGACAAGAGAAAATGATTTACAAGATCGACCAGCGGTTTTGGAAGATCCGGCGAATCATACTTCTTCTCCCCAAAATTCCAGCTCATTGATTGGCCGAGTTGTCGCTTGGCAATCGGGATCCTATCAAATCTTGGAGCGGATTAGTCTTTCCAACGGGGAAAGAGGTCCAGGTAGCCCTAGCTCACCCTTCAGAAGCGAAGAATAATTCCTCTTTGCATTGAGCTGTCTCGATTTTTCATAGAACAAAAAATACGTTTCCTTATATCTTGTTATACATGGGTATTGGTGTTGAAATTGTTGTCGAGCAAGAAGCAGATGTTTACATCGTTTCTATAGAGGGTCGTATGGATGCCTCGACGACTCCCGTGGTTGAAAAAAAACTCGCCGGCCTTCTTGAAAAGGCAAATAAAATCATCATAGACTTCTCAGAAATCATTTACTTGAGCAGTGCAGGAATGCGACTTTTGTTATCCCTTACGAAAAAAATGGATGCAAAAGGGGGGGCAATTGTCTTTTATGGGATGGTTGAAGACGTGTTTGAGATCATAAAACTCGCAGGCTTTGAGAAAATTTTGAAAATTGCCCCATCAAAGAAAGAAGCGATCAAACTCCTAAAGTAGGAGACTATTCATTGAATTCTGGTACCACGTTTGAAGAGAAGGAGCTAAGCAATCTTCTTTCTCAGGTTCCTCTTCCCCTCAAAAAAAAAGACCCGACGAAAGCTGCCAAGAAGAAAGTAATCCTCATTTCAGGACCTACGGCCGTTGGGAAAACAAAGCACTCCCTCGCAGTTGCTAAAGCCATCGGTGGTGAAATTATTTCGGCCGATTCGATGCAAGTGTACCGGGGAATGGATATTGGGACAGCAAAAGCTACGAAAGAGGAGAGAGAGGGGATTCCTCATCACCTCATCGACATTAGAGACCTGAATGAGCGATTTAATGTGAAAGATTTTTGCGATGAGGCTCATAAGAAAATCCGCGATATTCATCTCAGAGGTAAAGTGCCTATCGTGGTGGGTGGAACGGGTTTTTATATCCATGGATTGATTTATGGCCCGCCCCAAGGGCCTCCCTCTGTGCCAGAAGTTCGAGAAGAGTTGGAAGAGGAACTTGAAAAAGAGGGGACAGAAGCTCTGTACAAGCGGCTCAAAGAGTTGGACCCAGAGTACGCAAAGACGATTACTGAGGGGGATCGCCACAAAATCATACGCGCTCTTGAAATCATCGTTTTGACGAGCAAAAAGGTGTCTGATTTTCCGAAAATGGAAAACGAAGATGTCCGGTATGATTATCGATCGTGGTTCCTCTATATGGCTAAAGAAATTCTTTACCCTTTGATCGAAATGCGATGTGATGAAATGATTGCAGCTGGATTCATCGATGAGGTTAGAGAGCTTGATAAGAAAGGGGTCCGAAAAAACACGACTGCCTCTGGGGCCATCGGATACCGACAGTGTCTGGAGTTTCTAGATAGCCCGGGAAGTCCAGATGACTTTGAACAATTTATTGCTACGTTTAAAAGAGCCTCTAGGCGGTATGCAAAAAAACAATTTACTTGGTTTCGAAAAGAGCCCCTATTTCGCTGGTTAAATATTGAAGATTTCCCCTTAGAGCGATCGGTTGATACGATCATTCAAGATTATGAGTTGAGCTTTTAGGGAGATTAGAGTTAAAATAAGTGTTTCGCTGGAAGCAATCATGGAAAAAACTGTAGAGAAAAGTCACTCAGAACAATATAGTCAATTTTTGACTGGTATTGATCAAAAGGGAAATGTAGAGGATAAACTCCGCTGCTGTCTCGATTTTATGCGTCAAATCCTTCAGGAAGATGCAAATATAGCCTTTCGGGACTTTTGGGACGCAAAACGTCTTTGTCTTGAGCTTTTTAAGGAAAAAATTCTCCCCCGTTCGAGAAACGTCTTTTGGGCTGAATATGTTGAGCTATCGGAAGAAATTAGGCGAATAAAAGAGGTGCTTGATGACCAGTCATCCTTTGCCCATGAGCAAATAGAGCTTGCTGTTGAAGCCCTTGAAAAAGACTTTGTTGAAGCCGAGAAACTCGTCCAAGAGATGAATGAAATCGAAATCCCCGCAGCATCCAAAATTCTCCAAAAGAAGAAAGATACCTACAACCGGGTCCAGAAAGAACTCCATCTCCTCAACACCTTTGCCGGAAGACTTAATGCCCTTCGGAAAGAACTTGTGAATACCCAAATGCGGATTCGATATAAAAACCGCCTTTTTGAGAGACTGAGCAAGGTGGGGGATCTCATTTTTCCCAAAAGAAAAAACCAAGTGAGAGAACTCTCTGAACTATTCATTGCTGAAGTGGACTCATTTATTCTTGAGCAATCAAACCTCGCGCAGGGCCCCTATTTCACTATTAAAGATGAAATAAAGCATCTGCAGACCTTTGCGAAAACCCTTTCTCTAGACAATGCAACTTTTTCCAAATCTCGTGAAAAGCTGAGCTGTTTTTGGGATCAGATTAAAGAAAAAGAAAAAGAGCATTTTGATAAACGTTCGGAGCAGAAGATCATTTTCAAAGAAAACGTTGAGAAGATCCTTCCGAAAATCGATGCTCTTTGCTTAGAGTGTGCTGAGAGTAAGCTCTCTTTAAAAGAAGCCGATCAAAGAGCTTTAGAAATTTCGAAGGAAATGAAAGAGCTCGAGCTCGGTAGAGACGAGGTGAGAGGTTTAAAGAATCGTTTATCAGAAGCTTTAAAGCCTCTTGAAGAAAAAGATAGAGAGGAAGCAGATAAGCGTCGCGTACAGGAAGCCCTCCAAGAGAAAAAGAAGCTTGAGGCTCTTGACCTGCTTCTCAATCATTCTCTCGAATTACTCGACCTTGCTGAAGCCCTTTCGATCGATGTACTTGTAGAAAAATGGGAAGCTCTCGTAAAAGAAGAAAAGAGGCTATCGGTAACTGGAATCAATAAGGCTCTGCTCGAGAATAGAATTCATACGATTGCAGATCACATCCAGGAAAAAAAGTGGCAGATAGCTCTAGAGGAAAACTCTGAAGACCTCACCTCCATACTGCATGGGCTTTTAGATGAGCGGCATAAAGCGAGGCGGAAGTTGAAAGAGTCTCTTGAACAGCATCGAAAAACGGTAGGTGGATCAGGACTTGATCTCGAGCACGCGATGATTTATCAGCAGCTCATGAGCGATCAAAAAATACGCCTTGATTCAATAGAAACAATGATTGAAGAAATCGAAGAGAGACTTTTCGATTTAGAGGAATAGTTTGTGGAACTTTCAGCATTTGATTTAGATGATACTCTTATTGAAGGAAACAGTAGCGCTAGCTTCTGTAAATACCTCTATCGTCAGGGGGAGTTGCCCCTCTCTGTCCTTCTTCATTCTCTCCTTTACTCTGTGCGCCACCGTTTTTTGGGGATGAGTTTGCCCGATCTTCATCATAGTGTATTCAATCGCTTGCTCAAAGGGAGACCCTTTGCAATGCTCGAAAAATACATCGATAAGTTTGTGAACGAGTATGTTGAGAAATCTCTCTATCTCCCAGCCTTTATCCGCCTTCGAAGGGCGCAGCAGCTGGGACACTATACAATGATTCTTTCTAACGCTCCTAGCTTTCTGGTTGAGCGGTTTGCAAAAGTTCTCGGTGTCAACGCCTACAAAGCAACAGAGTACTTGGTTGATGAAAATCGAAAATTCGATCGGATCAAAAAGGTCCTCGAGGGCAAGGACAAAGCCTTTCACCTCCTCAAGCAAGCAAAAAAATTGGGGATTCTCTTAGATAAAATCACTGCCTACTCTGATAGCTTTCACGATCTAGAGTTTTTGCAGGTTGTCGGGAACCCAATTGCTGTAAATCCAGATAAAAGACTTCGCGCCATTTCGATGAAAAATCAGTGGAGCATCATTTGAGTCGAAGAAGAGTCGGGTTTTTTGGGGGAACCTTTGATCCCATTCACCTCGGCCATCTCAATCTAGCTCTCAATGTCCTAGAAAAGCATAAACTCGATCAAATCCTCTTTTGTCCAGCGAATTTTTCGCCTGAAAAAGAAGGGAATTTACCAACAGCGACAAAAGAACAGCGGAAGGAAATGGTAGAAATCGCCATTAAAGCGATCCCAGATTTTTCCCTTTTAGAAAATGAGCTCAGGAGAGAGGGGCCTTCGTATACGATCGATACAATTAAGCAGCTAATCGCTGAAAATCCCGACACCGACTTTTTCCTGATTTTAGGAGATGATATCATCTCGGGTCTTCCAAAATGGAGGGGGATTCATGAGCTTCTCAAGCTCGCTCCTCCAATTGTGGGAACTCGTCTTCGCGATGAGATCTCCCACTTGCCTACAGGAATTCGGAAAGTGATAGAGGGGGGCGTAAGCACTATTCCTCTGATGGAGATAAGCTCGAGCGATGTCAGGGAGCGGTTGATTCAAAAAAAGGTTTGTCAACACCTAGTTCATGCCAAAGTACTCGACTACATAAAAGAAAAAAAGCTATACTGATAGGCTTATGTCAGATTATACAATGCAAAATCTCCACAATGCGGCTCAAACAATTTTTGATAAGAAAGGGGTGAATATTCTCGCCCTCGACGTTAAGGGTGTTTCGGGCTTTACCGACTATGTCCTGATTGCTGAAGGAAGTGTAGACCGTCACGTCATTGCAATTGCCAAAGAAATTATGGAAATTCTTGAGGAAAAAGGGGAGAAACCCATTTACGTTGAAGGACTTCAGTCAGGTGACTGGGTTGTCATCGATTATCTAGATTTTATGATCCACCTCTTCATGCCGGGGCTCAGAGACAAGTACCGTCTAGAAGAGCTCTTCAGAGAAGGGGAAATCGTGGATTTAAAATTAAAATTTGATAGCTAGCCAATTGCATCTTTCTGCTTTTTGTGTTATAATCTTCGTTTTGAGAACAGGTGTTTTATGGATAAAAAGAAGCGCATAGTTGTTACTGGAATGGGGATCGTCTCCTGCTTTGGGTCCGATGTAGAAGTATTTTATAAAAATCTCCTTGAAGGCAAAAGCGGTGTTCATCCTATTGATACCTTTGATGTTAGCGATTACCCGACCCGGATTGGGGGAGGAGTTATTGATCCCGATGTTGAAGGCTATATGGATAAAAAGCAGGCTAGAAGGGTCGATCCATTTATCCGCTATACGATCTTTGCCGGTAAAAAAGCCCTTGAGCAAGCTGGTTTGACCGGAGAAGCTGCAGAAAAGCTCGATAAAACTCGCTGCGGGATTCTTGTTGGCTCTGGAATGGGTGGAATGACCTATCTTCTCAATGGAACGAAAACGATCCTTGAAAAAGGCCATAAGCGCCTTTCCCCCTTCTTTATTCCTTATATCATCACCAATATGGGTGGCGCTCTGTTAGCTATTGATACCGGCTTTATGGGACCAAATTACTCCATTTCGACCGCCTGTGCAACTGCAAACTATGCGATGTACTCTGCTGCCGAACACATCCGGAAGGGAGAAGCCGACGTTATGCTCTGCGGAGGTTCTGAGTCTGCTATCAATGATATGGGGCTGTCTGGTTTTGTTGCGATCAAGGCCCTCTCCACCCGAAATGATGAGCCAGAAAAAGCTTCTCGTCCGTGGGATAAAAATCGGGACGGGTTTGTGATGGGCGAGGGAGCAGCTGTCCTTGTTTTTGAAAGCCTCGACCACGCTTTGGCACGAGGGGCCCCGATCTTAGCAGAATACCTCGGCGGTGCTATTTCTTGTGATGCTTACCATATGACCGATCCTCACGCTGAGGGAAAAGGAGTCTCTCTCTGTATTAACAATGCCCTGAAAAATGCCGGGATTGAAAAAGAGCGGGTGAACTATATCAATGCACACGCCACTTCAACGATGGTTGGGGATATTGCAGAAGCTGCCGCGATAAAAGCTGCCTTTCAAGAGCACACCCCTAATATCAAGATCAATGCAACAAAATCGATGACAGGCCATTGTCTCGGTGCTGCTGCCGGTATTGAAGCGGTAGCGACCATTCAGGCTATCCAAACCGGAAAAATCCATCCGACGATCAATCTCGATGATCCGATAGATGAAGTTGCCGATTTGGATATTGTCCGTGAAGCTCAGGACCACAAAATCGATGTAGCTCTCTCAAATTCTTTTGGTTTTGGCGGACATAACTCCTCTTTACTTTTTGCTCCCTATCGACCATAGTTAGGGGATGGAAAGCATCCCTGAAGAGTCCTTTGGAATCATTCCCCTTAGAAAATCCGATGATGGGTGGCAAGTGCTCATTATCCTCCATAAGCATGGGGATCACTGGGGTTTCCCCAAGGGTAAGCCCGATGAAGGGGAAAATTCGAAAGAAACGTCGAGCCGTGAACTCCATGAAGAAACAGGTCTTACCGTTGAGAAGTATCTCTCAGAGGGGCCCATCAGTGAAAAATACTCGTTCATTCGGAGGGGTGTTAAGGTAGAAAAATCGGTCCACTATTTTCCCGCTATTGTCTCTGGAGCTCTTCTATTGCAACCTGAAGAAATCCGAGATGGTAAATGGCTCCCCATTAACGAGGTAAAGAAGCACCTCACGTTCGAAGAGGCAAGAAGAGTCTGTGCTCAGGTCGAAAAAATCCTCAAAGTCTATGATCTTTAAACGCCCTAAAATTGAAGTTTTTGTCAGGTACTGCCACTACTCCAGTGCAAGCGCTCATAAAAATCGCTATGAAGGATTTTCTCATGAAAAGTGTTTCGAAAATCTGATGGAAACAGCCGATTTTAACCAGGTCAACTTCACCTTTCTTTTAGACACTCATTTTGCGAAAGGAGAGCCCCATTTTATTGAGAAACAAACACGCTTTCCTGTTGTCAAAATTGATGCTGGATGCGAGGGGAAGGCATTTTTAGCCCTCTTAGATTTTGTCATGGAAAAGAAAATGAACAAAGAGACCATCCTCTACTTCCTAGAAGATGACTATCTTCATAGGCCAAGGTGGGGAGAGGTTTTATTGGAAGGTTTTTCTCTTGATCAAGGAGACTATATTACCCTTTTTGATCATAGAGACAAATATACTTTTGAAATGTACCAGGATCTAGAGTCGAAAATGTTTCAGTCGACAAGTTGCCACTGGCGAACGACCCCCTCGACGACGAACACTTATGCAATGCGTTTTCAAACGCTTAAAAATGACATTGAGATCCACAGAAAATATTCGGAAGGGAGAAAGATTTCAGCAGATCATGAGAAATTTCTCGAGCTTGGGTCTAAAGGATCCTCGCTTATTTCATCTGTCCCCGGCTACTCTACCCATGCAGAGCCCGAGTTTGCTTCCCCCTGTTTTGACTGGGGTAGTCTTTTTTTGTCACATTTAGTAAACTGATATCCATATCAGGAGGTGCACAATGGATTATGCACAAACAAAAACCCAAAATATCACAAAAGACTTTCTCATTGTATTTGGAGCAAGCATCTTGCTTGCACTCTCTGCTTGGATCTCAATTCGTCTCCCTTTTACTCCCGTTCCTATTTGTTTTACAGCTCAGCTGGTTCTGCTTTTTTCAGTCTTACTGGGAAAGAGGGGAACCTACGCAACACTTCTTTATTTAGGGCAGGGCCTTGCAGGCCTTCCTGTGTTCGCTAATGGGGGGTCTGGGCTTGCCTATATCCTAGGCCCAACCGGTGGATATCTCATTGGATTTGCAATAGCATCTTATGTTGTTGCAACCATCATTGAGAAGATGGAGAGAAAAAGCCCTTCTAAAACCTTTCTTATCATGGTTTTTGGGAATATGCTCATGTATGTTTTTGGAATTCCCCACCTTGCATTACTCGTTGGTGGATCAAACGCCTTGAAGTTCGGTCTCTATCCCTTCATTGGTCCGGATATCTTCAAACTCATGATCGCTCATAGAGCTTTAAAAAAGCTGAACTTTTTTCAATAAATAAAAACCCGCCGAAAGGCGGGTTTTTTGTTAAAACGTCAAAACAATTTAGAGTCGGTTAGTACCCTTTCCAAGTTGGCATGCTGCGCTTTGCAGCAGTAAGCACTTTTTTAGAGTCCCCAACTGGTTCCTTAGTTGCTTTGAAAGTGCGTGCTTCTCTCACGAGGACCACACCCGTTGCAACAGCTTTGGTTTGATCTCTATTTGTAGTTAATTCTTTTGAGATAGGAACTCCAGGTTGTGGATAACCTGCCCCTCCTTTTCCCACTCCGGTTACTCTTGCCATATCTCACCTCCGGGGGTTTGTAAGAAGTACAAAACCTATGTACTTCTTCGTTTAATCCAGATCATCAATATTAAAGGATTTTTAAACAAACAAAAAAATTCATTTACCAAAACTTAATAATAGTTGTTCCTATTGCTGCTCTCTCTTTTGGACCTTAGGGATTAGTAGAGAAGCGATTTGTAAGATTTTAGAGACCAATTCCTTTCACCTGTTTTCTCTTTACGGATAGGGGGGGGGGATTGAAGCTTACCGCAACATTTTAGCTGTTTGCTTTATAAAGGCAGTTAGGGAGTATGAAATTCTAATCATAAAATCTTGTTAGCTATCTCTAGATATTTAGTCAATCATGGTGGTAAGATGGGTTCTATGCGTCTTTTAAAATCCTATGCCGGTGATCCTTTTCCGATCACGATAAGCAGACTTGTTGCTTTCATCAAACAGGTCGATAGCCGTTGTTTTGCTTTTAAACCACTGGTTGGACCATTCCGATTTTTCATAAGCGAGGTACTAAGTTGGGTTTAACTATTTTTTACTGGATTCTTCGTTTTGCGGTTTCCCTTCGTTACCGTCTAAAAATTGAAGGACTTTCTGAAATCCGCGAAGCAAATAAGAAGGGGATTCTATTTCTCCCAAATCACCCTGCAGAAATGGACCCGATCATCATGATCGTCCTCCTTTGGCGGCAATTTAAACCGAGGCCGCTGGCCATTGAGCACTTTTACTATCAAAAAGGGCTCCGGTTTTTTATGGAGCTCGTTGGAGCTCTACCCCTTCCTACAATGGATGTAGGGAATCAGTGGAAAGTCCGTCGTGTGGAAAAGCTTAAAGCTATGATTCATGACCAGCTCCTGAAAGGTGAAAATTTTTTAATCTACCCTTCGGGGCGGCTCAAGTCTACAGGGGATGAGAGGATCGGAGGGGCTTCCCTTATACCTGATTTGCTCAATCTGAACCCTGATGTAAATGTCGTACTCGTTCGGACAACAGGCCTATGGGGAAGTACTTTCTCGAGAGCAATCACAGGGGTCTCTCCTGCTTTTGGTCCGGTCCTGTGGAACGGTTTTAAAACGATTTTGAAAAATGGAATCTTTTTCACTCCAAGAAGAGAAATCCGCGTCGAATTCACTTTTGCTCCTCCAGACCTCCCTAAAAGGGGCGAAAAAATGGAGATCAACAGGTGGCTTGAAAATTGGTACAATAAATATGGTGCTGAACCTCTAAAGTTCGTTTCTTTTGCTTTCTGGAAAGAAGAATTTCCCACTGTGACGGCGAAAGAAATGCCATCGATGGAAGAGGAAGTTCACGTTCCTGAAGAGATGAAAAAACAAATCCTCGCCATCCTCTCAAAGATGACGAGAAGACCCCCTGAAGAGTTGCGTCCCGATCACCATCTCTCCAACGATCTGGGGCTGGATTCCTTAGACATTGCCCAGCTCAATGTCTTTTTAGAAGAGCGATTTGACATCACAGGGCTTGCTCCAGGGCAGCTTCAAAGCGTCCACGATATTTTCCAGGCAGCAGGTGGAGTCGTAAAAGAAACTGAGGCTCCTGAGCCCCATAAGAAGAAACTGCGATGGCCTCATGAATTTAAACGGCCAGATCCACAGATCCCAGAGGGTGATACCATCCCAGAAGTCTTTCTCAAAAGCTGTGAAAGAATGGGAGATTCAGTTGCCTGTGCGGATGGTCTATCCGGTGTCTTGCGCTACAAAAAACTCAAACAGTCGGCCCTGGTCTTATCTCTTGTTATCCGAGAGATGCCAGGTGAGAACATTGGGATTCTATTGCCTTCATCCGTTGCGTCTTACCTTTGCATTTTGGCTACCCTTTTAGCTGGTAAAACACCTGTAATGCTCAACTGGACAGCAGGTTTTAAGAACCTCGAACATGCTGCTGACATTTGCAAACTCGAAACCGTTTTGAGTTCCTTTCGCTTTTTAAGCAGGCTTGATAATGGAGATCTTGGGAAAGTGGATGATCTCCTGGTATTAATGGAAGAAGTGCGGAGAAATATTCCCCTAAAAACTAAGCTCAAAGGCCTTTTCCTCAGTTGGCGCTCGGTAAAGAGTATTCTAAAGAACCTTCCTAACCTGCCAAAGAAAGATGATCCTGCGGTCATCATTTTCACAAGTGGGACAGAGACCCTTCCAAAAGGGGTCCCCCTCTCGCATGAAAATATTTTGAGCAATCAACGGGCTGCACTTCCTCGTGTCAATTTTCTGCCAAAAGATAGCCTCTATGGGGTCCTACCTCCCTTCCATTCGTTTGGTTTCTCCGTTACAGGAACTTTTCCTCTTCTGTGTGGACTGAAAGTATGCTTTGCTCCTGATCCGACAGATAGCCGCTCGATGGCCAACGATATCGAGCACTGGGATCCAACAATTTTTTGCTGTGCGCCGAGCTTTATCCAGTCTCTTTTAGCCGTTGCGTCCAAGGAGCAGCTCGCCTCCTTACGGATGGTTGTGACCGGAGCTGAAAAGGCTCCACAAGAAATGTTCGATGTTTTGGATTCGATGGGGAAGCTGGTTATTGAAGGGTATGGAATTTCTGAGTGTAGTCCAATTGTCACTGTCCGCGGTGAGGGAGATGAGCAAAAAGGAGTGGGTAAGCCCCTTTCAAACATTGAGCTCTGCGTGATCAATTCCGAAACGGATGAGCAAATTTCTAATGATCAGGAAGGGGAGATTTGTATTCATGGGCCCAATGTCTTTAATGGGTACTTAGGGATTGATAGGAACCCTTTTATTGAGCTGGGTGGTAAACGGTGGTACCGTTCGGGAGATCGGGGATATATCGATGCCGATGGGACGTTGATTCTTACTGGGCGTCTCAAGAGATTTGTGAAAATTGGTGGAGAGATGGTCAGCCTCGGAGGAATTGAGGAAGATCTGCGCAAAATCTGCTACGACAAGGGGTGGGCGCCAACCTCGACCAACGGACCAATTTTAGCTGTCACCTCGATGGGCAATGAAAGTGAAAAACCGATCATCGTTCTTTTTTCCACCTTCGATGTTGATCGGGAGGCTCTCAATAAGGAGCTAAAAAATTTAGGGCATGGGCGAATTGTAAAAATAGGGGAAGTGAGAAGGTGCAAGGAGATTCCTGTAGGCGGGACCGGAAAAACACAGTATCGTGCACTGGATGAAATGGTATGAAAATTCAATTCGTAAACACAGAGACTCGAAAAAAAGAGGAGATCGTCCCGATAGAGGATAACCTGATCAAACTCTATACTTGCGGCCCTACTGTTTACAATTTTGCGCATATTGGAAACTTTCGAACCTATGTTTTTGAGGATCTGTTGCGTAGAACGCTCAAGTACTTTGGCTATAAAGTTGATCAGGTGATGAATATCACCGATATCGATGACAAAACTTTAGCCGGCGCGATCCGCGAGAAAAAAACGCTTAAAGAGTATACGGAACCGTTTACCAACGCATTTTTTGAAGATCTGCAAACTCTTGGTTGCGAAAAAGCGGAGCATTATCCAAACGCCACCGATTTTGTCCCCCAGATGATCGAGATCATTGAAACACTTATCGATAAAGGAATCGCCTACAAAGGCTCTGACGGGAGTATTTATTATTCAATTCGGAAGTTTCCCTCGTATGGTCGTCTATCCCATCTGAAGCTTGATGAGCTTAAAGTGGGTGCCTCCCAGCGGGTCGGTAATGATGAATATGAAAAGGATAATGTGGCCGACTTTAGTCTTTGGAAAGCCTATGACCCCGAGCGCGATGGAGAGATTTTCTGGGAGAGTCCCTTTGGAAAAGGGCGTCCTGGGTGGCATATCGAGTGCTCGGCGATGGCGATGAGTATCCTAGGGCCTTCTATCGATATCCACGTTGGCGGCGTTGACAATATGTTTCCCCACCACGAGAACGAGATCGCTCAATCAGAAGGGTGCTCTGAGAAAACATTTGTAAGACACTGGCTTCACTCCGAACACCTCCTCGTCGATCATAAAAAAATGTCGAAGAGCTTGGGAAACTTTTATACCCTCCGCGATCTAATTCAGAAGGGGTATACCGGAGCCGAAGTTCGCTTCCTCCTGCTCAATGCTCACTACCGGACCCAGCTCAACTTTACTTTTGATGGACTCGTTGCTGCAAGAGCAACCCTTGAGCGGCTTAGTGACTTTACCGATCGAATGGAGCAAATCAAAACAAAAGAGGGCGAAGATGCATCTAGTCTGATCGACCAGACGCGGAATGCCTTCAAAGAAGGGCTTGCCGATGATCTAAATATTTCTCCAGCCCTTGCAGCACTTTTTGAAATGATTCGTAAAGTAAACCACCTATCTGATCGAGACGGGCTGAGCCAAAAAGGGGCGGCTAATGTCCTTATATTCTTAAGGGAAATCGATGCTGTTCTCGGCATTATGCCCTTTGAAAAAGCCAAGGTCGAGATTCCCCTTGAGCTTGTTGAAGCCTTGAAAAAGAGGGAAGAAGCACGCCAATCAAAAAATTGGGAAGAGGCAGATAAACAGCGGGATTTGATTACGTCTAGTGGCTATATTATTGAAGATACCCCCTCAGGACCGAGGCTGAAGAAACGATGAACCAAAAAAGACTGAGTAAAGAAGAACAATTCATTAAACGTCTCTATGAACTTGCTCTTGAAGCGGGTGATCCAGAAGCTGAGGTGGATCGGTATCTTCCTGCTGAGGTTTTTAGCGGGAACCCGAAAAGTGTAGACAATATCGTCCAAGTTTTAACGAAAAACAATTTCATCAAAAAAAGTGAAGACAACCTGATCTACCTCACTCCCCTCGGGATCTCCTTCATCAAAGAAAATCTGTAGTTTCTTCCGAGTGGACATCCTCCTTTTGTTGCGGTAGAATTTGAAAAAATATCAACGATGGAAACAATCATGGCTATACGTATTGATCAAGAAATTTGGGAAAAATATCCTCATGTTAAAGTGGGGGTTTTACTCGCCCGCAACATCAACAATCACCCCAATCCAAAAAGTCTTGAGGTTTTACGAGCAGCAGAGGCTGCTGCTAAAGAAAAATATCAGGGGGTAGATTTAGGCGGCGTCGAAAAATTACTTGATTGGCGAGAGGCATTTCGATCGTTTGGCTATAAACCATCCGATGCCAGATGCTCTATCGATGCACTGCTTAGGCGGGTGGTTAAAGATAAGCCCCTTCCTGATATCAGTTCTTTGGTGAATCTCTATAATAGCATTTCCTTGAACTACTCTGTCCCCGCAGGCGCTGAAGATTTAGATGCGGTAGAGGGAGTCGTTTCCCTTACGATTGCAAAGGGGGATGAGCCTTTTACTCCTATTGGAGCAAGTGAGCCAGAGATGGCAAAAGCCGGCGAGGTGATCTATCGAGATGAAAAAGAGGTCACTTGTAAAGCGTGGAACTACCGGGAATGCGATAAGACAAAAATTACAGAAAATACGAAGAATGCAGCGCTCATTATTGAAGGGCTCGAGCACACCTCACTGGCCGAGTTGTCAGCTGCTCTCAAAGAACTCCAAAAGCTGGTTCAAACCCATTGTGGAGGGGAGGTTGAGTGCTATCTTCTCGATGTGGATCACCGAGAAATCGGTGAAAACACAAAACTGGAAAATCGGACGATTCAAGCTGAGATCAGTACCCCCGATTATCACAAGCAAGAAGCGTTTTTAACGCGAAAAGAAAAGCTGGGTGAGATCGAAGCGCTCGGGATAGATCCCTACCCTGCGAAGTTTGAGCCTACACATGGGCTGGGCCCACTTGTGGCAAAATATGAGAATGAGGCTGTCGGAACTTTTGAAGAGGCGCAAGAAGGGAGATCTGATTCTGCTGTGATTGCCGGGCGTATTGTCCTCTTCCGCCCAATGGGAACGAACATTTTTGCTCAAATTCTTGACGAGACAACGAAAGTACAGGTTCTTTTCAATCGGGACCACACAAAGGTAGCTGGCCTTAGGACAGAAATGACACCGATCAAGTTTATTGAGAAGAAGCTCGATTTAGGCGATATCATCGGCATCGAAGGCCACCTTTTTCGGACACAAAAAGGAGAACTCACTCTCTATGCCAAAGAGGTGACTCTCCTCTGTAAAACACTTCTACCTTTGCCTGATAAACACAAAGGGATTGCCGATAAAGGGATGCGCTATCGGAAGCGGTGGCTCGATCTGATCGCCAATAGCGAAGTGGGAGAGCAGCTTCGACTACGAAGCGAGCTCATTGGAGGAATACGGAAGTACTTTGAGGAATTTGGATTTCTCGAAGTTGAGACACCAATTTTACAGAATATCTATGGTGGTGCTCAGGCAAAGCCATTTGTAACGCATCACAATGCTCTCTCTCAGGATATGTATTGCCGGATTGCTTTAGAAATCGCATTAAAGAAACTTGTGGTTGGAGGAATCAATAGGGTCTATGAAATTGGGAAGGTTTTTCGCAATGAGGGGATCGACAAGACCCATAATCCCGAGTTTACCATGCTTGAGGCTTACGCTGCATATTGGGATTACAACGATGTGATGGAATTTGTCGAAAATCTCTATGCAAAATTGGCGATAGATCTTTTTGGAACGACCAAAATTGGAATGAGAAAAGACAAAAAAGGAGACTTCCACGAGCTCGACTTTAAAACCCCTTGGATTCGGATGACGATGAAAGAGGCGATCAACAAGTATGGGAAGATCGATGTCGACGCTTTGACGACAGATGAGATCAAAGAGAAACTCTCCGATAAGGTCTCTTCAGACAAACTAAAAGACGCTCCTAGAGGGATCCTGATCGCTCTTCTTTTTGAAGAGTATGCTGAGGAGCATCTGATAGAGCCCCACCACATCACCGATCATCCGATTGAGACGACACCCCTTTGCAAACTTCACCGCGATCCTAAAGACCGGAAGGAGGGAATTGTTGAGAGATTTGAAACGTTTATTCTCGGCATGGAGTGTTGCAACGCCTACACCGAATTAAATGATCCGGTTCTTCAAAGACAGCTGTTAGAAGACCAGGCAAAGATGCGGCAGGGGGGGGACGAAGAGGCGAACCCAATGGATGAAGAATTTATCGAGGCGATTTGTCAGGGTATGCCTCCAACGGGAGGGCTTGGAATAGGAATCGATAGGCTCTGTATGCTTTTTGCAGGAGTTGATTCAATTCGGGATGTTCTCTTCTTCCCGGTTATGCGTCCCGAGGAATAACCCCAGAAGCGATTAGAGCTTGATAGTGGGTAGGATTTTTTTGCGAAAGGTATTCGATCAGTTTTGCTTTCACAGGTAACTTTGAATCAATTCCCAATTGCGAAATGAAATGGGTGATTGACTGCTCTGCTTCTTTTACCTTTGCTTCTCCGCTGACTAAAAGTTCTATTTCTGCCATCCGATAGATGAAGTCGTCAAAATAGGCTAAATCGAGATCAATGGTGAACTCTTCGATTTGGTACTTGCGGCGAATCGTTTGAAAGGTGGCATAGGGGAAGATTTTTGCCTTCTCTAGTGCTTTAAGGAGGTCTTTTTCTTTTTCAAGGCCTAGCTTCTTGAGGATCTCAGATTCTTTGGTCACTTCTTGGTAAGTGTCGATATTTCCTTCGAACCCTCGAATGCCAATTTTTAATTCGAATTTACATTCCCGCTCCCTGAGCCAAATATCACTAGTCGTGTAGCGAAAATCGGCTGTGTCATAGTAGGTGTCAGTGAGAATTTTTGAACCAAGGAAGGTTCCAAGCCTCTCAATTGTCTTGAGGTCGGCCTCTCTTATGGCTACTTTTTTTTCTACTTCAATCATGGCAAAGCACTATACCAATCTCCGCCTTTTTTTCTTGAGAATTTTTTTTTTGGTGGTGTATAGTATTCGCCATAAAAAGACAAAAATGGAGGTTATTATGAATATTGGAGCTATCTCAAGAGAGTGTGGTGGAGCTAAGGAAAGGGCGCCTGTATCCGCCTTTAAGACCGAATTTCATCGGTTTCATGCTGAAATTATTCATGACCTAGAAAGAATAAGTACAAAATACCCTCTGGTCACTCTGATTTCAATGGTTGCTTGTACTCTTCTTGGGTTTTTAACAATTTTTAGCTTCTCGCCAACAAATATTTTAAGCGGTGCTATTTTAATGACAATTGGTGGCGCTCTTGCTCGGACGATCAAGTGGAATGAGTCGGCTTTTTGGGGAGGAACCATGGGTTCGATCCAAAGCCTATTTTCTTCTTTTGGTCGCTAGAAATAGGTCGTGAGCGGGTCGACGTCGATCGACAAGCGAACACCTTTCCCTACTCCAAATTGGGTCCTCAGCATCTGCAGAGGGCCCAATATTGTTTGTAGCCTTTCCGTTTTAATCAGGCACTGGAATCGATAATTATTTTTTATTTTTGCATAACCACAGGGGACCACCGGGTGGATTTCGACCCCTTTGGGCAGGGTTTGGATGAGGGTTTGCCGAAAAGCTCCTGCACCCTTTTCACACTTGTGAGCATCACTCCCGGAAAATGAACATTTGACTAGATGGCTAAAAGGGGGGAACGAGAAGATTTTTCTCACTTCGATTTCTTCTGCATAAAAAGAGGGATAGTCTTGGTTTGCTGCATGCAAGATGATCGGATGGTCTGGTAGATGTGTCTGTAGGATAACCTCTCCTTGAATATCACCCCTTCCTGAGCGCCCGGCAACTTGTGTCAGGAGTTGAAATACTGTTTCACTTGCCCGGAAATCGGGAATACTAAGAGATCCATCTAGTCCAATAACACCCACAAGGGAGATGGAGGGGAAGTGGAGCCCTTTCGCGATCATTTGCGTCCCTATGAGGACGTCGGCCTTTCCCGAGCGAAACTGTTTGAAGAGGCGCTCATGGCTTCCTTTGTGTTTTGTGGTGTCGGCATCGAGCCTTAGCGTCCGGATGTCTGGTAGCAGCGCATGGAGCGATTTCTCGACCATTTCTGTCCCTACCCCTTTGTATTTGAGCGAGTCGTCTTTTCCGCACCCCGGGCACTGTCTGGGTGAGGATTTGCGGAAGTCACAAAGGTGGCATGCAAGAACAGCTTCCCCCTTGTGAAATGTGAGGCTTAAGTCGCAGTGGGGACAGGTCTCGACGTGGCTACAGCTGGGGCACATGGCTGATGTATGATAGCCCCTCCGATTCAAGAAGAGGAGCGTCTGTTCCCCTTTTTCAAACCGTTTGCGAATTCCGTCGATCAGGGGCTCAGAAAAGAGGGTATATCCTTTTGCTTTGACGAACTCTCTTTTCATGTCGATGATGTGTACATTGGCCATTGTAGCCCGATCAGCTCGGCTCAAGAGGGTGTGAAGCTGGTACTTACCGGTTTGTGCATTGTGGTAGCTTTCTAAGCTAGGCGTTGCACTTCCGAGGATTACGGGGCAGCTACTAAGTTTCGCTCGGACAACGGCAATGTCTCTTGCGTGGTATTTTGGCGATTCATCACTTTGTTTATAGGTAGCTTCATGCTCTTCATCGACGATGATGAGTCCGAGTCTCGATGCAGGAGAGAAGATGGCTGAGCGGGCTCCGATGATGATTTTAGCGCTTCCATCGCGAATCCGATGCCAAGCATCAAACCGTTCTCCATCACTTAGGCGATGGTGTAAGATGGCAATCTGCTCCCCGCCAAAACGGCCTTTGAACCGTTCTATCGTTTGGGAGGTCAAAGAGATCTCTGGGACGAGGTATATGATGCTTTCCCCTCGGTTTAAGGTCTCTTGGATTGCTTGGAGATAGACTTCAGTTTTTCCGCTACCTGTAATTCCATGGATCAAATGGGGCTGAAAAGTTCCTAGGGTTTTTACGATGGCGTCATAGGCGATCTGCTGCTCTTTGCCTAAACACTTTGGTTTTGTCGGGAAAAATTCATGGGCAAAAACAGGGGATCGATCGACCTGTACTTCTTGCGCTTGTAACACCCCTTTTTTCGCTAGGGTATTTACCGGACTTTGTGAGACAGCGGCTCTTTCGAGAATTTCACTTAAAAAGAGCCCTTTGGGTTTTTCTAGCAAAAGATCGATGACCTTTGCTTGAGAAGAACTTTTCCCTCGAAGCGATAAGCACAGCTCTTTGAGTTTTTCCTGTGAAAGGAGGGGTTTCACGTAGAGTTGCATTTTGTGTGTTTTGTTCTCATCGCGAATTGTTGGAGGGAGAATCGTTTTTAGTACTCTTCCAATGGGGCAGCAATAGTATTTGCTGATCCAAAGTGCCAGCTTGAAGAGCTCTATCGAAACAACTGGTTGGCTACTTGCTATTCTGATGAGTGGTTTGATGTTTTTAAATGCGCTCTTTTCTTTGAGGGCCATCACGGTCCCTTTGGCACTTCTTCCGCGCAAAGGAACTTCCACGCGCATCCCTACTGTGAGCTCGTTCCATTCGGCGGGAATGGCATAATCAAGGCTTTTTTCTAGGGCGTCATCTAAGATGACTTCTGCGATAGACGGTGACATATTGTGGACCAGAGCTGTTTTTTCTCCTCGGTATTGTTCTCATACGAAGCAATAGGTTCAAGGACTATTTGCTTGTGGAGCTCTATACTTTCCGACTCTTTTTGTGTGATGACCAATAGATAGGAAGAATGAGGAAGAGATCTATGGATCTCGACCGGAAAAAACCGACTCTCAATGGCTTTCCCGAGTTTTTGGAGAAAGGGATGGTCTTCTTCACGTTCATACACAATAGCTACTTTCCCCATTTGGGGTACATCTTTGATAAGGCGGAGGTGGGGCAAGTGTTTTTGGATCGTCGCAAAGAAGGTGGTGTTTTCCTCTTTTGGTAGAGGGGGCAAAGAGGGCTCTGGGATCGGCATCGGAGGAGGGATTGGAGGGGGTTTAACCACGGGTTTTTGTATTGCCTCCTTCTTAGGAGGGGGAGGAGGAGTTTTTTTTCCTTTTAGGTGCCCTTCTTGTTTAAGGTAGGAACAGGTGTCGCGAATCAGGGCCCTAACGGGGTCATTCATACAGTTGCAACCTCGAAAATATTGAGTTTTGCTCTATTTTTTTCCATGAAGTCTTGCAGAGATTTTGCTCCTTCGCAAGCAGAAATAAATGGCTTGAGGGTGCGATATAGTTGTGAAAGGCTTTTTTCTTTTAGAGCTTTGGCTACAATTTTTTGATCTTTTGCCATTTTAGGAAAGGCATAGGGAAAGAGCATTAGGTGTTCTTCAATTTTATTGAGCGCTCCAGCTGCATGAGACCAATCATAGGGAAAAAAAGGGGTGGGGGTTACGTAGATCGTTTCTTGTGTTTGTCCGGCGATTAATTCTTTGAGGATGAATTGTAAGAGGAGAGAGCGGGTATTTTGATCCCACTGTGTATGTTGTGAAAAAGGAGAATAGATGAAGGTCTCTTCCATATAAGATACAATAAACCAGAGACCCTAAATCCACAAGAAGTCTAATGAGGGGGATAGGTTCATGAACCTCCGAAGAGTGCTTCGGCATATTCGGTCGCATTGAAAGGCTCTAAATCATCGATTTTCTCGCCGATTCCTATCCATTTTACAGGGATGCCAAATTTTTTGTAGATGCTCAAGACAATACCTCCTTTTGCAGAACCGTCAAGTTTTGCCAGGATAATTCCTGTGAGAGGGGTGAACGAGTTGAAGACCTCTGCTTGATCTACCGCATTTTGTCCTGTGGTCGCATCGAGGACTAGAAAGGTCTCGTGGGGGGCTTCTGGAACCACCTTTTTGATGACCCGATTTACTTTTTCGAGTTCTTTCATTAGATCCGTTTTATTTTGCAATCTTCCTGCTGTGTCGATGATGACTGTGTCCATCCCTCTTGCTTTGGCAGCTTCTACCGCATCATAGGCAACTGCAGCTGGATCTCCGCCAGGAGTTGATTTGATGATTTCACAACCGATCCGCTCGGCCCAGGTACTCAGCTGTTCAATCGCCGCTGCGCGAAAGGTGTCTCCCGCAGCGAGAAGGACTTTCTGTCCATCTTTTTGCATCTGCTGGGCCAGTTTTGCAATACTCGTTGTTTTTCCGCTGCCGTTGACCCCGACGACGAGGATCACCTTAGGTTTTCCTTCTTTTGGAACGACTTTGGGAGTAACATCTAGTATTTCAATCGAGCGCTTCTTAAGGAATAAGAGGATCTCTTTGATCTTCGCTTCTCTGTTTTGCTTTAGATAGACCCTCGTCTCTTCGACAAGGGCGGTGGTACACTCACTCCCAAGATCGGCCTCGTAGAGGATCTGTTCGAGCTTTTCAAAGGTTGCTTCATCCCATGGGCCTTTAAACAGAGACGAAATTTTGCCTGCGAGGGCATCTCTTGTCTTAGCTAGGGCCTTTTTTATTTTTGAAAAAAACGAAAACATCTTATTGAACCTTGAATGAAAACCTATAGTAGCACATATAGAAGTAGAGGTGAAGAATGAATATTCACGAGTATCAAGCCAAAGAAATTTTGCGAAAATACGGAATCCCTATCCCTGATTTTGGAGTCGCTTCTAACCTAAAAGAGGTTGATGAGGTGATCAAAAAGCTCAATTTGAAAGAAGCAGTCGTTAAAATTCAGGTACATGCGGGCGGAAGGGGGAAGGCGGGGGGAGTGAAGTTTGCCAAAAGTCCAGATGAGATTAGACAGGTTGCTGAAAAACTCATTGGGATGAAAATGGTGAATAATCAGACGGGTCCAGCAGGCGCTGTTTCCCATCAGGTGATGATTTCGGTCCCTCTGAAGATTGAAAAAGAATATTATATAGGTGCAATCATCGACCGAAATGCGGCTCAGCCCGTTCTTATTGCTTCTCGTGAGGGGGGGATGGAAATTGAGGAGATCGCAGAGAAGACTCCGGAAAAAATTCTTACCGTTCCGATCCAGCTTGACGGATCACTCAAGCCCTATCACGCTCTTTGGCTCACAAAATTTATGGGGTGGAAAGGGGATATGGCCAAACTCGGGAAAAAGGTTGCGATGGGCCTGGCTAAAGCTTTCATTGAGACAGATGCCTCCCTTTTAGAAATCAATCCGCTCATTACTACACCAAATAAAGAGATTTTCGCCTTGGATGCCAAGCTGAGCATCGATGATAATGCCCTCTTTCGACAGCGCGAGATTGCAAGTTATTACGATCCCACCCAGCAGTCTGAAAGCGAGGTGGCTGCCAAAGAATTTGATCTGGCCTATATCGCTTTAGAAGGAAATATCGGTTGTATGGTCAATGGGGCTGGTCTTGCCATGGCTACAATGGATATCATCCATTTCTATGGGGGCAAGCCTGCAAATTTTCTCGATGTGGGTGGTGGAGCCTCTGCTGAAAAAGTCGCCGAAGGTTTTCGAATCATTCTTTCTGATCCGAGTGTGAAAGCGATCTTAGTCAATATTTTTGGCGGAATTATGAATTGTGCTGTTCTTGCAGAAGGGATCATTACCGCTGCTAGAGATTTCTCAATCGACATTCCTGTCATTGTCCGGATGGAAGGGACGAATGTCGAGCAAGGTAAAAAACTCCTCAAAGAATCGGGCTTGGCGATCACTACAGCCGATAGCCTAGCGGATGGTGCAAAAAAAGCTGTAGCTCAAGGGAAGTAGTGCGATGTCGATATTGATTGAGAAAAAAACAAAGATCATTACTCAGGGAATCACCGGACAGTCGGGCCGTTTTCATACCGAGCAGGGGATTGCGTACGGTGGGGACTATGTTGGCGGAGTAACTCCGGGTAAAGGAGGAGATGATGTTCTCAAGCTCCCTGTATTCGATACGGTTTATGAAGCAAAAAAGGTGACCGGTTGCACAGCCTCGCTCATCTTTGTTCCGGCGCCATTTGCCGCCGATGCCATTTTAGAAGCTGAAGATGCAGGGATTGAAGTCATTGTGTGCATTACAGAAGGGATACCTATTCGAGATATGCTTGAAGTGAGCCGGGTGATGAAGCAGAGCAAAACCTCTCGCCTAATTGGCCCCAATTGTCCGGGAGTTATCACCGTTGATGAGACGAAAATGGGAATCATGCCCGGGTATATCCACAAAAGGGGAAAAATCGGGATCGTCTCTAAATCGGGGACCCTCACGTATGAAGCCGTCTGGCAAACGACCCAAATCGGGCTTGGACAGACGACTTGTGTAGGGATCGGAGGCGATCCCTTAAATGGGACCGACTTCATCGATGTTCTTGAATTATTTGAACAAGACCCTGAAACTGAAGGGATTTTCCTCATCGGAGAGATCGGAGGCGATGCGGAAGAGATGGCAGCCGATTGGATCCGGGAAAATTGTACGAAGCCCGTAGCTGCATTTATCGCTGGTGTCACGGCTCCTCCGGGTAGAAGAATGGGGCACGCAGGAGCGATCGTCTCCGGAGGAAAAGGGACGGCAAAAGGAAAAATGGAAGCCCTTAAAAAAGCCGGGGTTATCGTCGCGGAGACCCCCGCCGAAATGGGAGAAACGATGCAGCGGGCAATAGGTAAACAATGATTACTTTTAAGGGGAAAATCCCCATCAGTATCCACCCCCTTTTTTGGCTTACGGCTGGGATCATTGGTTTCCTCAATAGCGGAAGTCTGATCGGAACATTTGTTTGGATTTTTGTGATTCTCGTTTCGGTCCTCGTTCATGAAATGGGTCATGCTAGTACTGCTCTTTTCTTCGGAACGAAACCGAGAATTCAACTCGTCGCTTTAGGAGGTCTCACTTACCACGAAGGGGAAAAGCTCTCCTTTTGGAGACAGTTTTTTATTGTTCTCAACGGCCCCCTTTTCGGGTTTATGCTCTTTGTTTTGGCATGGCTGCTCCTCAAAATACCCGCTCTGTCGACGGGTTTCACAGGCAGTGTTCTTACCTTGTTCTTTTGGGTTAACCTCATTTGGACGATCTTAAACCTCGTTCCGGTGATGCCTCTCGATGGGGGGCAGCTTCTTAGAATTGTTTTAGAGGCGATTTTTGGTGCGAAGGGTTTTCGCTATTCCCTCATTATCGGTATGGTCATTGCTGGTGGGGGGAGTCTCTTTTTTTTCCTCTACCAACAGTTTCTAATCGGAGCTCTTTTCTTCCTTTTTGCATTTCAGAGTTTTGATATGTTCCGCCGTCTGCGTCACCTAACGGAAGGGGATCGGAGCGATCACCTGAAAAAATCGTTGGAAGAGGCCGAAAACCAGCTGCAACTCGGTCAGAAAGACCAGGCTATTTCCTCCTTTGAAGCGATCCGAAGGGAAGCAAAGGAGGGGATGATTTATCTCATGGCTACCCAGTACCTCGCTTTTCTTAAATACGAGAAAGAGGAGAAAAAAGAAGCCTACGACCTCTTGCAACCGATCCACACGGAAATTTCTCCTGAAGCACTCTGTCTTCTCCATAAAACCGCGTTTGAAATGAAAGATTTTCAACTCGTCGAAGAGATCGGTCCAAACTGTTTTCAAGCGATGCCTAGTAAAGAAATTGCTCTTAGAAACGCCTTTGCCTCTGCGGCCCTCTCTAAAGAAAAACCAGCTGTAGGATGGCTAGAAACAGCTTTTCAAGAAGGGTTAGAAAATCTCTCACAGATTCTCAAAGGGGCTGAATTTGATCTGATTCGGGATACAGAATCGTTTCAGAAATTTACTCAGCACCACCCAGAAAACTAATATTCCCTTTTTTGTGAAGAGGGCTTATCCTCCTTCTAAATAAATTTTTGGAGGATACGTATGGCAACTTCTACACGCTGGGATCTCCCCACGCGCATTATTGAACTAAGTGAAGCAGATGCTTGGAGCGGAGCTGTTTCTGAATGGAAACTTCAAGATGTTGAGCTTTTGGGTCCAGGAGAGAGCGAATCCTGCCTATGTGGGCACAAACCGATTCGAGAGCTCTGCCATATCAAAAACACGAAAAATGGACTCACAGCGACTGTTGGCAACCATTGTATTGCAAAATTTTCCGGTGAAGAATTGGCCGAAGCAGATTTTGAGGTCGTTCCTCGGATTATTTCGGGATGTAGACGGATTTTTTCTGATGCAAATGCATCGGCCAATAAAGAACTGATAGAATATGCTCACCGAATCGGGGTGTTTACTGAAAGGGATCGAGATTTTTATGTGCAGGTATGGAGAAAGAGGAAGCGCTCTGATGCACAAGAGGGGTATAAGAGGAGCCTGAATCAAAAACTCCTCTATGAAATTGTTCTATCAACCAAATCTGCCTACCAAAGATTAAAGACGAATCCACAAGGAGCAACAGCTGGTCCAAAACTGATTAGCTACGCATTTGAAAAAGGGGTTTTAGCTGAGCGCGATCGGGATTTTTATCTGCAAGTCTGGGATAGGGCTAATAGCAAACTCACAGAGAGACAGCTTTCTTGGAAACGAGGGCTCAATAGTCGTATTATTCAGCAGCTGGATGGAGAATTACATCCGAATGGTCAGTAGCTCTTCCCAGCTCGTTGTGTATTTTGGGGATGTTTGGGATCTGCGCATTTGCCAGGGCTTTTCAATCCCCTCTGCGGCAAATTGGATGATGTTTTCGCCATAGGTTCCATTGATCTGATCGAGCATTTCCATGAGCGCCTGTTTTTTTGGTGAAGGTTTTGCAAACAGATCTCGTTGATAGCAGTTCTTTGGAGAAAGACTTTGAAAAATGACTCCGACTTTTTTATAGGGGTAGCTTTTGCGAAAAATCCCTTTTAGTGCCCGTTTGCCGTAGGAGATGAGCTCAGGGGTATAGTCGGTAGCTTCGGGCAGGGTTATCGTTGCACTATTGCTGTAGGGTTTTTCAATAAAGGGAGAAGTTGTTAGGTAGACGGTGATCACATCGACAACCGATCCCTGTAGCCTGAGTTTTTCAGAGGCTCTTGCCATATAGCTTGCGAGCGCCTCTTCAAGCTTTTCTAGCTCCATTACAGTTTGCCCAAAAGAACGCGAGCAGGTGATGCTTTTTTTTGGCCCATAGACCTCTTCCAGCTCAAGGACAGAAATCCCTCGAAGCTCCATGACTGTTTTTAAAACGGTCACGGAAAAATTCTTTCGGACCCACTCATTGTCGGCGTCTTTGAGATGGAGTGGTGTTGTGATTCCCATCGCTTCCATCCGGCTTGAGAGTCTTCGTCCAATTCCCCAAATATCACCTAGGGGAAATCTCCCCAAGATTCTATCGATTTCCCTTCGTCCTTCGAGCTCATAGACTCCGCCATGGATTTCTTCTTTCTTGGCAAGGTGGTTTGCCACTTTTGCCAGAGTCTTTGTCTCGCCAATCCCAATTGAGACCGGGATTCCCGTCCATTGGAGGACTCTTCTCCGAATCTCTCTACCTAGTGCAACAGGATCTTCACAGTCACTTTGTAAGAAGGCCTCATCAATCGAATAGACTTCTAGCTTTGGGGAGAACTGCTCGAGTACCTGCATGACTCGGTGAGATAGATCCCCATAGAGGGTGTAGTTTGATGAGTAGACAAATACGCCCCCTTTCTGAAAGAGCTCTTTATATTGAAACGCGGGGGCTCCCATTGGAATACCGAGCTTTTTCGCTTCTTTTGATCTGGCAATAACGCACCCATCATTATTGGACAAAACGACGACGGGCTTATTCCAAAGCTTTGGA
This sequence comes from uncultured bacterium, assembly GCA_964352505.1. Lineage (GTDB taxonomy): Bacteria > Chlamydiota > Chlamydiia > Chlamydiales > Rhabdochlamydiaceae > Sacchariniichlamydia. Next base: position 51,761 of record CAYGSB010000009.1, read on the forward strand.
TTGAACACCCGTTCACAAGATGCATAAAATGAGTTACAGTCGATGAGAAAAAACTTACCGGGCTTTGTGGATGACATAGGTGACGACCCCCCAAATTTGAAAGTCCTCTCCCTCTTTGACTTCGATCGGTTGGAATTTTGGATTTTCTGGAGCAAGGAAGACCTGCTTTCCCTTTTTCAAAATCCGCTTCACTGTGAACTCCCCATTCAAAACGGCAATGGCAATATCTCGATGTTTTGCCTCTTTTGCTCGATCGACGACAAGGATATCTCCCGAGTGGATATTTGCCTCTTGCATCGATGTTCCGCTGACACGGATAAAAAATGTTGCTGCAGGGTGGGTGATGAGCAGCTCATTGAGATCAAGGGCATCGTCCATATACCCATCAGCCGGTGAGGGAAACCCCGCGGGGACTTCGTTAATATAGAGGGGTAGGGGCAAGCCATGGGTGGCCTTGCAAATCTCAAGCTTCATAGCCTCACTCTAAAGAAACGGGCAAATTTGGTGTAGACCCAAAGATAATTTGATCGGTAGGGACAATTATACCAGTAGACTATTTAGTCAGTATAACCCGGGCAGGGGCTCCATCCGCTCCGACGATCTTCAAGGGAAGGCAATGAAGGGTGTAGAGCCCGGGATCTACCTTGGATAGATCTAATCCCTCAATAATTACGACATTTGCTTCAAGAAGGGTTCTATGGGTTGGAACAAGGTTATTAAAGGGAGCAATCGAGAGGTAGTCAATACCTACAAGAATGATCCCCTGATCGACGAGATAGGCAGCGCCATCAGCATGGAGGCAGGCGAAGTCTTTCATAAACGGGGGATAGGTCCCAGTCCATTGTTTTGAATTATCTGTTTTAAAGAGAAGGCGCCTCGTTCCTTTAGGGATATTTGCCCCTTTTAATAGGTCGGCTGTGATGGCTTTGATGTTGGGGAGTAAAATTACCTCAACGGGTCCGATCAGTGCTTCGAGGGGAAGGTATTCTACCGGATTCCCTCCCTGAATGAAGTGGAGGGGTGCATCGACATGTGTTCCCGTATGAACAGGCATGTCCATTTTTGATACCTGGACCGCATTTCCATCGATCTCGATCTCTTTGTGCTTAAATATAGGCTCTCTATCACCTGGCCATATTGGAAGATGGCTCGATAGGGGAAGGGTGATGTCGTAAAATTTTGTCATAGTAAATACCTAGAGTAGACTGAAAAGGATACTAAAAAACTCATAGTGAAGAAAGGCTAATTTTTGTACATTGTGAAAAAAAAGAGGAGGCAATATGAACAAGTATCCGATGCATTTTGAAGGACATGTTAAATCGACAAAAGGGATCGAACCCCCTTTACACGCAGATGCGGAGGGACTACCTCCAATTAGCTGTGCGATTCCAAAGGAATTCGGAGGCCCGGGAGGAGGATATTCTCCTGAGGATCTCTATATTCTCTCGATCATGTCCTGTCTCATCGCAACATTTAAAGTTTTTGCAGAAAAAGCGGCCCTAGGATTTGGCGAGATTCATTCAAAAGGGATTTTGACAATTGATCGGGATGAAAAGGGAGTGCCCCAACTAAAAAAGCTCGACCTCGAGTTCACCCTGACAGGTGTAGAGGATCAAGAAAAAGCGAAGACGATTTTAAAAGAGTCGGAAAAATACTGTCTTGTTTCAAATGCAACGAAATCGGAAAAAACCTTCAAGTATACGTTTGCTTAAATGCTTTCCTGGGAGGAGTTGAGGGTGTTTTCATCAGCTCCTCTTGCTTTTAATAGAGAGGCGATTTCTGGATATCCCCAAAGGTTAGCGATGTCTAAAGGAGATTGCTTTCCAACGTTTCGGACGTTAATTTCCGCTCCGGCGTTGATGAGTTGCTCCACGATTTTTCCACTCCCAAAGGAACAGGCCATCGATAACGGGGTCTGTTTTTTAGAGTCAGCGAAGTTTACATTGACCCGGTACTTTAGGAGAAGAGAGACTGCTGGGGCTATCTCCTCGGCAGGGCGGTGTTTTGATCCCAAAATGCAATGAAGAGGGGTTTCTCCTTTATTGTTTTGGAGATTGCCAAGAGCTCCATTTTGAAAAAGAATCACAATTGCCTGAGTATTTAAAACGCGGGCGGCCCGATGTAGAGGGGTATCTCCGTTATCATCTTGCACATTGACTAGTTGCCCATTGCCGATCAAGGGCTCTATGTGGGCGGTGGTTGAGCATGCATCATGTAAAGGGTAGGTAGGGGGGCCTATGTCTAGGAAGGTTGCCATATTGCTATTCTTTGTACTATTGACTGTTGGTGAACTTGGGTTGATACAATATTGGTGAAAAAGCTCTTTTAATTCACTGTGATCACTTTCTTCAAGAAAGAGAGAGGGACTTTTCCTCCGATCGTTTTCAATGTTGACATTGGCCTGGTTTTCTAGAAGAACCCTGGCTACCTCAGTAGCCCTTTTTATGCAGGCGAGCATCAGTGGGGTATTACCCTGAAAATCCTTTGCATCTATCTCAGCTCCAGCGTGGATAAGTGCAACAGCCGTTGCAGGATCCTTCGTCATATGTAAAGGGGTCGTTCCGTGTATATTGGCCACGCGAACATTTGCCCCTTTCTCTACAAGGAGTCTTGCTATTGGACCTTGTCTCTTATAGCAGGCTAGTTGGAGTGCTGTAGCCCCATCGATTCTAGATGCATTGGGATCGGCGCCGTTATTCAAAGCTTCTAAAGCTTCTTCGTAGTTACCGCCCCAAGCCGAGTTGATTAGTTGAGTATTATAATCAATGATTGGCATATTATACCTGTTTTTATTAAAGTATTATATACTAAAATAAGTGTTTAAATCAATTAAAATGGATTTTTTGTTTTTAAAATAAAATGATTATAGAAGTGGTAATAGGGTGCTTCTGAGGCCGCTGTATTTAGCCGGCAAGGGCTATTTTAAGTCGTTTTTGGTCGTTTTGGTGAGCTTTAGCCTGTGCCTGCGCGAAGATGGATAGAACTCCGATCGAGACGGAAAAGAGGTAGACTTTCCCCTGTGGGTAACCGAGGTGATCGGCTAGATGCCAGATAATAGGTGCTCCAGCAATAAGACCTAGACTTTTTTTGAGATGGGGAAAGCCATTAGGAAGGGTGGAATGAGCGAGCTTTTCAATAGAAGAGGCAGTGACGTCGAGGCCAGTTTTTGCAGCGTACATGGCTAAGACCGTTCCATCTTTTTGCCACCAAGAAATGAGTGCCGGGATAAGGGCATTTGATGCAGCGGTAGTTAGTCGGTGGGGCTTCTGGTGTTCTTTCTCTACCTTATAGATGGCTCGTTCTATCTGTGGAGGAGAAGGGGCTTTTTCTTTCGGAAGGAAAAAGAGTATCGGACGAATGCATTGATAGAGCCAGGAGAACAAGCTTACAAGAGCGGTTGGCCAAACGGGAGCATAAGGGGAGGTGATTGTGTCGGTAATTAGGGGACGCAAAGGGAGTAGCTCTGCGTCCCGAGGGGTTACCGACGGAGGTGTCTGTTCTATTCTCATTGAACTTTGAGCGAGTAGAACCTGGTAACATTGCCCTGTTTTGCCAAGATGAGAACACGGTTTTTCTTGGTTTCCTCTAAGGCTTCATTGAACTCTTCTACAGAGGAAACTTTTTTGTGGTTAATGGCGAGGAGGATGAAGCCGGGACGGATTCCTGCAACGGCCGCAGGGGAACCAGGCTTGATTTTAACGACGACAACCCCTTCTTCAGTTTGCGTATAGCCGAGTTTCCCGGCCATTTCTGGGGTGAGAGGTTCAATTTCCATCCCAAGCTTTTGACTTAGAGCTGATCCGTCGCTACCACCAGCAAAAGAGCCGAGGGTGACGGTCAGGTTGATCATTTTGCCACTTCGGTTGATTTTGAGTTTGATCTTGGTCCCAGGTTTAATCATTGAGATGGCGTTGCGGAAGGTTCCAATGGCTTTGACAGCTTTTCCATCGTATTCAGTGATGATGTCACCCTGTTGGAGGCCTCCTTTGTCAGCTGGCGATCCTTTGACCACTTCTGCGACAAGAGCTCCATCGGGGCGATCTAGACCGAAAGCATCGGCCATATCTTGGTCTAGGGGCTGGAGTGCAACACCGAGATATCCCCGGGTCACGCTTCCATTATCGATGATTTGATTCATTACATGTTTGACCATATTGCTGGGGATTGCAAAGCCAATTCCCATATAGCCACCGCTTTTGGATACGATGGCGGTGTTGATGCCGATGACGTTTCCTTCAAGGTTGATGAGGGGACCCCCTGAATTTCCAGGGTTGATCGCGGCATCTGTTTGGATGAAGTCTTCAAAGTCGGTGATCCGAAGATTGTTTCTGCCCAAAGCGCTAACAACGCCGACTGTAACGGAGGCTTGAAGTTGGAAAGGACTCCCAATAGCAATGACCCATTCTCCCACTTCCATGTCGTCGGAATTCCCAAGTTTGATGAAGGGGAGTTTGGTCCCTTCGATTTTTACAACGGCGACATCTGTACTTGCATCATACCCGATCACTTGGGCAGGAAGCTCTCTTCCGTCATGGAGAACGACGGTGAGTTTGCTCGCTCCTTTGACAACGTGGGCGTTCGAAAGGACGTAGCCATCTTCACTGATGATAAACCCCGAGCCTTGCGATAGGGATTGTTGGGGTTGGCGGCGGTAGGGTTTGCCGAAGAAGCGATTGAAAAATTCGTCGTTGAAGGGATCTTGCTGAGGGGATTGAAACTGCTCTGCGAGATCGTCGTGGTCTTGGCCAACACCCTCTGCTTTGATGAAGACAACCGCAGGGGTTGCTTCCTTTGCTACAGAGGTGAAAACTTTGGAAATTTGCTGAGGAGAACAAGCACACTCGGAGTTTAATGCCGAGAGATTAACGGAAAGCAAGCATGTACATAGAACAAGTATTTTCCTCATAAAAATCACCTTAATTATTTAGTCGTCGAAATCCGGATTATGCCCTAGCGCTTGGAATTATTCAAGAGATAGGGAGGATTTCTATTTTTTTATTGTCTAGGAGGGGGAGTTCTTTGTTTAAGAGCTCTTGCCCGGCGAAGGTGACGATCGTTCCCGTTTCAAGCTGAGGGAGGAGGTGGTTCTTTAGTGCCTTCTGGATGTCTTCATGAGTAAGAGCAAGGATCCGGTCTCGATTGCTTTGGCGCATTTTGTGGGTTTTTCCATCGCGAAGCCAGTTGTAGGCGACCATTGCCCGGTTTCCTGGAGAGGTAGGAGTGTCAAAGTGTTGGATGATTCCTAGTTTTGCCTCTTCTAGGTCCCGCTCATCAAAATTACCATCAGCGATTTCAGTGGCAGCTTGTGTAAAAGTGCGAATCGTGTGGGCAATGTGAGGATCTCGGTAAGAGTAGAGGTAGAAGTTGCCCCAAGCGGAGTTATAGCTAGCACCAGAGCCATAGGCTCCACCCTGTTCTCGAATCCGGTGGTGGAGAACTTTGTTTTCTAAAAGAGCGGTTGAAACTTGTAGGGCAGGAGCATCGGGATGGAGGTAAGGGATGGTAGAAAAGCCTTGGACAGTAAACGCTACAGGGGAGGGGATCACCCGAGCTTGATCTTGGATTTTGGGGATTGTATAGAATTGTTCCCAAGGAATAGGGGCTAAGGAGGGGATCGTTGACAATCCATAGAACTGCTTATTGATAAGGTCTGAAAAAAGGGATTGATCGGTGCTAAGAACGAGTTTTGGAGGACCATTTTTTAGAAGTTTTTGTTGAAGAGTCCCAAGGCGCGTTAATAGATTGGGAAGCTGTTGTTTTAAGTTTTGATTCAGCGCTTGTACGTTTTGGTAGAAGCTGAGGCCATACCACTGCTCGTTGATGTACCCAGGAGTCGAATAACTAGCGAGAGCGAGTTGAGAGGCATAACGCATTGCATTTCGACTTAGTCGGTTTTGTAGGGAGGTGGCTAATTTTCGAATGAGTTCTCCAATCCGCTTCTTTTCGTGAAAATGGGGGTTCTCTATCATATCGCGAAAGAGCGAAAAGAGTTTTTCAGCATTCCGATCGAGCGCTTTTCCATGGAGTTGGATAGAAGGTTTAGATAGCTCTTGGTTGGTGGTTTGTACATGCTGTGATACATGTGCCCCTACTCCCCCAGTATAAGCCTGAACGTATTCAAGATTGTCAATATAGGAGCGGCTTCCCGCGCCAATATCTGGCCAGAGGATGAGGAAGAGCTGGAGGTCGAACAACTCATTTTCGGTCAGTGGAGGCAAATCAAAAATCAAATCTGCATAGAGAATGTGGTTAGTGAAGCAGTCATGGTGAAAAACTCCAAGATTCCCACATTGATGAGTCGTTAAGGAAAAATCCCGCGTTTCTCTTGGAACATCCTCGAGAGTGAGCTTGGGTAGGCATTCAAGCTGTTTCGTTTCTTGTTCATTTTGGAAAGATTCTAGCTTTTTTGTCTGCTCGAGGATATTCACCGTTTCTTTTTCAGTGAGGCTATTTTGTATTTTTTTCAAAGTAGACATCTCTTCCTCTGCTTCTTTTGCAGAGAGAAGGGGATCTGGTGAAAAGCTCAGGCGGACAAAGTGGGGGTTATTAAGAAAGTACTTTTCGATCAGTGGAGAGAGAAAACGGGGGTCTTTTGCTTTTACTAAGAGTTTTTGAAAAAGGGTGTGTGACGAAAGAGAGTGGATAGGGTCACAACCATGTTGTTTGGCAAGAGCGGAACGCATAAAAAGTGTAAGGCCAAAGGGGGAGTGATCTCCGCAAATTTCCATCCTAGAGAATTCGAGCTGATGGATGGAGGCTTCGACAAGATGGTAGGGGATTCCATCTTTGGAAATAGTTTCAAGCGCTTCGAAAAGGGTTTTTTGGAGGGAGTCAACAGCTTTCTCATCACAGCCACGGAGGACGAGAACGAAAGGGATTTCGGTCATTTCTGTATCGAGGTAGCTATCTGCGTGGATGCAAAGTTCTGTGTCTAGAAGAGCTGCTTTTAGAGGAGAAGCATCAGTATCCATCAAAATGGAATCGAGGATCGTAAGAGCCAGAACTTCTTCCTGATCGACAACGGGGGTGGTGAGCCAGCCAAACGCGTGGATGTATTTATCTTCGAGCCCCTCCTCTTCAGATATTGGGTAGGTGAGGGTTTTTTTGATCGGTTTTTCGAAGCGGGTTTGATGACCAATCCCTTCAATCGGAGAGAGTTTTTTAATGTTTTTCAGAGCATGTTCTTCAATGAAATCAAGGTGTTTCTCTAAGGGAAAGTTTCCGTAGAAGAAGAAGAGACAGCGACTCGGATGGTAGAAGGTTTCGTGGAAATCGATCAGTTGTTTGTAGGTGAGGTTTGGGATTTCTTTGGGTTCTCCCCCAGAATTATGGGCATAGGTCAAATCAGGGACGAGTTCGGCCATCATGGCGTGCCATATACGCGAATCCACAGACGACATAGCCCCTTTCATTTCATTGTAAACGATCCCTTTGAAGAGGAGTTGGCTAGATGGGTCTTCTGGTTTTTCAAACTCTAAGCGATGACCCTCCTGAAGAAAGCTGAGCTCTTTTAGTTCGGGATGAAAAACAGCATCGAGATACACTTCAAGGAGGTTGTAGAAGTCTTTCTCAACTTGGGTGGCTGCAGGGTAGCAGGTGAAGTCGCTTCCTGTAAGGGCATTCATAAAGGTGTTGAGGCTTCGCCTATTCATCGAGAAGAAAGGATCTTTCACCGGGAATTTCAATGAGCCACAGAGAACGGTGTGCTCTAAGATATGGGGGGCACCATTTGAAGAGTCGGGTAGGGTCTTGAAGGAGAGGCAAAAGAGGTTTTCAGGATCATCATTTTCAATGTGCATCACTTGGGCACCAGTCGGAACATGAACGAGCTCTCTCAAGGTTGCTTGAAGCTCGTCGATGGGGCGGTAGGTGACTAGGAGGAAGTCGTTGTACTTCTGTCCTTCTTTTGTGAGGAAGTCTTTGGTCATAGATACAGAGCGTAAACTTTCTAAGCGTTTTTGTCAGTGGGCTATTTGCTTTTTATTGAAGAAAAATTTAAATTACCAGGCCAAAATAGGGAGTTTTTTATGCGAATAGACCCTTTGCCTGTCTCGAGGGAGCCGTCCGCTTATTTCCCTCCCCAAAGCACTCCTCAAAGTCCGACCGCCTGCTCACTTCAGATGAAAGAGTGTGGCTCGATTAAGAGATCCCCCTTTCTAAAACACCTAGCTGAACTCTGCTTGAAAATCTTTGAATGGTTCCGTTCTTTTTTTTACCCACAAGAGGGGTTGAAAGAAGAGTTTAGCTATGAAAAAAAAGAGGGTGAAGGGGGTAAGATCCTCTATCGGCTTATCCATCGAAAAGATCGGACAGACGGGATCATAAAAATTGCTCCTAGATATGCTTCTTTAGAAGAATTGGTCCATCCTGAAAAAGGGATCGAAATCGCGATTGGAAATATGGTTTTAGAGGTGATTGAAAGAGAAAATATTGATTACTTGGCTATTCCCAATTTGAAGCTTGCTTTTCAGGTATTCAAGGGGGGCCCCTCGATCAAGGGGACTGCATCATTCTCTTTAAAGAGCCAAAAGCCCTGGGACCAATTTGTCGTGAATACAATCAAAGAAGCTAAAGAGCGCAAAGACCTTACAGATGAAGATCGAGAAGTGGGTCTTGCGGTGGATGAGACTCTGATTAGAGAAGTCATTACCCAGTATGGGGACAACGAGAAGGTGGCGATAGCTGTAGTTGGTGAAATTGAGCAGGTCTTAGGATATTCATTTGACTTGGGGCAAATGGCCAAAAGGGCAGATGGGATCGAAATCTTGAAGAGTTCAATCGAAAAGCTGATTGCCAAGCGAGCTGTTTTGAACAAGCCAAAACAAAAGGTCGAGGAAATTGAACTTTCGATCGATCTCAACCATCTATTTACGATCATGAAGGCTTTAAACGTTGAGCTCCCACAAGAGTTTTACACCAAATCTTTAAAGAATGCATTTCTCACCAGAAAGGGGTTTTCTCAAACTTGAGTAAAAAGTAGGCGCGCTCCGATCGAAGCGCGCCTAGGATTTACCAAGTTAGGTTCGAAGAAGATTGGTACTCTGTCACTCGCGTTTCAAAGAAGTTTTTCTCTTTGCCCAGATCAATTGCTTCGCTCATCCACGGGAACGGGTTTTTTGCTCCCTTGTACTGCTGAGGAAGGCCAATTCTCTCTAGGCGGCGGTTGGCGATGTACTGGACATACTCTTTAAACATCGGTGCAGTCAGCCCTAGGATTCCTCTAGGCAGACAATCCTCAGCATATTGGATCTCCAATTCAACAGCCTTGTCGATGAGATCAATGATGTGCTTTTGGAATTCTGGAGACCAGAGCTCAGGGTTTTCGTGTTTAATCCCATTGATCAGATCGATTCCGAAGTTGAGGTGAATCGTTTCATCACGGAGGATATATTGGAACTGCTCACCGATGCCAGTGAGTTTGTTTTGGCGCTGGAATGAAAGAATCATCACAAATCCGCTGTAGAAGAAAATCCCCTCCATGATGATGTAGAAGCCGATGAGGTTCTCGAGGAACTTTTGTGCCCCTTCTTTTGTTGAAGTAGAGAATCCATCTTTCATCATCTCTGCTGTGAGCTTCATTTCGAATTCGTCTTTAGCCCGGATTGAATTGATCTCATTGTACATGTTGAATACTTCTCCTTCATCAAGAGAAAGGGATTCAACAATGTAATGGAATGTATGGGTGTGGATTGCCTCTTCAAAAGCTTGGCGGAGGAGGTATTGTCTAGCTTCTGGGTTGGTCACGTGTTTAAAGATGGCGAGGGTGATGTTGTTGCCAACGAGACTCTCAGCAGTGCTGAAGAAGCCGAGGTTACGCATAATGACGAGCCGCTCATCATTACTCAATGCGTTAGATTTCCAAAGTTCAATGTCTTTTGCCATCGGTACTTCAGTGGGCATCCAATGGTTAGAGCAGCCATTGATATAGTGCTCCCAAGCCCACTTGTACTTGAGGGGCATCAGTTGATTCACATCGACCGCATTGCAGTTGATCAGACGTTTGTCGTCAACGCTGACCCTTTTACTGGTGTCTAATCCTTCTTGGGGAAGGACCGCTTTTGGTTCTGTTTTTTGATCATCAAATTTTAACATATTATATCCTCCACGGAGTCTGTTTATAAATTCATTATCCTGTGGATAGGGGCTCTGTTTTTCCCCTATCCAAGGTTTCCTAAAGGTGGACTATTCTCCTATTGGCAGCTTTCGCACCCTTCTTCCAAATTACATACGACCGGCTTGTCTGTAGCTTCTCTGTCTACATTGATCGCGCTCGATGCTGATTTATTTTTCATCCATTTAGGTTGCAGACCCCGTTTATTGATGTCGGTTGTCGATTTTTCGATCTGTGTAGCAGCAAGTGTTCGGCAATAGTAGGTAGTTTTTAGCCCTTTATTCCACGCTTGGAAGTACATTTGGTGGAGCTTTTTACCACTGGGCTCAGAAAGATAGAGATTGAGCGATTGGCCCATGTCTATCCATTTCTGCCTGCGACTTGCGCACTCCATAATCCACTCGGGATCAATTTCAAATGCTGTTGGGAATACTTGCTTTACTTCTTCTGGGATCCGCTCAATTTCAGCGAGCATTCCATCAAAATACTTCAAGTCATCAATCATCTGTTCATCCCAAATGCCGAGCTCTTTGAGCTTGTCAACGAGGTAGAAATTCAAAAGGGTAAACTCTCCTGATAGGTTCGACTTTACAAAGAGATGGCGATACATTGGTTCAATCGATTGGGTGATTCCGGTGATGTTGGAAATTGTTGCTGTCGGAGCAATAGCCATCGTGTTGCTATTTCGCATTCCATATTTTTTTACAGCTTCGCGGACAGGCGTCCAATCCATTGTGCATGTTGTGTCCATCTCAACTTCTTGTCCCCGCTCTTTTGCTAGAAGGGTAACCGTATCAATAGGAAGAAGACCACGATCCCATTTAGAACCCTTATAAGATTCGTAGGGTCCTCTGTCTTTAGCAAGTTCTGCCGATGCCAGAATTGCGTGATAAGAAATGAACTCCATACTTTCATCAGAGAATTTAGCAGCCTCATGGCTTGCATAGCTGATATTTTGGATATATAGAGCGTCTTGGAAGCCCATTAGACCAAGACCAATCGGCCGGTGTCGGATGTTGGCATTGCTAGCTTCAGGGATTGGATAGAAATTAATGTCGATAACATTGTCGAGCATCCGAATGGCTGTTTTGATCGTTTTTGCCAATTTTTCTCGATCAAGACCACTTTTCGTTGTGTGTGCCGCAAGGTTGATCGATCCTAAGTTACAGACAGCAGTTTCATCTTTTGAAGTGTTGAGCAGGATCTCTGTACAGAGATTCGAGCTGTGGACGACCCCTTTGTGATCCTGGGTCGAACGAATGTTTGAGGGATCTTTGAAGGTCATCCAAGGATGGCCAGTTTCAAAAAGCATGCTGAGCATTTTCCGCCAAAGGGTCATCGCTTCTACTTGCTTAAAGAGGGTGATCTTTCCCTCTTCGACCATTTTTTCATATTCTTCATACCTCTTTTTGAAGGCCGCGCCATAGAGGTCATGAAGATCGGGGACATCGCTTGGGTTGAAAAGGGTCCATTTGCCATTCTCATTGATCCGTTGCATGAAAAGATCGGGGATCCAGTTTGCAGTATTCATGTCGTGAGTACGTCGTCTTTCGTCACCGGTATTTTTTCTAAGCTCGATAAAGTCTTCGATGTCGAGGTGCCAGGTTTCTAAATAGCAGCAAAGAGCTCCTTTTCTTTTGCCGCCTTGGTTCACCGCAACCGCAGTGTCGTTGGCGACTTTGAGAAAGGGGATCACTCCTTGAGAGCGTCCGTTGGTTCCTTTGATTCTTGCACCAGTTGCCCGGACGTTCGACCAGTCGTTTCCAAGACCTCCTGCCCACTTTGATAGTTTGGCATCATCAGAGACGATCTTGAAGATGTGGTCTAGGTCATCGCTCACCGTTGAGAGATAGCATGAGCTCAGCTGTGCTGTACAGGTTCCCGAGTTGAAGAGGGTAGGAGTTGCTGAGGTGTAGTGGAACTGAGAGAGGACGTTGTAAAATTCAATCGCCCGTTCATTTTTCTCTTTCCCTTCATTGATAGAAAGACCCATTGCAACGCGCATCCAGAAGATCTGAGGTGTTTCAAGGCGTCTATCGTTGTCGTGGATGAAGTACCGGTCATAGAGGTTTTGGATCCCGAGGAGGTGGAACTTATCGTCCCGCTCAAGATTTAGCGCCTGGGCTAGTTTGTCGTGGTCAAAATCAGCGAGGTCTTTAGAAAGACGTTCAATTTTGATTCCATGCTGGATGTAGCTTTTGAAGTACTCTTGATGTTTGGACTTCAGCTTGCTCTCTGTTGCAGATAGACCCATCGATTCTCGGTAGAGCACATCGAGAAGAAGGCGGGAAGCCACTTTGGAATAGGCTGGGTCTTTTTCAATTTGGGCACGTGTTGCCATAATAACGGCCAGGTCGACTTCCTCTTCTTTGATCCCTTCGTAGAAGTTTAAAAGACAAAGATCTAACAGTTCTTTAGGGTCGACGAGGTTTTCCAGACCGCGACAAGCGTGGCTGAGCCGTTTTTTAAGATGTTTTTCTGTGATGGTTTTATTTTTTCCATCTTTCGTGATAACGGTAAATATCCGTGCATGGGGGTCGATCTCATCTTCCTTAGGCTGCTCAGCTCCGAGTTTTTTCTCTACGCCTGCACGGTTCAAGATCATTTCTTTTGCAACCGAAAAGAACCCCTCACGCATAAGCTGATTTTCTAACTCATCTTGAAGAAGCTGTGTGGTGAGCTCTATTTCTTCTTTGTGGATGTGGACGATTCGGGCCACGACTTTTTGTGTGAGGAGGTTGACCGAGTCGATGATCCCCTGGGTGGAAGGTCCTTCAATCTGATTGAAGCTGCGGAAAGCCTCTTCAATTGTCGCTGCTATTTTCATAGGGTTGAATCGAGCCTTAGAGCCATCTGAGCGGGTAACTTTGATGTTTTGAGGTGAGTCGTTGCGGATTTGTTTGTGTTGATCGCGGTAGATGATATAGTCGCGGGCCACATCGTGATGCCCTTGATCCATGAGAGTGACCTCTACCATGTCCTGAATTCCTTCTACAGTAAGACAGGTTCCATTTGAGGCGCAATTGGTAAGGTTTTCGACGACAACGTTGGTTGTTTCTTCAACAATTTCTGAAAGATCTTTCGGAAGGGGCTGATTTTTTGGGATTTTTTTTGTGTCGCGAAAAGCCGCTTCAATCGCGTGATAAATTCTCTTTTTTCGGAATGGTACAAGGGACCCTATTCGCTTAACAACGGTGAACTGATCCAAAGGTGGAGATGGTTCCAATGTTGCTTGACTTCTTTCTGATGACGAAGGGGATTTTTTAGACATATTACACTCTCCTAAAGAATTGACGTTTAAGGCCCGCTCTACCAGATCTGGTAGCTTCCTCTTTCTTAAACCACTATATATAGTAGCTTCTTTCTTTTCGTCCACAAAAAATTTTGCTCACCTGGAGAAAATTTTTAAACGTATAAAAATGTGATATATGAGAAATAAGCGAGGAGCAAAATAGCTCCATCGAGCCGCGATAATCGATTATGTCCAAGGATCATTAATATCCAAAGTAAAATCGTAAATCCGACCATCAGTGGAAAGTCAATCATGAGCATTTTCGGAGAAAAATGGATTGCTTTTACAAACGTTGCGCAAGGGATGATGAGGAGGGGATTGAAGATGTTGCTTCCGATGATTGTACCAACAAAGATTTCCTGCTGTTTCCGAAATGCCGCAATGATCGCGGTAGCAAGTTCGGGCAGTGAAGTCCCAAAAGCTACAACCGAAATAGCAATGACCCGTTCAGAGATCCCGTAGTGATTGGCTAGTTTTATCGCCCCGTCCAAAAGGCCCTGGGTTCCAAAAATCAAGAGTCCAACGCTTCCGAGGACTCCCAAAAACTCAAAGATCACACCGAACCGAGTTTTGGGGGCGTCATTATAGATTTCGATTTCCTCTTTTAGTTCTTCTGGTTTCGGTGGAAAAAAGAACTCGTAGACGAGATACAAAATCATGACGAGGAATAAAAATGCCCCCTCTGCTTTACTAATCTTCCCTCCTAACATTACGAGGAACATCAATAGGTAGACGAAGAGCAAAATAGGGATTTTCTGCCATTTCATCTCATATGACACATCACAGGGTCTGATCAATAAATAGATCCCGAGAACTACGCCAATATTTGCAATATTTGAGCCGATGATGTTTCCAAGGGCAATATCTCCTAAAGATCCTTCGAGTTGAGCGATCATACTCACGATGGCTTCGGGTGTTGATGTGCTAAAAGCGACGATGGTGAGTCCAATGACGAGGCGAGATATTTTAAAATGTCTCGCAATCCGAACAGCAGATCGGACGAGAAGCTCTGCTCCAAGATAAAGGAGAAAAGCACCAAAAAACAGAAGTAGCCAAGCTGAGGTCATAACAGCACCTTATACCAAACGCTCAATTTTACAAACCACTAGGCATTAATAGGAGTTTTTTTTAAGCTCGTCGTCAAATGGCTACGATTTCCCCAACATTTTCATCGAATCTTTACCGCACTCTTTTCCCTGGGTTTGTCTCGAATGCCGAAGGAGATGTCTATCTGTCGGGAGAAATTTGGGATTTTGCGGATATTGATCGAGTCCTTCCTCAAATTAAAAGGAACTTTGGGAAGTTTTCGTCTGATCATGATTCACCCGCTGAGACAACGCGGAAAGCACTGCTCAACCAGACCCAATTGCATGTTGGGGTAAATCCAGCTTGGGCTCAAGGGTATAAAAAAGCCCTTCAAATTCTAGAAAAAACAATTTTGTCAGATCCAAAGAACTTCTTCGAAGGGTCCATTGAAAAGGTGAAAATCACTCTTGTAGCTACCCATCACGCCTTAGTTAGAAATACTGGGAGAGGAAATATCCAAAAGAGCGATCACCTCGCACCACTTGCGGAAAAAGTGGCTGAGATAGGAAAAAAAGTATTGAGTAAAGAGCTGCCGACAATCGAGGGAGCCGCTTCCCTACATGCAGAGTTTGCAAATTGTCCGCATTTACAATCAGAAAGATTGTTTATGGCGAGAATATGGATGAATTTGACCCTTCTGCTGGGGGAGGAGAAAGCCGTTATGTTTCCATCTAAAGATGGATATCTAAAAGCTCTTGAAGAGAGGGAAGTCCCTTTTGGTGATTTTCTTCAGAAAGTAGCCGACTGGAATGAAGAACATAAGATATTCGCCTAAAACGCGCTTTTCCCTTATGATGAAGGGATGAGACGAATCTATATAGTACCCAATGCGATCACAGCCTTCAGCTTAGCTGCTGGGCTTTTTGTTATCTTTAAAGTGAATATGATTGAACCCGGTATGGGGACATTCAAGACCTTGTTAACTTCTTCTATTTTGCTTTTATTGGCATCCTTTGCCGATTGGGTCGATGGGGCGATAGCGAGGCTTATGCATGCAGAAAGCGAGTTTGGTTTTCTGTTTGATTCACTAGCTGATGCCGTTACTTTTGGAGTGGCTCCTTCAGTGCTCATGTTGAAAAGTCTCTCGCTTCAGCAGGGGACTCTCCTTTCTTTTTTAGCGATGATTGGAGCGATGATTTTTTCTCTTTGCGGTGTTCTTAGGCTCGTTCGGTATAATGTAACAATGGCTGCTATAAAAAAGATGCAAAAGCAAAAGGCGAAAAAATTTCGTCATTTCATAGGTTTACCCCTCCCAGCTGCAGCTCTTGGGGTTGTCTCCACAAACCTTCTATTTGCTTATCCTCGGTTCCAAAACTGGGTGCCGATGAGCAAAGAGATTAGTACAATTATCTTGGCTGCTGTCTGTCTTGTATTTGGATACTTCATGGTGAGTCGTTTTAAATTTCCGAGTGCAAAGTTTCTTCATTTCCGCGTCCCGTCTTTTCAGCTTGTTTTTTGCGCAGTCGTCTTCGCTTTCTTCCTCCTTTATGGAGTTATCTATTTTTTCCCTTATGCTCTCGCTGCTGGAGTGTGGCTCTATATTCTCCTCGGGTGGACCCTAATCCTAATCCGTTTTCTTGCCGGTAAAAAATCGAAAACGTTAGAAGATTTTGAGCCTCATCATGACGATTGAACTAGCCGCTGCCGCTTTTTTTTTCTCCCTCTCTCTTTTTCTTGGATGGAAGATGTATTCTTGGAAGATGCGCTACGCTCTTCTAGGTGAAAAGCTCCAGTTTGCAAAGAAAAGTCAAGACGATCTCGTTGAGGCGTTCAAAGCCCTTTCCCATGATGCTCTTGAGAAAAACAACCAGAGTTTTCTCACCCTTGCAAAAGCGAATCTCGAAAAATTTCAAGAGCATGCCAAGGGTGACTTGGAAAAGAGACAAGAGTCGATCGAGCAAATGGTCAAACCGGTAAAAGATACACTTGGAAAGCTCGATGAGGGGCTGCAGAAGCTTGAAAAAGAGAGGAAAGGGGATCACACCTCTCTTAAATCACAAATCCATTCATTGGGCCATGAAACAGCGAATCTTGTAAAAGCCCTTCGCTCACCGATTGCACGGGGTCGTTGGGGAGAGATCCAACTGCGCCGGGTTGTAGAAATGGCCGGCATGGTGAATCGATGTGATTTTTTTGAGCAAGAAAGTGGAGATAAAGGAGCGCTTCGCCCTGATTTGATCATCAAGCTTCCCGGTGGGAGACAAGTTATCATTGATGCAAAAGTGCCTTTAGAATCCTATCTTGATGGAGTTCAAACTGATAATGAGACAATTAGAGAGGCCAAGTTTAAAGACCATGCCCGGTTGATTCGCAATCATGTCGCCGCCCTTTCGAAAAAATCCTATCACCAGCACTTTACTCCAACCCCAGAGTTTGTCGTTCTATTTTTGCCATCAGAGACTTTTTTCAGCGCAGCCCTGCAATACGATCCTTCACTCATTGAGCACGGAGCAGATCAAGGGGTGATCATTGCAACGCCAACAACTTTGATCGCCCTTTTGCGAGCGGTTGCCTATGGCTGGAAGCAGGAGAGTTTATCTAAGCACGCAGAAGAGGTTAGTCTCCTTGGGCATGAACTATATAAGCGGATCGTCGATATGTCGGCTCATTTTGCAAAAACCGGACGGAGTCTGGCTTCGGCAGTAGAGTCCTATAATAAGACCGTTGGATCCCTTGAAACGCGTGTACTAGTCACCGCGAGAAAATTTAAGGATATGGGTGCTGCCGCATCAAAGCTTGAGATTGAAAGCCCAGAAGTCGTTGAAAAGACCCCTAGAGAGCTCTCCCATCAATAGAGGATAGTTTTTTATACTCCTCAATCCAGTGCTGTGAAACACCAGCCTTTCTTCGATTCTCTTCGTGAAATAGGGGACCTTTCGCCCGGCTTGGGGGAAGGGTTTCAGGGAGATTTTGCAACCAGGCTTCCCACTGGGACAGCTCGCTCTTTTTAAATTTTTTCAGCCAATTCCATCCGAAAGACACATGGGCAATTTCATCCCTAAGGATTCTTTCCATTAGTTGGCTGCTTTGTATATCACCGTGTTCTTCAAATGCCTTTCCGTATGTTGGAGCAAAGTCTAGATTAGCCATTTCAAGAGATAGGCTCATTAAACTGATATACTTCGCTGGCGAACTTAAATGGGGAACATGAGCCCAAAAGTGTTTGTAGAGGGGCTGATCTCCGAAGGTGATCCCAAGTCGCTCCATCTCCTTCATATAAAGACGGACATGAACCTGTTCTTCCCGAAGGGTATGTGCAAGCCCTTTCCGAAAGTGTTTGGGGGCGCTGGGAAAGGCGAGGAGAGTGTAGGCCATGATTTCCACGGCAAGAAGTTCGTGACCTGCAAAGCGGTGGAGGCAGATTGCCCGTTTATCGGGATCATGTAGGTTAATGAGCGCTGGGAGACGGTCTTTGCGGTGGTGTTTTTGGAACTGCATACCCGGAGGTCTTGTTGGCAATCCCCATAAAATAGGAGAGCCCGGCTCCTCATCAGTGAGGGTGTCGGGCTCTAAAAGTTTTTCATCAAGAGTATCAGCGCTTAATATACGCTTTGCCCACTGATGAAGTTCCATTACTCTATTTCGTGGATGAAATAGGCGGGGAAAGCGAAATGGTGGTTGTCCCGCTCTGTGCCGAGTAGTGTTACCCTCTTTCCTGCATAATCTTCGAGATCGAGCTTCGTACTATATACATACGCTACAGGAACATTTTTGTTTTTTAGGACAAAATTCCCAGGTTTGTGCTTCACTGTTGATTTGTAGGGTTCGAGAGTACCTGTAATCGATACAGCTGAATATTTTTGCTCTTCATAATAGTCATCTAGAGATTTATTTTCATGGCAACTTGCCCAAGAAGCAAAAAGAGCTTCTTCAATGCGAGACCAAATTCCAGAAGTATCATCTCGATAGGCTTCTTGCTTGTAATTCGATGACCCAGAGGTGGCGCCAGAAACTAAGGCTGCTTTTTTCTCGAGGTAATCAATCCTTTTTTCGAGGTAGGTTTCCTGAACCTGGGCTAAGGCAGCTTTTGCGGTTTCAGCCTCTGCAGGGAAATCTGTATAATCGTGAAGAATTGTCAAAAAGCCCTGTTTGATGCCTTCAAAATCAATTTCTTCGAACTGTTTTTCTATTTCTGAGGCAGCGTAAAGCTTTGCTGCTTCTTGTAGGTGTTTAACGGTCTCTTTCCTTTCAGCCATTTTAGCTTTCAATTCAGGACCACCGAGATATTGAACAAAGTCTTTAGCGACGTAAAAGCGAGCGCTTGCAGGAGGGGTTATTTCTAACCATTTTCTGTTAATAGAGCTAACGTTGCCTGATACTCGATCACCTGAGTTGAGGTGACCAATGATCGGAGCTTCTAGATCAGGTTCCAATCGGACGTTCACCCGATTTCCCTCAACGATATTGTCGAGAATAAAACTTCTGAAAACATAGGCCTTAATGCTGCTCGGTGCTTCAATGGAGTAAAAATCTCCTTCTTCTCCGATAATCGAGACAACCTCGTTTTTCCCTAGTTCTCGGACAATATATCCTTCTAGGTCTGGCTGCATGCGCATCCGGATCTTGTCACCAGCTATCTTTCCTGTGAAGGGGGAGAATGCTGTTTTTACACTAGGAGGAGCTTTGCGTTGCTGTTTCTTTTCAACGTGAACACTCTCGAGTTGAATATCTTTAGGGGTAAGAGGATCGCTTTCTTCAGCAAATCCAATTGAGAGTACAAGAAGTGAGCTTGCAATCATAAAAAATCTTGACATGACTATTGGTCCTCCAAAATATAAGAACGTCAGAAAGCTCATTCTAGGAAGTCGGTGCTTAAAACTCCAACATTTTCTGTTCTAGAAGGTGTTTATCTATTGCTAAGAGACCCTCTAATCGAGAAAGGTCATGTTTTTAGGATGTCTCATTATGATGAGCGCAAAACTCAAAGGGGGATTAAGAATTTAAAACGGCTCGGATATGTTCGCAATTTGGCTGACCGCAAGTACATCCCACCGGGTTTCCTAAGAAAACGTTGTACTTCTCTGCGACGTTCAGTGGATTACTCACAACATAGAGCTTTTCTTCGGATTGGTGGATGTCCCATTCTCGGAATCGAAGGTCCTCATCTGAAATAGTCTCTTCCTCTTCATAGTCCATTTCTGCAGTCTTTTTATTTTCCATTGCCCGCATGATTTGACAGTGCATGCAATTGCAATGAGGCTCTGGTTTGGGGGCATTTTCCCCACTGCCAAGATTGATGTTTTTTGAAAGTTGAGATATTTTTTCCAGTACTTCCTTCGGAAGATCTGGGCTATCCATTGCCTTGGGATCGTGTTGTAAGATGTTTCCCATGCTAAGATCTACCCCTAGATTCAAAGGGATGCTCATGATTGTTGAAGAGGTGTTGGTCATTAAAGGGTCGATTGATCGGATTTCTTTAAAGGGAGTTGAGCTGGCAGGTTCTTCTTCAAGAAACTTTTCATGGGCTGTAAAAATCGCTTCCAGGGACTGTCGGTCTAGCTTAGGGATTTCAATAGTCGATCCATTGACGAGGCCAATAATCAGTAACGTATCCCCGTCCTGCGGCTCCAAGTGAAGAGATAGGACATTCTTCCACGCGGTAGAAATGTAGGGGGGGATGCTTAGAATTTTTTGATTGATCTTCATAATACAATACCTTTTGAAAAACTCTACTGTTGATTATATGCAAATTAAAGGGTTTTGTCAACTTGGATTTTAGCAGTTGGGTTGCAGGTTTGCTTAGATGCTATCTTATCCTACTGAAAATTAGTATGATAAAAAAAAGATTGTCTCCACGGTAGATAGTCGTTATGCTGCAGTTTAAAGATTTAATTATATGTAGGAGCCCTCCCAGTGTCAAAAACTACCTATGTCATCGATACAAACGTATTTCTTCATGATCCAAATGCCATTGAGTCCTTCAGCGACAGCGAAATTGTCATACCGCTGCCTGTACTAGAAGAGTTAGACGATTTGAAAAGAATTACCGATGAAAGAGGGAAGAATGCGCGCCATGTTGTTCGTTTCATTGACTCGCTGAAAAAAGAATCGGGCGATCTAAATAAAGGGGTAGTGTCGATCAATGGAAATACGATTCGGATCCATGCCTCTATCAAGGTCATGGATAAAAAAGAGTTCCCCCTGCCGATGCAGAAAGAAAATGATAAGCTATTAATGGCGTTTCAAATCGCGCAAACTACTTCAAACGTCGTCTTTCTTTCTAAAGACCTCGTAATGCGGATCAAGGCAGAGGCGATTGGACTCAAGTCACAAGGGTATCAAAATAAAAAGTACTCTTACGAGGGCCTCTATAGAGGATACCAAAAAATTGATGTTGAAAAAACACAGATTGATTCGTTTTTCAAAGATGGGTTTTTAGAATTTGAAAAAGGGGATTTCCGTGCAAATGAATTTTGCCTGATGAGTTCACCTGAAAAATCTTCGGCCGTTAGCCGCTATAATGCAAAGAAAAAACGGTTAGAGCCATTGACTAAGGTGAGTCAGGACATCTGGGGGATTCTTCCCCTGAATTTTGAACAAAAATGTGCCCTTGATCTTCTCCTTAGAGATGAGATCAAATTGGTTACTCTCGTTGGTCCCGCTGGAACGGGGAAAACGCTCCTTACGATTGCTGCTGCCATGAGGAAGGTTTTTGATGAGGGACTTTACTCGAGAATTCTCGTCAGTCGCCCGATTGTTCCTCTAGGGAAAGATATCGGATATTTACCTGGGACTAAAGAAGAGAAATTGATCCATTGGATGCAGCCGATTTACGATAATATCGAGTTCTTGTGTGGCTCGGGATCGGGTGAGGGAAATAAAGAGACCCAAGAGTACATTATGGAAAGTGGGAAAATTGAGATGGAAGCTGTTACTTACATTCGAGGACGATCTCTTCCAAAAATGTTCATCATTATCGATGAAGCGCAAAACCTTACGCCCCATGAAGTAAAAACAGTGATCTCGAGAGCAGGACAAGGAACGAAAGTAGTACTCACTGGAGACCCGACCCAGATTGACAATCCCTACCTCGATAAAGATTCAAATGGGCTCACCTACACGGTAGGACAGTTCGCTGATCAAGCGATCTTTGGTCACATGTTCTTGGAAAGGACCGAGCGCTCAGAGCTAGCTGCGCTAGCTGCCGAAATGATGTAGTGCTTTTATGTCGATGAAGCCAATGTCTATTAGCTCATCGACATGATCTAAAACGTACTGCGGAAGTTGATCATCGATAGGAAGGAGTGCCGTTTGATCGATCCACTCATCAATTCTCTCATCGGTGATCTCTGAGACATCGTCAGTCCCTTCTACGATACTCTGAAGTTTTTTCCGAACTCGTTCTCGGCCGCCCATATAGCTGAAATGCCATCCGGCATCATAGAGAGCATACCATTTTGTATTGCGCGATCGGAAGAATTGGGGTGTTGTTTTTTTTAGGTTTTTATAGGTAGTTCCTACGGTGCAAAAAATTGAAGCGGTTCGCATTTTCCTATTTAAATAGAAGCGGTGATCGGGCATCCGAAAAGTGATCGCCTCCTCTTTCTCTTTTTTTAGGAGTCTCTTAGCCTCTCTGAGGCAGCTTTTTTTCGGAATTTCGTCAAGATCAGAAATAAGGATGATGTCTTTGTCGTTGC
Source organism: uncultured bacterium (assembly GCA_964352505.1). Classification (GTDB taxonomy): domain Bacteria; phylum Chlamydiota; class Chlamydiia; order Chlamydiales; family Rhabdochlamydiaceae; genus Sacchariniichlamydia. The sequence continues at coordinate 73,887 of CAYGSB010000009.1, forward strand.
ATTTTGTTAGGCCCCGTAAAATACAGTCTCTTTGAAAGTGTTCTCTTTCCCAAATCGAAAATTCAGGATGGGTTTCGCGGACAGCGATATGGATGATTTTTTCCAAATAATCACTAAATAGGTGTTTATTTTCCTCGAAATAGAGCTTCTTTGGGGCTCCTCTTTGTGTTTCGATCGATTCGACGAGGACAAAGTAATCGACGGTATCGTCGAGCTCCCCTAGACGAATCTTCAATAGTTCTAACTCATTAAAAAAGGGGAAGCAGTCGTAGGTCTTTCCAAACACTACTACCGGTAAGAAAAATAGGAAAAAAATGAAATACTTCATGTTTCTATTCTTGAAATGTATTCCTGTAACTATTTAAGAGGACCGCAGTGGCCTGAGAGACGTTTAGGGAGTCAATCCTTCCAAGCATCGGAATGCTTACGAGAAAATCGCATTTTTTGATGAGCAGTGGCTGGAGGCCTGCTCCCTCAGATCCTAATAAGAGGAGGGTTTTCTCAGGGAATTTGAGCTCATAAAGGCTTTGAGATCTTTCGCCAACATCAGCTCCTACAGACCAGTATCCGGCCTGTTGGAAAGCCCTCATAGTTTCTGCAAGATTGGAGACTTTACAAATTGGGATGAGTTCAGAGGCTCCTGCACTTGTTTTTGTGGTGACAGCCGTGATGTCCGTACCCCGATTTTTCGAATAGATGACGAGATCGACACCAAAGCACTCAGCAGCCCGTAAAATGGCTCCAAGATTCTGAGGGTCGTAAATCGAGTCGAGCATAAGTACTAGGGAAGTTGTTTTCTCTTGGCTTTCATCTATGAAGTCTCTCACCTCGATGAGGGGGCGTGGGGTGACAGCTGCTACGTAGGACTGGTGGGACTCAGAGTCGACCATTTTCGACAGGGTGTTTTTTGGGGTGTCAATTAGGCGAATTTTGGCGTTTTGCAGGGCAGTGTAGAGGTCGTCCCTGCCGGGTCTGTTACAGGTGTATACTTCGATGATCCGTTCAGGGCTGGCTTTGAGCACTTCTTTGATAGAGTTGCGCCCCATAATGAATAGTTTTTGTTTTTGCATTTCTAACTGTCCGTAGCCGTAGTGGTCTCATAGGAGCTTCTTGCTTTGAATCGGTCATTGAGCCCATTTGTATAGATCTCACGGGGCGGATAGGGGATCGTAATCCCATTCTCTCTAAATGCTTTCCAGGCGGAAAAGATGATCGAGCTCTGGATATCGCTCAATCCATTTTGCGGGTCACAAAGCCATAACCGAAGTTTCAAATGGACCGCATTATCGATGATAGAATTAAATCGGACACAAGGTGGAGGGGTAGGTAAGACCCTCTTTGTTTTCAAAGCTATATCTACAAGAATTTTTTCAACGAGTTCTAGATTAGAGTCAAAAGAGACACTAAAGGGGATTTCGATTCGAATATTAGAATCGCTAAATGACCAATTTTCTAATTTATTTGAGACAATCTGTTGATTGGGGATGAGATGTTCCTTCCCTTCGCGAGTACGGATAGAAACGTACCGGGCGTGGAGCTTTCGGACTACCCCGTAGATCTTCCCATCTTCAATGCTCACTACATCACCTGGTTTGATTGATCGGTCAAATAAGATGATGATCCCGCTAAAAAAGTTGGAGAAGATGTTTTGGAGGCCAAAAGCGATCCCGACACCAAGAGCTCCTGCAAAGAAAGCAAAGATTGAAAGATCAACGCCAGAGAGAGAGAGTCCGGTATAAATCGCAATGGCGATTAAGACGATACGGGCAAATTTGGCGATCAGGATTTTTCTTGAAGCTACTAAATGATGGACGGTTTCAACTTTACGCTCGATATATTCTGAAATCGAAGAAGCACACCAAATCAAGAGAAAAGTAAAAAATCCTGTTTTTAACAGGGCTAATACTGAAAGCTCATTGGCTCCTATTTTGAGGGACAAGTTATCTAAAAATTGCACCGTTGGAATAAGCAAATCGGTCATTTGAAAAAGGACGATTCCCCAGAGAAGAACGCCGGAAAGAACAAGGAGGAGGGGGTTTTTTGTAAAGGAGAGGATGAGTGTGTTGACTGCAAGGGTCGCAAGTACCAGCAGGGAAGAGTTTAATAGGAAGCTTGGAACCTCAAAATAAATAACTAAAATTGGAGTGATGATTGCTTGAAGTAAGAAAGCGAAAAAATAGAAAAGAATTTTTGAGTCGATGATTTTTTGGAGATTTTTCCTCTCAGTATGCCACCGCCTTTTTGTAAATGCAGAAAGCAGTCCTCCTCCAGCAAGACTTACAATAAGGGACAAAATTTGCAGGAGGGTGGTGGTAAACTGGGTTGAACCCACATCGGAAGAGTGTATCATTGGTTTTTCTCATTTAAATAGCTATAGGACCATTGTCTATTAAATTCCCTTTTTTTGGGTAGGGTTCAGGAGCACAGATTGCTCTGCGCTCCTCAAAGGAGGTCCGTTATTGCGCCGCCGCGGCCTGGGCTTGTCTTTGCATTGCGATTCGGGATGTTTCTTTCATCGCAAGGTTGTAGTTAGAAATGATTTGAGGCTTAATATCTGCTGGTACATGGGGGTTATTCAATAATTTTGAACAGGCTTTGAGCCCCTCTTCCCATTTTCCTAAAAGGAGGGCGCAGTTTGCATGTTCTACGAGCATCTCATAGTCCCAAGCCATATATTCAATGCAGGCATCTCCTGTAGGATAGGGGAAAGTGACGGCATAACTTGAGAAAAGGTAGCCTAAAAGGTGCTTGTTCTGTTTCCGGTATAAACGGGCGATTCTAAAGAGGGGCTCTGCCCGCCTGGACCGATAGGTATGGGCTTGTGTATACACCTCTATTGCTTCATCAAACTTGTCTTGTTTTTCCAGGGCGATCCCTAAGTTATAGTAGGCTTGGTAGGTCTCTTGATTGTCTAGGTCGTCTATTTCCATCGTGACTCGCTTTTTGAAAGCCCTTTCGGCCTCGTGATAGGCATCTGCTGCTAGGTAACTTACCCCAAGATAAAACCAGTAGCGGGCATTCTCAGGTTCATCTTTTAGAGCTTTTTCTAGGACCATCGCATCTTTCATATATTTGATTTGATCGGGTTCTTTAGATCTTGCTCCAACAGCTGAGTTGCAGATGTTGCGAACCCCATTGATGAATCCAGGGGTGAATTTATCATCTGTTCTCAGCACCTCGTGAAGAACCCCTTCCCAGCGCCAATTGATTTTTGAATTGATTAAGAGGACTCGGTTGCAGTCTGCCGCTTGTAGCTGACGAACCGTAATGTAGTAGCAGTCTTTATCCAAAACAGGGAGATTAAAATCTTCGACATATTCGAGGATCTCATCTGCATCGATCAACATGATGTAGTCGGCTTTTCCTTTGGCAGCATTTAGAGCTTCGTTCCTGTTGTGGGCGAAGTTCACCCAGGGGCTTTCGTGGAGCTCTCCCGGTACGTCTTTCATGAAATTCTTTATCACTTCCTGGGTTCCATCTGTAGAACCTGTATCAAAAATCACCCAATAATCAATTATGTGCTTAAGAGAGCCAAGACATCTTTCAATCACGTCTTTTTCATCTTTTACAATCATATTCAAACAAATGGTTTTACCAGACTTGTCTTTGGCACTAGCTGTGCTAAATAAAGATATAACCAGGATAAAGAAACAGAGTGTTGCTTTTTTCATGACACCGTGGGGGTTGAGTGATTAAAGAATGAAATGTAGCTCGTTTTACTTTTTTTTCCAAGGGTTTTCAAGAAGACTCATGTTTGAAAAATAGAGAGGGTTTTTGTAGAATTCCTAGTTATGATTAAGAAACTCATTTTACTCGCTGCTATATTTTCTACTCCTTTGCTAAGGGGGGAGCCCTGTGTTGATATCATCAAAAGCACCGGTCTTAGAACGCAAAAGTATCCCTTAAAAAATTGCCGAAGAATCGATGTCCGCGCTCCTTGTAGGACAGGAAGTACCCTCGTTTATAATGTCTGTCGCTTTCTTTTTGAAGATGTTAACGCTCTGGAAAAGGCAAATGGAGAAAATTCATTGGATGAGAGGGTTGTGTATAAACGGTTATATGTTCCTTCCGCGTCCGATGATAAAGCCTGTCTCATCCTCTGCACAATCAGAAATCCGATTGACGCCTGTTTTTCACATTATCGGTGTGAATCGATTCTCCATCATGTGAATGAGGTTAGTGATTCTGTGATCAACCGAGTAGTTCTAGAATATGTTTCCAATATGCAAAACTTGGAAAAACTCATAGAACAAAAAGCTAATGTCGTTGTTTTCAAATACGAAGATTTTTCGCCTAGTATTGACTCGCTTTTGAAAATGTTCGAAGGTTCTTTTTCTCTGGAGATTTCTTCACATGACAAAGCCTTGGCTAACGAAATTTTTTCTAAGGAAAGTATTATCCGGTGCACTAAGCAATTTACCTCCTTTCTTAACTACGATCCAAGGACCCATATCCATGGGAACCACATAGACATGGGTGAAATTCCTTCAGCAGAAAAAGAGTTGATCAAGAAAAAAATCAAGGAGAAGCTATCTCCATACAAAAATAGTTTCAACCGGTTTGGTTATCAATTATAGACCTTCTCTACCTCCTTTTTTTTGCGAAAGGCATCTAATGCTCTTCCATGAAAAAACATCTTGATCAAAATGAAATACTCACCAAATACAGAGCTCTCATCCATTGACACTGATGGGTAGTTTTGTTAGATAAGGGGTCGAGGTAGAACATGATTAGAAAGCTCCCATCGGGAGAGTATAGGCTTTACTCTCGGAAGAAAAACCCTAAAACGGGCAAACGGCGAAATCTCGGTACATTTGCCACTCGTGAAGCGGCTGAAAAACACGAGCAAGAGATTCAGTTTTTCAAAAGACGGCACTAAATATTCTTTTTTAAATTTTTGTGGACATTCTGGTTTGGTTTGTGTAAAAAACCGTAAATAGCCTTGGTATTAAGAGGTTCATGTAGGTAATGATAGCGTATGAAGAAAGCGTTCAAGATTGCAGTTTCTATCCTCCTTTTGCTTGCTGTATTTGCAGCTTTTGTTTTGTATGTCACGACTCATGATATAGCTGTGCTCAATCCGAAAGGAATGATCGGGGTAAAAGAGCGTAATTTAATCATCACCGCATCCCTCCTTATGCTCATCGTCGTGATTCCAGTCTTTATCCTCACCTGGGCGTTTTCCCTTCGTTATCATGAAAAAAATCAAAAGGGGAGGCACGAACCTAACTGGGAGCACAATTATATTGCTGAGTATTGCTGGTGGGGAGTTCCCATGGTGATTATTATTATCCTCAGTGTGATTACCTGGAAGTCGACTCATGAGCTCAACCCTTTTAAGCCTTTAGAGAGTAGTAAAAAGGCAGTGACGATTCAGGTCGTCGCTCTGAATTGGAAATGGCTCTTTATCTATCCTGAGCAGGGGATCGCCACCGTAAATTATGTCCAGTTTCCTGAGAAAACACCCATCAACTTTGAAATTACAGCTGACGCCCCTATGAACTCCTTTTGGATCCCCCAGCTGGGCGGGCAAATCTATGCGATGCCAGCTATGAGAACAAAGCTCCATCTGATCGCCGATGAAACAGGTACATTTAGAGGGATGTCTGCAAACATTAGCGGAGAGGGGTTTTCAGGAATGAATTTTTCGGCCAAGGCAACGACAGAGCTGGAGTTTGAACAGTGGGTACAAAAAGTCAGGCAATCTTCTCAAAGTCTTAGCCTTAAAAAGTACAATGAGCTCGTCGAACCGAGCCAGTACAATTCGGTAGAACTCTATTCACTGCCAAATAGAGATCTATTTGAACAAATTCTTAATAAGTACATGATGCCACCCCCTAAGGAATAACCTATGTTAGGAAGACTTACCGAGCACGCATTAAAACACGATTGGATCGAGTATCTGGCTGGAGCTTCCATTGTCTTGGGATTTTTTGCTGTAGTTGGTCTGATCACCTATTTAGGCCGTTGGAAATGGCTCTGGAAAGAGTGGATCACCTCTGTAGATCACAAGAAAATAGGGATGATGTACATCATCTTCTCTTTTGTGATGCTTTTCAAGGGGTTGATCGATGCTGCTATGATGCGCGCTCAGCAGGCGATGGCTTATGGAGATTCGATGGGGTACCTCGGAGCGTCTCATTACCAACAGATCTTCACAGCTCATGGTGTGACGATGATCTTTTTCGTCGGGATGGGAGTGATGTTTGGGCTAATTAACCTCGTCTTGCCGATGCAAATTGGGGCTAGAGATGTCGCTTTTCCCTTCCTAAACAACCTCAGTTTTTGGTTGTTTGCCTTCGGAGGTGCGTTTATTCTCCTCTCATTGGTTTTAGGCTTTTATGCTGGAACTGGATGGTCTTCCTATCCTCCTCTTGCGGGGATTAAATATAATCCGGGAGTTGGAGTCGATTATTGGATTTGGAGTGTTCAGCTCTCTGGAGCTGGAACGCTTCTCTCTGGGATTAATTTTTTAGTGACGATCCTAAAAATGCGTTGCCCAGGAATGAGGATGATGAAAATGCCTATCTTTGTTTGGGCGGCTTTAGCGACGATGATCCTTGTGATTTTTGCTTTCCCAATCCTCACAGCGAATCTCACAATGTTGACGACAGACCGGATTCTCGATACGAAGATTTTCACTGCCGGTTTTGGTGGTAATCCGATGATGTATATCAATTTGTTCTGGGCATGGGGGCATCCCGAGGTCTATATCTTGATTTTGCCGGCCTTTGGAATTTTTTCTGAAATAGTCCCAGTTTTTTGCCAAAAGAAACTCTTTGGATATACCTCCATGGTATGGGCAATTATTGCGATTACCTTCCTCTCCTTTATTGTTTGGCTTCACCATTTTTTCACAATGGGAGCGGGGGCAAATGTGAATGCTTTTTTTGGGATCATGACGATGGTTATCGCAGTGCCAACTGGGGTAAAGATTTTTAATTGGCTCTTTACCATGTTCCGAGGGAAGATCCAATTCACAACGCCCATGTACTGGTTTCTCGGATTTATTATCACCTTTACCTTAGGCGGAGCTGCCGGGGTATTGATGTCAATCCCAGGGGCCGACTTTCAGATCCATAATAGCTTATTCCTTGTCGCCCATTTTCACACTGTCATTATTGGTGGGGTGGTGTTTGGATTTTTTGCTGGGTTTACCTACTGGTTTCCCAAGTTTATGGGTTTTAAACTCGATGAAAAGCTAGGGAAGTATGCTTTTTGGTTTTGGCTTGTTGGTTTTCTCGTCGCTTTTCTTCCCCTCTACCTTCTCGGTTTTATGGGAGCTACTAGGAGGCTCAATCACTACGATGTGGCAGCTTGGCAACCCCTATTTATGGTGGCAGGAATCGGAGTTATCCTTGTTTTTATTGGAGTAGGTTTTCAAGCCCTTCAAATCTATGTAAGCTTTAAAAATAGAGAAAAAAATAGAGATACTAATGGCGATCCTTGGAACGGGCGAACCTTAGAGTGGTCAACTACTTCACCACCACCTTTCTACAACTTTGCGATTACGCCAGAAGTACATGAAAAAGATGCTTTTTGGGCTATGAAACACTCTAAAAACTACCAGAAAACCCCTCAGGCGTATGAGGACATCCACATGCCAAAAAATACGGCGATGGGTTTTTTCATTGGACTCTGTAGCTTTCTGTTTGCCTTTGCTGTTATTTGGTACCTTTGGTGGCTCGCGGCAATAACCGCCGTTGGGATCATAGGAGGCGTCATCAGACATATCTACGTAAAAGAATCTGAGTATACTCTCAAGGCAGAGGAGATCGAAAAAATTGAAAGAGGAGGCCGTGGCGTATGACAGATGTCAAAATTGAGGGGGATGAAAGCTATCCGGATAACTACCACGATGCCTATTCAAAGACTACGTTTGGTTTTTGGCTCTATCTGGTCACCGACTTTGTCCTTTTTGGGTCTTTATTTGCTGTCTACATCGTACTACAGAAAAAAACGTTTGGAGGCCCAAGTGCATCCGATTTATTTCACCTTCCCTTCAATCTTTTCCAATCAGTGATTCTTCTTGTCTGTAGTTTTACAAGTGGCATCGCTGGGGGATATGCCCATCGAAGGGAAAAATCGAAAACCATAATTTTTTTCATGATTACTTTTCTTTTGGGTTTATGCTTTCTAAGCACTGAATTCATGGAGTTTGCCCGGGTTATTAAAAATGGAAATGACTGGAAACAGAGCGCATTTTTATCTTCTTACTTTACCCTTATTGGAACTCACGCAGTTCACGTTATTTTTGCTCTCTTGTGGACGCTTGTCCTGATCTTGCCCACACTCCGCTTTGGGATCACTCTTACAGGCTTAAGAAGACTGACCTGTCTAAGAATGTTCTGGCAGTTCATCAACATTGTTTGGGTGTTTATTTTTACCATCGTTTATCTCATGAGGGGGGTATAGTATGATTGATCGTAAACACGGGTGGAATAAGAGCTTCAAACCCCTCTATATTGGATTGACCCTATCCCTACTTCTTTTGATAGCCGTCTACCTCATTGATGTTCACGAGCATCTTAGTAAATCCCTTTTAACCACCGCTCTTCTTGGGCTTGGGTTTATACAAGGACTTGTCCAGCTTGTTTTCTTTCTGCACGTTGGAATGGAGTCTAAACCTCATTGGAATACGGTAACCTTTCTTTTCATGTTAGTTGTTCTGATTATCATCGTTGGAGGAACTCTTTGGATTATGCAGAACTTAAACTACAACGTGATGCCCCGCTGAGGAACTATGGAAAAATCGTCGACCCCTATCCTCTCTTTTGCCACGAGGTCTTACTACTTGCTGACAAAGCCAGGGATCATTATGGGAAATTTGGTCACAACGGCAGGAGGATTTGCGCTAGCCTGTAGAAGTCATTTTGATATTTTGCTTTTTCTCGCTACGATGCTAGGCCTGGGTTTTGTGATCGCCTCAGCTTGTGTCTTTAACAATGCAATTGATAGGGAACACGATCAAAAGATGGCGCGCACGAAAAATCGTCCACTAGCGACCGGCTTGATTTCTGTGAAAAATGCAATTACCTTCGCTGTCATACTTGGAATTTTAGGAGCGATTACACTCGGATATCTTACCACTATTGCTGCAGCAGCTACAGCAGTTTTCGGGTTTGTCGTTTATGTGCTGCTCTATAGCTTTGCAAAGTACCACTCGATCCATGGAACCTTGATTGGAAGCATCGCAGGTGCTGTCCCCCCTGTGGTTGGCTACTGCGCCGTGACAGGGAATTTTGACCTTGGTGCTATTATTTTTTTTGGAATTATTGCTCTTTGGCAAATGCCCCATTTCTATGCGATTGCGATCTATCGGATGGATGATTATATCAAAGCTTCCATACCGGTACTGCCCGTTATAAAAGGAGTACGGGTCACGAAAATACAGATGCTCATCTATGTGGTAGCATTCATCATTGCATCTTGCATGCTGACAGTTACTGGATATACGGGGTTAATCTATCTAGGTGTGGTGATCTTGTGCGGGATTGCTTGGCTTGCGCTCTCAATCCAGGGATTTAAGGCAGAAAATGATAAGAAATGGGCCAGGAAAATGTTTATACTTTCCCTAATCATCATCATGGCCCTGTGCATTTCAATTCCGTTTTAACGAAAGTTCTACTTAGAAAAACCCGGTTTAGAAAAATCTTTAGGTTTGCGCCTACCCCGACCTGCTGGACCTGATCCATTTTCTTTGGGTTTGAAAGGGCCTTGTGCTCTCCTTTCACCAAAAGGCTTTGATTTCTTTGGTCCGTAAGGGCGTTTTTCTTCCTTATTGAACGATCGAGTCTCGTCTCTTTTAAAAGGACGGTCTTCACGACTCGTAAATGGTCGATCATCGTCTCTTTTAAAAGGGCGATCTTCCCGCTTTGCAAAAGATCTCGTTTCGTCTCTCTTGAAAGGTCGATCTTCTCGCTTTGTAAAAGGTCGCTTTTCATCTCGGTTGAAAGGACGATCTTCTCGCTTTGTAAAAGGTCGCTTTTCATCTCGGTTGAAAGGGCGGTCTTCGCGCTTTTTAAAAGATCGATTTTCATCTTTCTTGAAAGGGCGTTTTGCTCTCTTATCAAACGATCGATTATCATCCTTGTTATACGGGCGCTTCTCTCTTTTTCCAGTCGGCTCAAAGCCGGGCAATTCTACTATATCTATTTTATGCCCTGTAAAAGCTTCAATTTTTCTAACGAGATCACGGTCTCTTCCAGCTGCAAATGAGATAGCTGTCCCCATCGATCCAGCACGTCCTGTACGTCCTATCCTGTGAACATAGTCCTCAATATTGCGAGGTAAGTCAAAGTTGATGACGTGGGTAATGGATTGGACATCAAGACCCCTTGCTGCAACATCAGTTGCTACAAGTACACGAACTTTTCCCATCCGTAAGTTCTGGATCATTCGGGTCCTTTGCCTTTGGCTCATATCTCCATGGAGGGCGCCGGCTTCATGGCCATTGTCATACAATTCATGTACTAGCTGATCAGCGTGCCGCTTTGTTGAGGTGAAAATAATCGAATATTCAACGCCATCTTCTTTGAGTAAATGGTCGAGAAGGCGGTTTTTGTGTTCTAGGTTATCAACGAAATGAAGTCGTTGCTTAATGTTGTCATGCTTTGCATGTTCAGTGTGAATTTCCACATCAACGGGTTCTTTCAAAAAGCGCTTCGAAAGCCTTGCGATCGGTCCCCGCAGGGTTGCAGAGAACAAAAGGGTTTGTCTAGATGTAGGTGTAGCTGACATGATCTCTTCAACAGGGTCTAAAAATCCCATGTCGAGCATCCGATCTGCTTCGTCTAACACAACGATTTCTACGTCGGAGAGGTCTATTCTTCTTTGATGCATAAAGTCGATTAATCGTCCGGGAGTTGCGACGAGAATGTCATAAGGACGAGCTAGTTTGCCTCTTTGCTTCTCATAGGGGACTCCGCCACCGATAGCAACGGTCTTCACTCCGTTTAAGTACTTACTGTACTTTTCCGACTGTGTTGCAATCTGCGTTGCCAGCTCACGTGTAGGAGCGACGATCAGTACTCGAGGACCTTTTCTCCCTTTTGGGGAGTCGACGGTCATGATCCGGTGAAGTGCTGGCAGAAGAAAGGCCGCTGTCTTTCCTGTTCCCGTCTGTGCAGATCCTCGGATGTCGAGGCCTTCCAGAACTTTTGGAATCGCTTTTAATTGGATCTCTGTGGGAACTGTATATTTCGCCTCAGCAATCGCTTGTAAGATTTTTGGGTGTAATTGTAAATTATCGAAGGACATTTATTTAGCCATGTTTTGTGTTTTAACAAGTTTACATCATATCATTTTCTCATCATTTAAAGATATCTTATAATATTTATGCCTCCTTCTTTCTTCGTATTCCTCTAATAGTTATACGAGTAAATTTAAGAACGGGCTCTGAAAATATACAAAAAACTTGAAAACGAGCTAAAATCCTCTTGTTTGTTCAGATGCTCTTTGTAAAAAAAAAAGACTAAAAAGAAGATACTAACTACAATCACATCTTATGCGCGAACTTCAAAATCTTTTTACTAATAACAGACAGTGGGCTGAAAAAAGGCTGAAGGATGACCCCGAAGTCTTTACAAAACAGTCAAAAAGTCAGTCTCCGAAGTACTTGTGGTTTGGGTGTTCTGATAGCAGGATGCCTGCAAATGAAATCCTCCAGCTATCAGCAGGAGAGGTTTTTGTTCACCGGAACGTAGGGAATCTCTTCCCTCATACGGATATGAACTGTCTCTCAGTGCTACAGTATGGTGTTGATTACTTGGGCATCGAGCATGTGATTGTCTGTGGCCACTACGGGTGTGGGGGAGTGCTAGCTGCTATGAAAAATGCACAGCTTGGCCTCGTCGACAATTGGCTAAGGTATGTACGAGACATCTATTCCCGCGAGTATCAAAAGATGGATGCTCTTTCCACCCAGGAAGAAAAAGCGGACCGACTTGTCGAATTAAACGTCCTTCATCAGGTAATGAATGTCTGCCACACGACGATCGTTCAAAACACATGGGCAAAAGGAAGAAAGCTTTCGATCCATGGATGGGTCTATGACATGAAAACCGGTCTTCTAAAAGATCTCGATTGTTGTATTTCAACAATTGATCAAATCGAGCAGGTTCATCGCACCTTAAAATTGCATTAAAATTCATTCATCAAAAAGCTGTCTAGACAGCCAATCACATGTGGCAGACCACTGCGTCGTATTGGCTTGAATGTATTCGTCAGTGTATTTTAAAAGCGCCGGGATTTTCTCATATTCATCGAGTCCGAAATACTCAGTCAGGGGAAAATTGAATTTCCTATAGGAGTCGCCTAGAAATTTCGTGCAGACTTGTCCTGGAATTTGCTGTTGTACATCCATTAAGACCTCTATTAGGGGACTCGAACCTGAATTTTGGCCTGTCAGATTGGCTAACCACTGAGTGACACCCCAACTCTCATCTCCAGGAACTTCAGCAGCAGAATACCCTGTTCCAACAGAAAAAATAAGAAAATCGCTCATTTGTGATGCTCCAGGGGCATAGGCGGTCATCAGTGCGGCCAATGAGGGATCATTCATCCCCATTCCTCCGTCTATGCATCCATGTTCTGAAGGGAAGTAGGTCGGTGCTGCAGTGGACTCCAATATCACATCGACAATTTTTTGAGTTTTTCCTTCCTTCGTGAAGTTCTCTCTTATTTCGAGTGTATATCTTCCTGTGCGGGGATCATCGAGGGAGACCACGGGGATGACAATTTTTTTTGGCAGGTCTCCTAATGTAGCGTCTTTAGAGTAGCCATTTTTTTCCAAGATCTGAACAATAAAATCCCTCAATACGCCGGGGTCATACTCGGGTTTATAAATGGTTAAAAAACTCGATCTTGTAAAGACCTTTGCACTCATGACTTGGTAATCCGAGAGAATGTCTTCGATAGGGAACCCACCCGCAAGAGAAAAAGCGATGAGTGATCCTGTTGATGTTCCAGCAAAAACATCGAAATATTCGTGAATATTGGTTCCAACTTCGTCTGTAAGTCTTTTCAGTATGTGGAGTGTTGCAGCCCCGCGTACGCCTCCACCATCGCAAGAGAGGATACGCGTACCTTGTCCAAAGAGATGTAAGCTACAAAAAATAAGCAAGAAAGAGATGGTTTTCTTCATCGTTTTACTCCAGTTAATTCATTGGAATTTTCTATTCGTGAGGCTTTTTTTCCAACATAAAAACCACTCATTATCACTATAATCTCAAAAGTCTCTGATCTCTTATTGCTTTGCCTTTGGTCTTTTTAGAATCCAAATAGGTGGAGTTTTAGAGGGTTGTGTTCTCAGCCAACATCCCTTACAATGATATTTGTAGGGGAGTTTTGTGGTGGACGTTTTTTTGAAACTCTTTTTAATTAAATAAATGTAAGATAATCAAATTAGGTTTGTTAAATGTATTCGTTCTTAAAAACTATTTTTGCCCCCATGTTAAGTCTCATGATTTTGGTCATGGGAAGTGGATTTTTAATGACCCTAGTCCCGATCCGCGCAGGGTTAGAGGGGTTTTCCCCTGAAATTTCTGGATATCTCGCCTCTGCCTATTTCGCAGGGATTTTGATTGGGGCTATCCAGATCAATAAAGTTATTGAGGGGGTTGGCCATATTCGGGCGTTCGCATTTTTTGCATCAACAGTTTCAGCCCTCACCCTTTTGCAAGGGATCTTTGTCTTTCCTTGGGTATGGGTCGCTATCCGTTTTCTCTTTGGTCTAAGTATGGCTGGGATCTTCATCACCATCGAAAGCTGGTTGCTTGTCAAAAGTAGTGTTAAAATGCGTGGGACAGCTTTGTCAATCTACATGACCGTTTTTTATGCAGCACAATCAACGGGGCAGCTTTTTTTAGGTTTTTTTGACTCGAGTACTCTCCTCCCATTCTGCTTCATCGTGATACTAGCGTCACTTTCAGTTCTTCCACTAGCGATAACAAAAACAAAAGCGCCAATTGTTGAAGAACACTCCGTTCTCTCTCCAGTAAAACTTTTCAAGATTTCTCCACTCGCTGTGATAGCTGCTTTTTTTTCTGGCCTCATCCTTGGTCCGATTTATGGGTTGTTGCCCGTTTTTGCTCAAGAAGCCGGATACTCTGTTATTCAGATTTCTTGGTTGATGGGGAGTGTGATTTTCGGGGGGCTTTGCTTCCAATGGCCAATTGGAGCTATTTCTGATCGAGTTGATCGGAGAAAGGTCCTTCTTGTTGCGGCTATCTTGGCCTGTCTTCTCTCACTGTTTGTCTCTCTTATTCCTCAAATGGTTTTTCCCAAATTTCTTTTCTTCTCTATTTTTTTTGGGGGATTTTGCTTTGTGATTTATCCTCTTTCAGTCTCTCATGGATGCGATGTTGTAGATGCAAAGGATCTCGTAGCAGCTACAGGGGCTATTCTTCTCTGTTACGGGGTAGGTTCCATTATTGGACCAATCGTTGCTTCGTTTGGGATGCGTCTCTTTGGACCTGAGGCCCTATTCTATTATATTCTAGTAGTTACAGGAACTCTTTCCTGTATTACGTTTTATAGGATGATTGTCGTTCCCCAGGTTCCTGCGGAAGAAAAGTTGCCCTATTCGAATATGCCGCAAACAACGCCCGTCGCTTCTGAGCTAGATTCCCGCATTGAGGAAAGCCTGGATACCGAAAATGACAAGAAGTAACAGAAGGGCCCCCCTCTTCCAAAATAGACTAATTCAATTAGAGTCTTTAACGTAAATCATTTATATGAGATATGTTCATGTAGGGATTGGCCCTATAAACTAACCATATACCTGGGGATATTATGAGATTACACGGATTGTTGCTTGTTGGAGTTTTTCTCCTGTCGGAGTTAACCGCCTGCACAGGGCTGATGCTAAAGAGTGAAGATCATTCAGTTGTTTCAGGAAGAACCGTAGAATTTGCGGTTGAGCTTGAGATGAGCACAGCCGTTATCCCAAGAAAGCATCAGTTTGTGGGGGAGTCTTCTGGAGGTAACGGACTAAAGTACACTTCGAAATATGCAGCCGTTGGGATCTACTGCTTCGAAGATCAAAAGCTGATGGATGGGATCAATGAAAAGGGGCTTGTTGCAGCAGCTTTTTATTTTCCCGGGTATGCAGGGTATGCAAACATCACAAAAGAGAACCAAGCAAAATCTCTTTCTCCTATCGAGTTTCCTAACTGGATTCTCACTCAGTTCGCGACGGTGGAGGAGGTTAAGGCTGGCTTGCAATCGGTTGTGATTGCACCAACAATTCTTAAAAGTTGGGGGCCTACACCACCTCCCATGCACTACATTGTCTACGACCAAAGCGGAAAAAGTATCGTCATTGAGCCTGTTAAAGGTTCTTTAATCGTCCATGAGAATCTAATCGGGACGATCACAAATTCTCCAACATTTGACTGGCATATAACGAACCTAAACAACTTCATCAACCTCACTCCTTTCAATGCAGAGTCAAAGACCCTTTTGGGCCTAAAACTGACCTCATTTGGGCAAGGGTCTGGAATGGTAGGACTCCCTGGAGATTTCACCCCTCCATCCCGATTTGTTCGGGCAGCAATTTTTTCTGCAGCTGCAGCCCCATCGAAAACTTCCGTTGAACTGGTCGATCAGACCTTCCATATCCTCAACCAATTTGACATTCCTTTAGGGGCTGTCCGTGAAAAAAGTCAAGGGAAGGTCTCCTACGACTCAACCCAGCTGACATCGGTAAAAGAGGCGAAAACCTTGAAATACTACTACAAAACCTATGAGGATCAAGAGATCAAGTTTGTCGACTTGAATCAGTTTGATTTAAATGCAAAAACGATCAAAAAGATGGAAGTAAAAGGTAAGCAAAAAAGCTTAGATGTCTCATCCATGCTCCGCTAATACCAATACATAATGTTAGATAGCCCTCCCTACTTTGAGTGGAGGGCTATCTTGGGTCAAAAGAAAAGTTTTTATTTTACCTCATAGGGAGTTTTTTACCCGAATTCATTAGAGGTTTTCTTTTATATCTAAAAGCGTGTAGAATGATGTGCCTATGCTCAAGTGCATAGGACCCATTGGTGTAGCAAATATACCATTGGGGATTTTTTATTTTATTTAAACAAAGAGATACAAGTGGCTAAATCAAAAGGTAAAGTTAAGTTTTTCAATTCACAAAAAGGTTTCGGATTCATCACACCTGATTCAGGTGGGAAAGAGCTATTCGTTCACGTAAACAGTCTTGCTGGAGGAACACAAACTCTGCGCGAAGGACAAGATGTTGAGTACGTCGAAGAAGAAGGCCGTAAAGGTCCAGAAGCTAAACAAGTTGAAGGACTATAGTCTTAACATCTAACCCGGCAATCGGGTTTTAGATGAGACCAAAAAGCAGAACCATTAGGTTCTGCTTTTTCATTTAAAGAAACACTGAATAACTGCTAAGCTGAGCTCGTTGATAAAGCCTATGATTCAAAGCAAAACTCCGCTTGTTCTTCTTCCCGGTCTCCTTTCAAATGAAGCACTTTGGGAGCACCAAATCGATCATCTAGCCGATCTAGTCACAACTTGTGTCATTCCTTCCACTCAAGATACCCCACAAAAAATGGTTCAAGCCATACTAGACAATGCTCCTTCAAAATTTGCCCTAGCAGGTCACTCCATGGGAGGATGGCTTTGTTTAGAGGTCTTCCGTGCGGCCCCTGATCGGATTACTAAGCTCTGTCTCTTAAACACGACAGCGCGGATAGATCCAGAGGGAAAGAAAAGAAGACGTCAGGAAATGGTTCGCCAAACAGAAAAAGGGGAGTTTCAACAAGTTGTAAAAGGCCTCGTGGAGAATCTGGTGTTTAATCCTCTTATGAAAAGTAGCGTCGAAAAGATGTTCCTAGCTGCTGGAGAAGAAACCTTTATCAACCAGGAGCGGGCGATGCTTACAAGAGGGGAGTGTGAATCGGTCCTCTCCACAATCGACTGCCCCACATTGATTATTCACGCAATGCAAGACAGGCTTTTTTCTCTTGGTGAGCACAAAGAGCTTGCAAAACAGATCCCTCAAGGAAAAGTCGCAATCATCGAAGATTCAGGCCACATGAGCCCTATGGAAATGCCTCAAGCCGTTTCGGCTCTTCTGCGGTTCTGGCTCACCTATTTCTAGACGGATGTAGCGACCTCCTCCGTTAGTATAGAAGGTGTTACCTCCCCCACTCGGGCGTTTTCCTGAAGCAACATTGTTTTTGATCAAAAGTTCCGTAGAATTTGTGCGGCCTTGGTGCCCCCTCGTTTGAATCGCACCCCTATCCCAAAAAACATTGAGAAAACTGCAAAAACTATTTTTTAGTAATTTAGAAAACCTAAAAATATAATAGTGGCCTTTGAATTTTTTTTTCGCTACATTGTTGTAAAAACCCCTGATATATGGAGATCCGCTAAATGAAAAAACAACTGTTTTTCACCCCAGTCGTCACCTTGGTGGCCTTTCAAAGTGTATTGTTCTCAAATACGGAAGAAAAGACGTCTCATCTTTCTGGCCTTGAAGAGCAGATTGCCTGCATTAGCGAGTGCAATATCAAAGACAGACTCCAACCCAAGCTTGCGAGCGCAGGAGTTGAGTGTGGAATCACCCTTGGTGCTTCATTTCTTTATCAACAAGCAATCGTTGACCTTCTTTCATCCGTCAGACAAGTCGGCTTTACGAGCGTTCCTGACGGCGGAGCGGTTGTAGCCGTCGAAGAGACTGATGTTATTGATTATAAATGGCGGCCTGGATTTCGGGTGATTGCAGGGTATATTTTTTCTCAAAGAGAACAACTTGGACTGAATATTGCCTGGACCCACCTCGAAGGGAAGGGGGCAAGCTCAGTATATTTTGATGATCCAACTTTTTCTAAAGGGAGTTTAAAGCCAACGTGGAATCCATTTCTTCTTGGGCCACAAGCAGACCAAGCAACTTCTACTTGGGATTGTAAATTTAACCTCATTGATGGGACTTTTGGAAGGGGGTTTTTTTTAGGGAAGTGGCTTGTTGTCCACCCTTACGCAGGGATAAGAGGTGCCTGGATTGATCAAGATTATCAAGCAAAATACCATGCTGCATGGACAGTTGATACTACAGGGGGTGGAAATTTTGCACTATCATTTAGGGACACATCCTTTACTGCAGAAAATGATTTTAAGGGGGTCGGTTTTCTATTTGGACTAGGGACAGACTGGTATCTGAGCTGCAATTTCTCTGTTTTTACCAATTTAAAAACATCTCTTCTATACGGGAAGATTGAGGTCTTTCAATTTATCGATGGGCAGCTAATTATCCCGATTCCTACAATCCCAACTATCGTTATTCCTGAAACTATTTCGCAGACTCGCAGTGTTCGTAGATTACGCCCAAACCTAGAAGGGGAACTGGGAGTTAAATGGGAACAGTTTTTTTGCAATAACTCCTACCGACTTTTCTTAGGCGTGTCGTACGAGTTTTCCTTTTGGTTTTTCCAGAACATGTTTGAAAATACGACGAACTATTTAGACGGAGTTCAAAACTCTTTTGCGACTTCATTTGTTGAGCCAAGAAACCTCCAGTTTCAAGGGATCAATGTGCAAGCCGGTTTTGACTTTTAACTGGATCACCCAACCTATAATCGCTTTAATTTGTGATCGGGGCTGAGGCAGCTTCTTTCACATCTTGATTGACTAGAGCTGCGACACTTAAGTCGGACCATACGTTCAGCGCAGTCTCTTCCATGTCGATTAAGGTGTAGAAGGGGAGGATGAGCCCCATCGTAGTCAGTGGGACTCCCATCCCCATTAAGAAGGCGCTGCTTAAAAAGAAGCAGCCCATGGGGACTCCTGCGTTGCCAACTGCTGCAAGCACCGACATCACGACCCAAAATCCCAGATCTAAAGTTGAAAATGCGTGTCCATTGACACCCGCTACGAAAAGAACCGTCGTCAAAATAAACGCAGCGCAGCCATTCATATTTACGATCGTGCAAATAGGGAGGGTGAAGTCGGCAATCTCAGCCTCGATTTCAAGCTCTTCTCTGGCGACCTTTAAACTCATTGGGAGGGTTGCATTGGAGGATTTTGTGAAAAATGCGAGGATAATTGCTTTAGAGGCACCTTTAGCCACCTTCCAAGGTGATAGCCCTTTCAACTTCAAGATAAGGGGGATGATAACCAACCCTTGCACGAGATTGGCTAAGACTATCACGCCCAGGTAGGTCCAGATCCTATCGATCCCATCTTTGTGTTCCTGAAGCTCTTTGATCAGAAGGGTCATAAAAGCCCAGACAGCAATTGGCATCACCTTGGTCGCAAGCTGTGCAATCTTCAAAAAAAGCTGAAAGAGAGAGTTAAACCCCCTCTGTAGGGTAGCACGCTCCTCTTTTGGGAGAAAATGGGCCGTGATCCCAAACAAAAAACCAAGGAAGGCAATCGAAATGACCTTATTCTCTAAAAACGCTTTGAAGATATTCGAGGGGATGATTTCTACGAGAAACTTCACATAAGATTGCTGGGGGATTTCCACCGCAGCCCCTACAGTACTCTGCATTGATGAGACCGGGTCTAAATAGAGAAAAAGAGAAAGGGCAACGATGGAAGCTAGAAAGGTTGTCAGTAGAGTATATGAGAGGACTTTTTTGCCAAGCCCCTTCAATCGATCCAGTTGTTCCATATTTAGAAGAGTTGAAAGAATGGCAAGTAAAACAATTGGTGCTGCTATCATCGCGAGATAGTTTAAAAATAGGGTAGAGACCACTTCTGCTAGCTGGATGCTTGTTTTTTCCCCAAGAAACCCCGTTCCAATACCTAGGAGCATCGCAATTAACAAGAAAAGGTAAGAGCGCTTATATTTTTTCATAAAACCTGTCAGTTTAAAAAATTATTAAAAATAAAAATAATGGATTTTTTCAAGGATCAGTGCGCAGAGGCACAACAACAAGGGGGAGTACATATATATGTCTTCATCCCATTATTTTAGAGAAAAGCCAAAAAAACACAAAGGTTTTTATAAAAAATATAAGGGCCAGAGCTTCCGCGGAATATGTTGGTTTTATTTTAACAGGTATGTAAAATCCCCGGCCGGGTTTAACCACAGGAGGACCCCAATGGAAATTAAACAAGACTTATCACCCATTTGGAAATTAGTAAAAGATCAACCTAAGACAAAGGAAGAAACTAAGCCTTCAGCATATGATCTCGGTCTCTCAGTCAAGAGCTCCCTTGCTCCAGCACATATAGAATATACATCAATTAATGATGGGGGGACAATATTTGATCAGGGAGGAGGAACTATCCACTGCCCTAGATGTTAAGCTAAGTGCAAAATTATCAGGGCGCCTGTAAATTATAGGCGCCCTTATTTAAAAATTGAATTTAAGAGACAATGACATTAACCGAGACTGTTATTTCTAACATGTTAGTGCCAGAAATTGTTGCCCAACAAGTCAGAACCTCAAAAAATTCCGCTTCAGAGACTTCCCAGTTGCACAGTTGGGGTGGCTCCTCTTTAGATCGTGGCTTTGCTGGTATTCTTCTGATGCTTGGCACTTTGGCAAAGAAAAACCTTATCCCATCTCCTGATGAGGTGCTCCACAGGTATGTCGTAGCCATGAAAGAAGAAATTGAAAAGCGAGGGATATCGAGCTTGTCACTTTTTTCTGGAGCCTCTGGTTATGCATTTGCAATACAGCAAGCATCGCTTGATGAAAATCGCTATCAAACTATGATCGATAGCCTTGACCATTTTCTATTCGATCACCTCGATCAAACGTATCTTGCCCCCTTTAAGAAGTATAAACTGCAAAATCTCTCTGTTCCATCGTTTCTACATGATATTATACAGGGGGTAAGCGGTGTAGGTAGATATTTACTTGATAAAATACAGATTGAACGAGCTGAGGAAGCACTAAAAAAGATTCTTTCCACCCTTGTTGAGTGGACTCTGCCCCGGGAAGTCCACGGTAAACTGGTTCCCGGTTGGCATCTATCTTCTGAAGATCCTCTCAATAAAATTGGTCGCTTTCATTCTAAAAAAGGGAACTTCAATTTGGGACTTGCGCATGGTATTACAGGAGTTCTTGCGCTGCTTGCAATTGCTTCTCTTAAAGGGGTCGAAGTAGATGGACAAAGGGAGTGCATGGACTATATTCAGCATTGGATTAGGGAAAAATCATTCACACTCAAAGGAGGGATACACTGGCCCTGTTCAATTTCTTGGGAAGAGGAAGTGGGTGAAGTACCTCTAATAAAGCAAAGATCACATGATGGCTGGTGCTATGGGGTGCCAGGGATTGCAAGGACCCTATACCTTACTGGGAGTGCATTGAGAAATAGCAGTCTTACCGAGTTCGCAAAAGAGGCTTTTAGGGGTGTTTTTCAAAGAGAGGAGCAAGATTGGCAATTACCTGGACCAAACCTCTGTCATGGTATTGCAGGGCTCCTTTCTATCACCAAGTCAATGTCGGAGGAGGGGGATTGTGAAGAGTTTAAAACACAACTAGCTCCTTTACAGGCTAAGTTGATGAATCATGCATCCGAAAAGGCGATCTGGATGTTCCAAGATTCAGAACGTACCACAAAAGGTAGTTTACAGCTCCTTGATAAACCAGGATTCTTAGAAGGGTCAGCCGGGGTGCTGCTTACCCTTGCCACCCTATCCGATCCAAATCCTCACTGGCACTTACCCCTTATGATTCATGTCTGATCTTTTGTTTATCCCAGGTCCCTATTTTATTTTGCGGGCCCCCTTGTGGCCAGTTGAGAAGTGGAAAGAAATCATAGAAGAAGAGAACTGGGAAAAAGGAGTTTTCCAACTTTATGACGAAAACCAGGAGTTTAGAGAAGCAATTGCGATTGCATCTTCAAGTTTGCACAATGAACTGGCAAAAGGAGAAAAAAAGAGAACAAAGCCAATGGCTCAAAGTCTTCTGAAATATGCTCTGCGGATGTCTTCTCGGTCAACCCCTTTTGGGCTTTTTTCCTTTGTTGCTGTTGGAAAAGGGGGTGAAAAGAGCAGGATTGAACTAGATCTGAGCAAAGTTCAAAAACAGGCCCGTCCAGATATGGGTTGGTTTTATGCATTCATCCAAAAAACCTATAACGAAAAAAACGCTTTTCCTTCCCTATCCGTTTATACAAACCCCCTAATATCTAGTGAACTGGATAGATTTTCTTTAAGCTATCATCGAAAATTGGATAAAACAAAACTCAACGAGGACAAGACCAGTTCTATAGAAGCAACTTTACTAACGAGTTCGATTTTCAAAATTGCCAAAACTGACGTCACTGTTGCCGAGTTATGCAAGGGGTTAGAGCAATTTATCGACCCATTTGACCTCGATCAGGTGTTGGAAGTCATAAATGAGCTCTTCAAAGAGCAATTCCTTTTGCCATCACCTCTTCCCTCGCTCCTTTCTTCCTCTCCCTTTAGAGATGGATCAGGAAAATTTCCAAATCAGGAGTACCTAAAGCCTCTTATCCCAGCTATTGATGCATATAACAACACTTCGATTGGGGAAGGGGAAGACCCTCTTAGACAAATCTACGATGTAATGGAATCTTGTATAGAGACAACTCCCCAAATTCAAGTAGATTCATACCTTGAGGAAACGAATTTTACCCTTTCTAAGCTCGTACATCTAGAAGCTGCTCAAGCGGCTTCTTTACTTTGGAAGCTCACACCGAAAAACTCTCCGAAAGAGCAATTGCGACCGTATCACACCAAATTTTTGCAAAAATATGGAATGGAGCGAACTGTTCCCCTCCTCGAGATGATCAATGAAGTCCCAGAGCCCTCCTCCTTATCCCCATCACCGAATCATTTAGAAAAGTGGCTTCGTGGGCAGTGGTATGATCAGATTGGGGAAATATCCCCAGAAATTATCCTGACGGATGAAATCGTTGAGAAATTGAAAAGCACCTCAAATAGGGATAATCCGCAGATGTCCGAGGCTTTACCCTCTACAGACCTCTTTTGCCGGGTAATTGCCGATTCACAAAAAGAGATTGACGAGGGAAATTTTCTCCTGATAGCCGGGTTTTGTACTTCACAAGGAGGAAGCTCTCTGGGGCGGTTTTCTCATCTTTTTTCCGATACTGTCACATCCCAAATTCGATCATTTTATGAAACAGAAGAAGATCTTGATCGGGGAGCTTTTTTTGTTGAAACTTCGTCCTGGCCAATCGATGGAAGCCATGCAAATGTTTCTTCAATGCCCTGTATGCGCCGTTATCGGCTTGACCTAAGTGAAAGAAAAAAGGAAAGGGGAGTCTTGTCCCTTGAAGACATTTATGTCGGGGCTGATTTTGAAGGCTTATATTTGACAACCAAAGAAGGGGGAATGCGCCTTAATGGATGCTCGGGAAACCTACTTCGGAATGATGTCATGCCCAAGCCAATCCAATTCATCCGCAGCGTTACATTGGCAAGTAGCTGGAGGATAGAAACTGACCTCTGGGGTTCTTTCAGCCAAGACGCAGAATTTCTTCCTCGTATTCGGTATAAAAAAACAATCCTCTCCCCAGCGACATGGAAAATTCATGGGAGTCTTTTCAAAGGGATGTCTAAAGGACAATTGACTCAGGCTTTTTCTGCTTGGGCAGTCAAAAGGAGACTTCCCAGGCAATGTATGCTCGTCCATAGGGATATGAATTTATTAATCGATCGCGAGCACCCCGCGCAAATCGAAGAACTTGTGAAAAAACTCTCTCATAAAGAAACAATTATATTCACAGAGTATCTTTCCTCTAAATGGTGTAAAACGACTCGAGGCAATCACTTGTCTGAAGTCGTCTTTCCGCTCCTTAAAAATCCAAAATATAGAAAACCAGC
This sequence comes from uncultured bacterium, assembly GCA_964352505.1. Classification (GTDB taxonomy): domain Bacteria; phylum Chlamydiota; class Chlamydiia; order Chlamydiales; family Rhabdochlamydiaceae; genus Sacchariniichlamydia. The sequence continues at coordinate 97,678 of CAYGSB010000009.1, forward strand.
ACCCAGTCCAGCTCCGGCGTTTGAATCTATTTCCGTGAAAGATCGGATGAAAATACCTGGTTCAGAGTGGATCTCCTATAAGTTTTACTTGGGAGAAAAGGAAGTCGACTCCTTTGTTATTCATCACCTGCAGAAACTGGGTAAAGCTCTCTCTGAGATTGAAGGGGTTGTCGGGTGGTTTTTTATTCGATATTTTGATCCTGAATTTCACATTCGGTTTAGAGTTCGCTCTACTTCACCAGATCTCTTTGGTGAAATAATCGATCGGATTAGAAAATCCGCTGAAAATTGGTTAGAAAAACGATACATCAATGATGTATTGGCCTTTTCTTACGAACGGGAGATCGAGCGATATGGGGGGCTTGATTGTTTAGAGGTTGCAGAGGCTCTTTTCTGTGCGGATTCCGCTTGCTGCTGTCAACAAATTGAAGCTTTTCAAACCATAAGTGAAAAAGATTCCCATGTCGTGAACAACACCTTAAGCATTCTGGCTTTTCTTGAGGGGTTTTCTCTTGATGAGTCTGAAAAAACTGACCTCCTTCATACGGGAGATAAACATAAAGAATCAATTGCAGGATTTCGTGCACATAAAGAAAAATTGATGAAAGGGGCTGGAGTGCATAACATTCTAAGTGAGTCTATCCAATTTATGCGTCCGATTCAGCAGTATATGGTTAAGTCCCTTGAAAAAAAAACCAGGGTAAGCAAATTAAAAGTCTATGCCAGCCTCCTTCATATGCACTGCAATCGTTTGGGATGCGATAGAACGCAAGAGAGGCAAGCCTGCGCCTACGCAAGAGAAACGCTAAAACAATTAAGGATGAAAAAAGCCCTAGACATACCCTCAGAGGGTAAAACACTGAATACCACTTCAAAATAAGGGTTTCCCAATTGTTTGAACATTGGGCTTCTACGCCTATCTCACTTCAAGATGCGTGGTATTTTTGATCGAGCTCAAGAAAGCGGAGATACAGCTGTTCAATCTCAGTTTCTCCTATTGAGATGGCCGTGCAGGTCTCTTGAAGTCTTCCTGGATCATCAGTAACTGCGGGGTCTTCAAGCAGGTGGCTCAGCTTGCGAACTTTGTCTTCAAGTTTAGCAATTTTTTTTTCGATTTCTTTGTATTCTCTATTTTCTTGATTCGTCAGCTTGGGACGACTTGCTGTTGGAGCAGGCCCTTTTTTTTCTTTTGGTTTATTGGTTTGAGATGTTCTTAGCGCTGCAGATTCCCATTGAGCGTAGGTTGAATAGAGGTCAGTACACTCAAGGTTGCCAAGAGAAAGAAAGGTGTTACAAATCCTATCGAGCATATATCTGTCATGCGTGATGAGTACCACAGCGCCGGAAAAGTCCAGGAGGCTTTCTTCTAAAATTTCTAAAGTGGAAATATCGAGATCATTCGTTGGCTCGTCCAAAAGGAGCAAGTCAGCAGGTTGAAGCATCAAGTGGGCAATGGCAATTCGTGCCCGCTCACCACCCGAGAGCTTCCCAATGGGGAGATCAAGTAGATCAGGAGTAAAAAGGAATCGTTTACACCAGCCGCTCACATGGATGGGCTTTCCTCGGTAGATCACGTGGTCACCATTGGGAGCCAGAGCTTGCTTTAGCGTTAAATTATCGGGGAGTTGGGCTCGGTGTTGGTCAAAATAGACTATCTTGAGATCATCAGCTCTTTTCATCGTCCCTTGATCGGGGGAAAGTTCATCAGCGATGAGGCGTAAAAGCGTTGTTTTCCCCGATCCATTCGAGCCCATGAGCCCCATTCTAGTTCCGGGAGAAAGGGTGAAATCGAGGTGTTGAAAAAGGGGCCGGTCACCCATGTTTTTGGTGATATTTTTTGCGATCAGAAGTTTCTTAGTTTCTCGCTCAGAGGCTGTAAAATCGATCTCTGCTCTTTCCTTCTTATTCCGCTTTTTTACCTGTGAGAGCTCTTCAAAGAGCTCATGGGCATCCTCAATTCGCGCTTTGGACTTCGTTGTCCTGGCTTTTGGCGATTTCCGTAGCCACTCTTCTTCTTTCCTTGCCTTCGAGGCTAGAGATCGCTGTGTTTCAAGCTGCCCCTTCAGAAAGGTCTCTTTGTGCTCGAGGAATGTAGAATAGGTGGCATCTACGGAAAAAATCCCATTTGGATAGGAAGTGTCGACTTCAATAATTCTATCTGTTGTGTTTTGAAGGAAGTACCGGTCATGGCTCACAAGAAGGTAGGTAGGGGCTTCACGGACTAAAAATTTTTCAAGCCATAGGACCCCATCAAGATCGAGATGGTTTGTCGGTTCATCCAACAGGAGTAGGTCGGGGGTAGTGATAAGCTCTTTAGCGAGAGAAAGACGCTTTTTCCAGCCCCCAGATAGTAAAGCTGCCGACCTCCCGTCATCTTGGAAACCGAGCTTGCTCAGCCAGGTTTGGACAAGAACATCCTTCTCATACTCAGGGAGCATTTTCTCTGGTTTAAGCGTTTCAAAAAGGATCTCCTCAGGGGTCTTGTCTGGGAAAGTTGATGTTTGGGGAACATAGGCTATTTTAAGTCCCCGGTTCATCGCCATTTCACCGGAATCGGCAACTTCAATCCCTGCTATAATTTTGAGCAAAGTCGACTTTCCCGAGCCATTGGGACCAATGAGACCGATCCGATCCTTGGGGAAAATGCTGATCGAAAGATCGGAGAATAACTCCCTTGATCCAAATGACTTAGTTAGGTTTTGACAATGAATAAGCGGGGCCACGGGATAAGTTTACCCAGAGGGATGATTGGAATCAAATACAACCACTAAAGGTGTCGATTTTGATTGGCCAAAACTCATCAATCGATTAACTAAATATTAGAAGAACTGATTTTTAGGGGTGTTTTTATTATGATTGAAAAGGTGATTTTTTATCTCTTATTGCTCGACAGCATCGGATGCAATCTAGTCGTCTGGTTTGGGGAGAAGTGGTATACCAAACACTTTCGATGGCTTTCACGGTTTTTCCCGCCGGCAAAAGGGTGGTCTACCTATTACCTACTATTGGTTCTATGGATTGGGACATTGGTGTATCGTCTCGATTAAATGAAAACGGCCCTTTTCGGGAAGAAGAGGGCCGTTGTCAGAAGGGGTAAATATTTGTTTAACTGAATGATTTTAATATATTAGAGTTTATCAATTCCTGATTTAGCTTTATTCTTTGCTTTATCCTTAGCCTCGCCAGCTTTGTCTTTTGCGTCGCTAGCAGCTTCCTTAGCTTTATCCTTAGCCTCTCCAGCTTTGTCTTTGGCATCACTAGCAGCTTCCTTAGCTTTATCCTTAGCCTCACCGGCTTTTTCTTTTGCGCTGGTTTTCGCTGATTCGACGGCTTCTTCTACCCTATTAATCGTTTGATCAACTTTTTCACCTGTAGTTTTGTCTTTTGCATAAAGTGAGGTTGATGCCACGAGTGTAAATAACGTAATTATGTTATATGCTCTTTTTTTTAAAATGGTGTTCATAATTACCTCTCTTGTTGGTTTGGAAATAAATTACTTATAATATTTTGGAGAGATCTTTGCAAGGGCTTTTATTTATTCCAAATTGAGAGCATTGGGGCTCTAGCTAGTCTAAGAGGTTAAAGTCTTCAAAGCTGATGTTCTTATTTTTTACACCAACTTTATTCAGCTCTTCGATGAAGAACTCCATCATTGGAAGAGGACCGCATAGAAAATAGATCTTTTTTTTAAGACTTTCCCCAATGGTCTGTTGCACATCTTGAAGATCCATAAATCCGCTTTTATCTGCACACCAGAGGTGATAGTCTATTGACCTACTGGCTTTGGCTAGTTTTGAAATCTCATCGTGGAAAAAGGCCTTCTTTTGATTTTCAACGCAGTAAAAGACGTGGATTTTTCTTTTGCTGTGATTCTTTGCTTCGAAGTGCAACATACTTAAAAAGGGGGTGATCCCAATTCCACCCGCGATCATAACTACGTCTTTTTTAGTCTCGTATAGAAACTTTTCGTAAAAATTTCCATAGGGTCCCCAGATTGTTGCCTTGTCTCCTACTTTTAAAACATCAAGTTGCGAGGTGTAATCCCCGAGCGCTTTGATTGAAACTCGTAAATGTCTTTGATCAGGGGAAGAAGAAACCGAATAGGGATGGGGTTCTTCACCGATTTTTGGATTATCAAAAGAAATATAAATAAATTGTGCCGGCTTATAGAGGATTTTTTTTTGAGCAGGCTCGAATTCAAGGTTCCAGATATTTCCCTGCTTTTCAATTCTGGAAATACGGTAAACAAATCGAGGGCCAAGGTGGCGATATAAAAATCTGATGTAAATATAGGAAGCGATTGCCAAAGCTATAAAACTATAAACCCAAATACTTAGAAGGACCGATTGATGGATTTGTTTGTCTATCCAGATGATATGAACCAATGCGAGTAGAAGAACACAAATAAAAAATTCGTGTGTTTTTTTCCAGATGTGGTAGGGGAGTTTGATCCATAGAGTCAAACTAATCAGAATAACAAACAAAATAAAAGCAAGCAGCCCAAACTCTACCGGCCCTAGTTTAGTAAGGAAAAATAACCGAATACTCCGGTGCCAAATAGGAAGAAATCTAAGAAATTGAAATAAGGGGTGCAAGCAAATAAAGGTGAAGCTGACGATCCCTATTATCCGGTGGGCATGGTAGACTTTATCTAGACCTGAAAAAAGAATTTCAAAAATTCGAAAGCGGGTCGATAGAATGAATGTCCAGCACATGCCGATCGTCCCACAGAGAGCTGCTATTTTGGAAAAAAACAAAAATGGATCTTCGCGGATAAAACTGTAATCAGAGAGAGTTGTAAACCATAATAATAGAGTTACAATCAGGCTAGAGATGATGATTCTCCACCCGCTTAGAAGACTTTTAAAGATCGTATTCACAGACTTATATATAGTGAGTGGATTGTAAGGTGTCAATAAAGTAGAAAAAGACAATTATCAGAATTTCCACTGGAATTTTTCTCTTTCATAGAAGATAATCTCTCTAATTTTAATTAACAGATGTGATTTATGAGCATGCTATTAGAAAAAACTAAACGCTTTTTGATGCCTTTTGGGGGCAAATGGAGTATCGATTTTTTCTGCGGCCTTACTGTTGCATTAGCCCTCATTCCAGAAGCCATTGCCTTTGCCTTAGTGGCAAACCTTGATCCTCTAGTCGGGCTTTATTCAGCATTTTTCTTATGCTTGATCGTAGCGGTCCTTGGGGGAAGGCCTGGAATGATCTCAGGTGCTACAGGAGCAATGGCTGTTGTCGTGGCCACGTTGATCATTCAATATGGGGTTAAATACCTGTTTGCAACCATTGTGCTGACCGGGATTTTTGAAGTCCTTGTAGGGTTATTCCGTTTAGGGAAGCTGATTCGGGTTCTGCCCAAATCGGTCATGGTGGGCTTTGTAAATGGTTTAGCCATAGTCATTTTTATCGCTCAGCTGGAGCAATTTAAAGTCGTTGAGGGAGGCTCGGTCTACTGGCTAACAGGATATCCACTCTCTCTAATGATCGGATTGATTGTTATTGCCATGGGAATCACCCACTTTTTGCCAAGATTTACAAAAAAAGTCCCTGCCGCTCTGATCGCAATCATTTTCGTTACGGCGATCGTCCAAGTGTTTGGCTTAGACACTCGTCTAGTCAGTGATATGATGGGAAAAGAAACTGTAACCGCTGGATTCCCATCGTTTGCGTGGCTAACTATCCCTTTTGATTTAACCGCCCTCAAAATCATCGTTCCCTATGCTGTTGTACTTTGTATCATTGGTTTATCAGAGTCTTTAATGACCTTGTCGTTGATTGATGAAATCACCCATACGAGAGGCAGAGCAAATAAAGAGTGCATCGCACAAGGGATAGCGAATGTCCTTTCCGGTTTTTTTCAGGGAATGGGAGGGTGTGCGATGCTCGGACAAAGTATGATTAACATCAATTCTGGAGGTCGGGGAAGATTATCTGGAATTGTAGCTGGAGTCTTCCTCCTCCTATTTATCCTCATTTTTTGGTCTGTGATTAAAATGATTCCACTCGCTGCCCTCGTTGGAGTTATGATGATGGTTGTGATCGAAACTTTCGAGTGGGCTACTTTCAAGTTCATCCGGAAAATTCCAAAACACGATGCATTTGTTATTGTTATAGTGACTGCGGTTACTGTATTCACCAATTTGGCAATTGCCGTAATCGCAGGAGTCGTCATCGCTGCTCTTGTTTTTGTTTGGGAAACGGCTAAAAACATTTATGCAAATACAAGAGTCAATGAAAACGGAGCGAAAGAATATCACCTCAACGGTCCGTTATTTTTTGGTTCTGTATCCCAGTTTAAAGCACTCTTCGAGATTGAAAATGACCCGGCAGAAATTATTATCGATTTCATCAACTCTCGAGTAACGGATCACTCTGCAATAGAAGCAATTCAATTCATCACCCAGCGTTATAGATCCTTTGGAAAAAACTTGTGCCTGCGCCACTTAAGCCCCGATTGTAGATTATTGCTGAAAAAAGCGAAGGATCTGATCGAAACAAATGTACTAGAAGATCCAGACTACCATGTTGCATCGGATACTTTAGATTAGGATCGTTCGATAGGTACTACTGAGTCTTCGAGGTACGGAAAATTGCCAAAAAATGGTTGTATAAAGACGATTGGATCTAGAGTCAGAACCGACTAGGCTGGCTGAACCACTCAAAACCAACACCGAACCCGGCATTGGGGACCCTTGTATATTGCAAAGCTTAACGGGAATCGAATTACGTCGGTATGTCAAGGAAACTGCTCATAAATTGATCCCGGAGTCTTCTCAGAGTGCTTTTACGAAGGATGTCATAGAAGACCTGGAGCAATTGGATGAAAGTCATTTGGCTGGACTGGGGGGAACTCCGGAGCAAGTAAGAGCATGGCAGCGATTAAATCATTAACAAACAGCAGGTTTTTAGATTCATTTAGATTCTCTCCACCCCCAAAAGAAAAAAAGAGCAGACTTTCGGCTGGTTCATTTGAAGGTGGAGAGACGCATTTAGAGCTTTTGATTGGGAGAAACCCAGATCAATTCAAGCTTTTCAGGATCTCTGAAAGATCATTAGCTCAACAGTGATCGGATAGAATATTTTTTTGGGAGTTATGGAATAGATTCCTTATCCGTTGATGACACCTCTTTTTGAGGACGTAGGATTGCCAACCTCTATTCGACACATCAGAATAAAAAAATAATGCGAACTTTAGCAGTAGTTGATTTTTTTCAACCTGTTGATCTTTCCTTAACTGATGTCCATTCAGAAATAATGAGCGGAAAATCTATCGGGATTGCCCTGCGTGAGCAAGAATGGAAGATTGAGAAAAGGGCGGTTTATTTTGGTGAAGCCTCTCTATCTTCCCATCTGATGGGCTGGATGGATGAACATTGCGCAGATAAAGGAGCTGTTTATATCTACCGATTAGAGGTTTCGAAAAGCAATGAAAATCCACTTCCATACTGCACCATCATCGAACTTTATAGTCCACAATACCTTTCGAAAGAATGGCTGCAGTCTCTATACGGAGATCAATATAAAAACCACTCTCTTGTTAAAAAAAGAAAGTGCCCTCTTACTCTCTCGATTATCTGTCTTAGTTCAGCAATTTCCCAAAAGTCAATATGAATGAAACCGTTCACTTGTTTCGATGAATATTGATTCGATGAATGGTATTGTAGTAGATATTGGCGAGAGCTTGGATGTCTTGAGTGCGATAATTTCTTATAAGAGTTTTAAGGGACATAATGTTCTATCTTGTAACGCAATTAAACTCTTCTTCAAATTGCTCGATCGTTTTTAGAATTAATTCCCATGAGGGGATCTCTCTGAAAATCATGGACTCCATCTGCTCGTAATCTTTTTGGAGTTCTTTCAAAACATGAGTTGGTGGAATAAGTTTTAAAGTTCCTTTCCTGGCAGTAGCATAGTTTGCCCAACCTGATGCAAAATAAATGCTTTTGTGCTGGGCTACTCTTTGAAGTAAGATTAATTCTTCAAGGGCTTTTTTCTTTATCGGAGAATTGAGTAGTCGGAAAAAATCATAGAAATGTCTGGAAATGCGAGGAGGAATTCTTTTAGCTGCAGGCAAATGAACATATTGGTGTAAGATAGTTGCTTTCTCCCAAAACGTTCTCTCGACATTCAGTACGCGAATCTTTGTTTCCGGCTCGTGGATTTTTTCCCTTAAAGCCTCTTTAGTATAGCTAAGAATGATATGGTCACTGACAGGCCAGTGTTCTGATCTTGCACCAACCTCTATTTTTACAATGGGTCGGATATAGTCAGCATTTGATTTTTTGCTTTGGTATTCAAATAATAACGTTTTGGAATCAGGGTCGTCTGAATCTGGAAGGAGTTGCCATCCCTTGTTGGTTCCAAGCTTTGTACTAATCGCATTTGTCAGCTCATTTAACAGGTCATTTTGTACATAGTTTGCGCAAGCTTGGGAGAGGTTTTCAATGATGAGGTTTTGCTTTTTCTTTGATGGTGCATTTTCGGGATTGTTGGGAACCCCAAAACCAAAAAAGTCTCGCTCGATGGAAAGATCAATATCTTCGGAAAAACGATCGATCAACCCATATACTTTTGAAAGAGAAGTCCCTCCTTTAAAGGTGAGATGAAATTTCACTTTTTCTAGCGAAAACAACCTTTCTAAAATCCATACAACCCAAAAGTCTTTTTCGATAATTTCAAAAGGCATGTTTTGGATATCAGCGGCTGTTCGAAAAAAAAGTTCTCGCTCGTCTTGGGCTAAAAGATGGATTTCATTCATGGTTTAGGCTTGAGCTCCATTATTTCAAAAACAAGAGCTCGTATCCAGGCTGGAGCGAATTTCATGTTCTTTTTAATTTCCTCTTTGGGCGAGTCTTTGAGGAATTTAGAAATTTGTATACGTGCTTTTTGATCGATATGATCTTTTCCTAAATTTTTCAAAGCTTGAATCAATAGCCCCTCCCTAGTTCCAGCAGAAAACATGTTTTTTTTTGTAGTCTTCTTGAAAACGATTTCTTGATTGCCAATTTTGATTTTTCTGGAAGCAGCCTCAGTTAGTAACACAATTCGACCAGGAACTTGCGTAGAAAGGCCTACTAAATTTGCCGCATAGGCACCTGCAGGCTGAATTAATACCCCATCTTTTTCTGCAATTGCTTTGGCTACTTCATTCAAATCAGGAGGAATAATGCCTAATATATCATGTTTTTTTGGGTAGTCATAGATACCTCGAGCTAGTCTTCGTATGAATTTTTGTTTTTCAAGTTGAGATAATGCCTTTCTAATAGAAGCGTCGTTTTCTAAATCCGAAAAATGAAATGGTGTAAAGCACCAACCAGGGCCATGCTCGGTAATTCTATTTTTTATTGCCGCTTCGGCGCTATGACGCATTTTAATTTATCTCTTTTTTCACAAAAACTAGCATGTTTTTGTGAAATTAGCAACACAAAGCCACGAATTTCACAAAAATAGAGTGTTTTTTGTGAAAATCTCCTAGCTTTAGCCAGCAGCCCGATGGCTAAATAGTCCGTTGGAGGTCATAGTGGCTACTATTGAAAAATCAAATTTTAATGCAGTTTCAGTCGGTCAAGTGCGTAAATAGTGCGTAATTTGGCTTTGCGCAGTGGAATTTTGCGCTGTGAATTTTGTGTTGTACATCACTAAAAACAAAAGGTCTCAGTCGTAAAACCCAAGCATTGAAATTAATTGGAGGGGCAGGGACAGATTGAGAACTTTTGAGGGGCAAAAGTTTGCTCAGAAATATTTGATGATTTTTAATGAAGTTGGTGGGATATATTTAATCTAGTTCAATTGCAGGATAATTTTCAGAGTATGATTCATTTAAAGCCCCATAGTATGTGACTAGACGCTTTTCAAAATCGACAACATAACTAACAACGCCTGCTTCCCATGAACCTTTCAGAAACTCAGTAAAGGAACTCATCCCAGCTTGATCAATCCTAAGGACTGTTAGGAGAGCCTCTCGGTCAAATGAGGGGACATCGGCAATAGTGCTTACTAACGGGGGGCTTTGACTTACTACAGGACCATATTTGGTAAGATAAATACTTTGGCATGAAGGGAGGTTCCAAATATTTCGAGTAATACCAGCTCTTTTTAAAGTTTCTGCAAGATAGGGAAAGCCACCTTTTTTAGATCGTGTGCTCATAGCTAATTGTTGTGCTTTCATTAGGTTTTCTACAGCTTTACTCATAATACCGCTCTCACTCAAAATAAAAAATTTAAGAGTGACGTTAGCAATTTCGAAATAGTTTAGCTATGAAAAGTTTACAAGCTGGTTAGATTGGGATTCGCCTCCAGAAAGTCCTCTAAAGTCTCCAAAGGAACCGCCTGAGCCAAAATCTCTACCCCGATTCTCTCCACAACCAATAAAAAAGGATCGGTCAGAAACCGGTCCTTTTGGAGGTGGAGACACGTTTAGAACTTTTGATTGGAGGAATTTAAGAATCATATTCAATTAACTGTGCTTTTAAGTGTATAACTGTATGTTGATTTTTTTTAAAATTTCAACATTTCTAGAGGATCTGTTGACGAAGTGAACATATGCTGTTAATGCGGTCATTTTTGGAGGAATTTTCAACATATGAATGGTTTTGACCCTGAAATACCATACAATCAGCTCCCAGCCCTTCCTAAAACATCCTAGTGGATTCTACAGGCAGTGCATTCTTGTTCATAAAATGAATTTGTTGATCAAAAAATGATTTTTTCTTATATTCCTAGGACAGAATGTTTAGGAGAAATCTATGAAAAATGGTTTATATCTTACTCTACTTACCTTTTTGTGTGCTGTTGCATATGGAGATGAAGAGGGGAACCCAACTTTGCTCCTCGCAAATGTAGAAGTCGATCGAGGGTCCGACTCCATTTTATGGGGGATTGACCCAGCTTTAGAACAACATATTACAATTGAGCAGATACAGATAGAAAAAAGTCAACGAGACTATCGAGTATTGGTATTTGGTCATCCGATGGGTATGGGTGTTGGGATACGTAGTTCAAACGATCGTATAAATTATGAATGTGATCTGTCTCTTAGCCCCTGGTTTGCATCCGCTTCTATTAATAGTATGATCTATTTTAGCTCTGAAAAGCACTGGTACGCTGGGATAGGCCTCGGGGTATTTTGCAGTGAATACAATTTAGATGCGCTCATTCCTTACGTCCCTTTAACAATTGGTTATTGGGGGAAAACGCTTTTTGCTGATTTTGGATTAGACTTGCATCCTATTATGTTCTTTTTTGGTCCAATTCCAACACTTCGGCTAGGCTTTCATTTTTGAAGAGAGGGATAGATGATTGAGGGAAGTGTTCAGAACTTCCGAATGGGAAAATCCCTCTATTTTGCTATCATATTTTCTAAAGAGAAAAATTTTCATGGCTAGAAAGAGGGCAAGATTTTAGCTGAGCAAAAGGAGAATAAATATGAGAACATTCATTATTTTAAATAGTGTAATGGTAATCTCTCTTGTTGCTGAAAACAGGGATCTCAAAATTGAAGAAATTAACGGCCCACTCGAAGAAGAGGCCTCAAATACTTCATCAGTAGAATCTGTTGACAAAGGGGAAATAGCCCTCGTTAGGGATTTAAACAACTCGTATTTAGAGCATCCTAATGCAATGCAACTGCACGGGCCTTTAGATATCTCTTCTGATGCAAATCAAGAATTAACTAAACGAAGAGGTGCTCATTGGTTCTTTTTTGGTCAGGGAACAGTGCCTACCTTAGGAGTTGGCCTTCGGTTCATAGGTCCTTATCCTCAACATGAAATTTCCGTTTCTTCTCTGACAGTGATGCTCATTAAATGTACGTATAATTTGATATTTCCAATAGGAGAAACTCAGTCCTGGTATTTTGGGGGAGGAGTAAGCTCGATGGCTTCTCCATTCCCACCTTTTTCAGCTATTAGTGCCTCTTTAATAATTGGCTATTGGGGAAAAGCTTTATTTTCAGATCTAGGAATTGAACCAATTTTTACTCCAAATACAAATGAGTTTTTTGCTCTCCCGACTTTAAGACTAGGCTTTCATTTTTGAAGATAGGGCTAGGTGATTGAGGGAAGTGTTCAGAATTTTTGACCCATCAAAAACGGCTCAAAAAATACCCGGTTTTTAGAGAAGGGGTAGGGTCAAGTACTCATTGAGTGCAAAAAAGTTTGGATGTCGCCTGCTATCGTCAGATTCTGTCTTTGCTGCAAAAAATTTGCAAAAATCTTACTTTTCTTGCTACTACAACCTCGAAAATTTACCTTTTTGAGGTCTCCCTGTTTCTATCGAATTTTTTTGCATCTCCACAATATCTTCCCTACGGTAGAGAAGCTTATAAGGGAGAGAAGAATAACTCGTACCGAGAAACAAAAAAAATCAACGATAACAAGTACAGAAACTACACTCATTTTGGGGGTGAATCGATTCAGATTCCCTCAGAGAAATGGTGGAAGCCTCTGGATTCTTTCCGCTGTTTATGGGACCCTTCTCAAACTTTCATCATTCGAGCGAACTCGTATATCCCAATAGCCTCTTTATCTCCCGTAACTTAAGGCCCTGGGCTCTCACGGAGCAACCCTCAAGTCTCTTGCTCTGCAAGCAATGGTCTTTACCCCTCTTTCCAACTTAGAGTTGGCTAAGTGGTCTCGAGTCTGATTCTTTCACTCCTCCACCCATAAAAAAAAGACCCGATAAAATCGGGTCTTTTTGGAGGTGGAGAGACGCATTCAGAACTTTTGATTGGAAAAACTTGAATATTTTTCTTAAAATAAACACATGAAGAAATTGAATCAGAAAACAAGAGAAGCATTGGAAAAAATTAAAGATGAGATCAATGCAGAATACGGCTTTCAAGGAACAATTCCACGTATTAACCATGGACCGTGTGGTGTCTTTTCTCAAATTTTCATAAAAAAATGGAATGAGCTTTTCGAGGATAAAGTGCACATCTGCTTTATTTTAACAAAGACTAAAGATGATTGTGATCATATATTAATTAGACTACCTTTTGGAGAGCTTTACGATGGGGGAGTTGGGATTCATCCGGAGAGTGAATATACGACCGAATTTCTCATTGAAGAAATGTTAGAGTATGATGAAGCTCTCTTAGAGAAATGGTCTTATGGGCTTGATCGTACGTATCCGAAATTTTGTCCAGATTTTGATCGCAACTTTGTTGAGCAAACCATTCAGCAAAATCTTCAACAGCTTGTACAACCACTAAATTAATTAAAAAGAACCATTTACTCACTGGTAAATCTGTCATGAAAAGAGCCGAGCTATTGCTCGGCTCGATTGGAGGTGGAGAGACGCATTCAGAACTTTTGATTGGAGGAATTTCCAAGTAAGGTTATTTGGTTCCTTTAAAAATTCGAGAAAATAAGCATATGATGCAGTTAACACCCAGAGCTAGACCTTTTATTGTCCATTCAAGGATTTCCATAACAATAAGATCGAGAAACATAAGTCTCCTGTTGGCTTTCACCCTCATTATTAGCAAATGACTAAACAAAAAACCAGCTCGAAAGAGCTGGTCGATTGGAGGTGGAGAGAATCGAACTCTCGTCCTTAGCCAACTTCAGCATCAATGACTACATGCTTATCGCCTTCAGTTTAGCGGTCGCTTCTGATGGAAGGCGCCCCACTGGGAAGCAACCCGCCCTTTGGTGTCTCGGAGCTTACCCTAAAAGGCCGAATAGATAAGATCCATACCAGGAAAGATGACAGTGATTCTAAGGAGCCTGATACCCCTTAGGTCACCGAAGCGCTTAAACGGTTAAGCTTAAGCAGCCATAGCGAAATCTGCTACAGGAGCAAATTCGCCTTTGACAACTTTATCAGTGCCAATTATCGTTTTGTCAGTTTTTTTAAGAGGCCAACCGACGTCCTCTGCATGCCATTAAAGTTCCATTGCCAAGTCGAAGCCTGTACACCCCCGTA
>CAYGSB010000010.1:0-85785 GCA_964352505.1 uncultured bacterium
CCTACCGGGGCGACAGGTAATACAGGGCCAACGGGGGCTACTGGAACTACTGGAACTACTGGGCCTACTGGGGCTATTGGGGCTACCGGACCAACCGGGCCTACTGGGCCAACCGGACCACAGGGTTCCGTATCCCAAGATTTTGGTTATTTATATTTCATCGGGGCTGGAGGAACAAACATTGCTAATAATGCCAACGTTCCATTCAATGCATTATCACAAACTCCCCCAGGGACAAACTTGTCATACTCCTCACCAACTCTGACCGTCAATGCAACAGGCTTTTACCAAGTGACGTTTGGTATTTCACCCACTAGCAACAATGCTGTCTTCGAAATTGCGATCAATGGAGCAACAGGTGTTTTACAAAATAGGGTAGAGGGAATAGTCACGAATGACGTCATGATCAGTGCAACAATTATCATTGAAATAACAACAAACCCCACTACCTTGCAGCTGAGAAACGTATCAGGTGGGACAATTTCGATTGATGACCAACAATCTGGAGCTGGACCAGCTGCATATATGACAATTATCAAGGTAAGATAGGGATTTATTATGGTATATTATTTTTGCTTCATATTATTTTTTTACTCTTCTTTATTTGCAAATCTCAATTTAGAAAAAAATAAACAGAAAATGAATGAACACCAGGAAGAGGTAAAAAAACACTGTCTATCGATCTGCTCCCTCTTCACAAATGAAGAGAAATACCTTGCGGAGTGGCTAGAGTATCACCTTCTTATTGGAGTAGAACATTTCTACCTATACAATAATGAAAGCGATGATGAATTCGAAAAAGTTCTCGAACCTTATATAAAAGATGAAGTAGTTACTCTAATCAACTGGCCAAGTCATGAATGTAACCCATACGAAGAGCTTCCTTTTAGCTGGTCGCTGGGAATACAAACAACTGCCTATGAAAATGCGATAAAATGTTGGGCATCGAAAGAGTCTGAATGGCTTGTTTTTCTTGGTGTTGATGAGTATCTAGTTCCAACCAAAGAAGGGAAAATTACAGACCTATTGAAAAAAAATACCGATGCTTCAGCAATCTTTTTAACTTCAGATTGTTTTAATGCATATGACATTGATTTTGTCCCTAGAAAAAAATTGATTTCTGAAATGACAACTCTTACTCCCGAACCAAAACAAAAAACCATCACAAGTTTAACCAAAATGATCTTTAAACCTGCACTGTCGAAAGGGTTTTCTTGCTTTCCTTATCAACCAATATTGGAAAGTGACGCTATGCAAAAGAGGATCTGCAGAAATGAATTGAGGATTAATAAATATGTCAATCGATTCAAGGGGAATTTGCGTTTTGATAGAGATCTAGAAAAAATTTGTTTTGAAAATGCTAGTATTCCAAATGATGTTGTTAAAGCTTGGCTTAGACACGGCTATGAGACAGAAGATAGAGAAAAAGCAATTGAAAGATTCGTCCCCGATCTTATTTCCCGTTTAAGAAAACCGAATAATAAAAAGATGGAAGAAAGCTCAGACTATTTAATAGAAAAGAGAAAAAAAACATGAGCTTTTATTACTCCGCATTGAACTTAAGAAAAAAAACACCCTTCTAGGGAATATTTCGTTCTCCTAAAATCTTGTACGATTCGGGGTCGTGAAAAGACTATTCATAGTCAAAGTTGTGCGCTTCCGTTTCCTTAAAATATCTTAAAGTCTCTCCGTCGGACTTTCAAAATTCACCCTTTGAAAATCTCCTTCGTTAAAGGTTCTTTTTAAAATACATTTCCACTATATATTCGTAAAAGTTTTAACCTATGGATTTTTGAAGAAGTTGCGAAGTTGGTCTACATTTAGGAGAGTATTCTCCACTATTTACTGTCCACTTTCAGTTACTTTGCTTATTTTTTTTATTTCGGCAAATAGTGTTGTCTATCCCGAAGAGGTTAAGCAGGTTTCAGAACGTCCAGAAAACTATCTTAGGTTTTGCGTAGATGAGGAGATGATTCGTGTATGTACGACGTTTTCGATCCGCCATATTGAGAGCGAAGGGGTGGGGTATCGGTATGGATACACGACGGGAGAGCTTTTATATTTTCCTTTTTGTGGACCTAGGTCCATTTGGCCTTTTGTTGACTTGCAAGTCCATTATTTCAATAACAATGAATGGGCTGCTAACACGGGTTTTGGATTTCGTTACCTCCCCTGTTGCATGCCAGGTAGAATATGGGGAGTAAATGCCTTTTTCGATTATCGATCGAGCTGCGGAAGAGAGGTCCATTTTACGCAGACTGGGATTGGCCTTGAACTTCTCGGGTGTTGTTGGGATTTGCGAATCAATGGCTATATTCCGATCAAAAGAGAGCATGTCTTGCAGCACTGCGACTTTCAGTATCCAGGTGGATATTTTGTGATCAGAGATCGATATCAGTCGGCCCTTACAGGGATGAGTGCTGAGCTCGGCCACTATTTTTTTCGTACCGAGTGTTTTAAACTTTTTGCCGGGATTGGTCCCTACTATTTTGGTGGAGATGTTTGCCGAAAGCCGGCTGGAGGAAAGTTTCGTGCCTATTTGGAGTATACACGCAATTTTCGGCTAGAGGGGTTTGTGAGCTGGGATAATGTCTATGGAACACGGGTCCAGGGACAAATCGCCCTCTATTTCCCCTTTGGGTGTTGTCCTAAGTCCAGCAGCTGCCAAGATATCTTGTCGCAGCCGCTCTATCGAAATGAAATTATTGTTCTCGATGAGTTCTGTAGATGGAAGTTTAACTTCTAACTAATAGAACCTGATATTTGTTTGCAATTACCCTCCAGCCCCTTTCAAGGAGAAATGGGATCACATACTTTCCCTTGCCCCCGTGAGGAAGTTCACAATCATCGATCATGACGACGCTATTTTCATGGAGATGGGGATAGGCGGCTTCAATTTCTCTTAGGTGGTGCTGTTGAGATGGCTCAGGATTGCCGCATTCAAAATCATAGCTATCTAAATACAAAAAATCGATTGGGTGGTTGAACTCTTCGAGGAATGTTATCGAATCGCTTTCGATAAAAACGATGTCTGATTCAGCCTCTTCTTCGATGAGAACACTTTGCGCTTTTGTAATCGCTTCTCGATTAATATCTACCGAATAAAGGGTACCGGAAAATTCTTCTAGGTAATCTGAGAAGATGATTGTTGAACATCCGTCACTTGCACACCACTCCAATCCCGATCTAGAGGTTCCCGTCTCAACAAGGGTTTGCAGGTTTCTTTCTTTGATGAGGTCAAGCGCTTGAACGAAGGTGTCGTAGCGCATGTTGTCTTTGGGGATTCTCCCTTCTACAATACAACCCGAGCAGCAAGGTTCGCCTGGCTCACAGTCCGCATCACCAAAACACAAAGAGGCTGTGGCAATCATCCCTAATAAGATCAGTTTTTTCATCGTATTCCCTCCGGATTTAAAGAGCGGAGCATATCGGAATAGTAAGGATGAGTGCAAGAAATTCTTACTCCAATATAGAATTGATTATTTGAAGGGAGGGATCCTATGTCTATTGCGATTTCAAGCTCTGAAAGCCAGCCATATTGGTCACAGGATCGAGTTCGATCGAATCTAGCTACAGGGCTAGAGCTTACTGGGCTTTTTCTTGCTAAACCAGCTCATGAAATTTCAAAACCCCTGATTCGGGTTTTTGCAACCCCTATACGTCCAGGAATAGAAGGGAATTTTTCTTCTGGAGCTCTTGAGAGAATCTGGAGGCTTTTTGTTGCAGTGATTGGAGTCGTGTCAGCACCTGTTACTGTGGGTCTTGCCCTCGTAGGAGCAACCCTGGGGAAGATTGCAGATGTTGTGAGACAAAAGTCGTTTACCTATTTTAAGGGTTTTGCACCAGAAAAAGGAGAGGGAGGAGCTTCTCGTTTGATGACACTCAATGCTTGTATGCTCTGGGGTGGTTTGCCCATTCCCCTTGGTGGGATGCGTCCTCCTAGTAGTCGGATGGATATGATGGCAAAAGAGCTACTGAAGCAAGACCCGGACGTACTTGTGATGCAGGAGATGGCTTTTGACTCGGCCTTCAGTTTATATCAGAGACTCAAAGGGAGCTATGCCCACTTTTTTACAAGGATAGGACCCAATCCGCCCCTCATGGAGAGTGGATTATTTGTTGCATCAAAGTATCGGGTCCTTCGCTCAGGGTTTATCCCTTTCCCAAACCAGCTCGGGATTTATCGGGGAGCATTTTGGATAGAGACCCCCAAAAGCTATGTTGTAACTACACATATGGAATTTGGAGACACAGAAGAAGGGAAAAATAAGAGGAAGGAGCAGTTTGGACTGATTTTGCAGGAGGTGGAGAAGTTCAAGCATGACAAGCCCTGTTTTTTGCTTGGAGATTTCAATCTCGATCGAAGCATTGGAAATAACTACGAAGAAATGGGGGTAGGCAAGCACTTTCATGACCCCTATTTCAAAAAACACCCAAGACTGGATGAAGCTTCTTCTACTTGTACAGATGTGATTACTGCCCACACCCTCGGCAATCCACTTCCTAAAAAACGGTGGGAGATGATCGATTATGCACTGCTCGCAAAAGGGCCCCACGATGGGCTAAATTTAAAGGTCGATCAAGTTCCGATGTATGATAACGAAAAGCCATACCAGGCTCTTTCAGACCACTGTGGACTTGTTCTGACAGCGACTACTTGACGATCCGGAGCCTATTGATGAAGGAGGAGGCTTTTTTCTTTAGACGAGCGTGCTCTTTTTCTAAAGTCTCTGCTTCAAATCGAAACCCATACTGGATGATATAAAGCGCCTCTTCTCCATGATACCCTTTCCAGTGATGAGCCTCTTTGCTTTGATTTTTACCCCGGGTATCGGGAATTTCATAGAGGTATTCGACAGTTTTAAAATCTTCATCAGAGAGAAATTGGAGTTTTTCTCCGGCTTTATCTGCGATTCGATCGCTCACTGTTTCAATCGCCTTTTCAAACTGATCTACAGGCGGGAACACCCATATGGTGATGATTTCAGACCACTTTTTGAGCTTTTCTGACTTGGGGATGAATTGGAGGATTATTTGGGCCGGTTTGGCCTCGTAGTAGGCGTATTTGAAATGATCCGGGACTTCAATGAGCAGATGTTTTTTCTCTTCTTTGTCTAGAGGAAAGAGATAGTTGTTGGCCTCAGCATTGGTATAGATTTTCCCGATGTCTCCCTTCCCAAATAGGGGTAGGGCAAAAAGGAGAAAAAGAAGGGAGAATATTCTATTCATTTGCTCTTGAGTCTAATCTGGCTTGTGTTTACCGACAAGTTTCGAAGTGGAGCTTTCTCCACTCTTTTATAAATTCCTTGGCCTGATGAAACTCTTCAAAGGCTTTTTCTCTTTCTTTGAAGTCAGAATGATGGATATCTCTTCGTCCCCTACTTCCCCTTCTTGGAGGGAGAATATTATGGAGCATCTCATGGTAGACAATATATCGGACAAAAAACTCCGGGTAGGCCTCAGAATCGAGAAGGCGGTTGATTTTGATGAGTTTGAGTTGGTGATTGTAGGAACCGAAGGTCATAGAAGATTTTGGAGTGCGGACTCCCCTTCCAAACCAGGTTATTTTAGCATCAACCTGAGAGTCAAAGTAGTCCCTATTGATTTGATGATAGATTTCTTCGAGATTGTATAGATCCCCTTTTGGGCGAAGAGTGATTCTAGCTTTTTTCTTTTTGGTCCAGGGCCATTTCATTTGGTTAAACGCATTTTTGAATAAAACTGAAAGGTTCTGCAACCCCCTTCTAAGATAAATAAGGGGTAAGTCCTAGGTATGATTATTCATAAACTCCTTATAGTAAAGGGAAATTATTTTTTAAGACTTTCCTAGTTTGGGATGGGAGCAAGAAAACCCTTCTAAGATCGCTTTTCTTTCGGGATCGAGTGTTTGTGCTTTGATCATTTGAATCGTTTTGTTGATGCTATTTTGGATTGTCGGCTGTCCCTTAGCATTTGAGCAAATCGCACTAAGTCCCATGTCAATCAAGTCACCGAAAGAGGAGACAGGAATGTATAGGATTGGATTGTTTTCATGGAAAAAGAGTGTATTTCCAAGATCTCGGTTTGCAAGAGCAATGTAGATACTCCCAAGGTAATCAATGGCAGTTTGGGCAGTGCTTAGATCATTTATGCCTGGTGATAATCCCCGGAGCGCAATGTCTACTACTTGCTGGACCCCGAAGGAAACATCCTGTTCGGCCGAACGATTTTTTCCAATGATTAAAGAGCGAAAAAAATAGTAGGTGAAGTTTTCATCTTTTAAAAGATCTTTCCCAATGAACGAGACGATCTCCCCTTTAGCGACAAACTCTCCCACTTTCTTGTTCAATGAGATGTGGGTGTTATAGTCGATAGCTAGTTGCAAGAGGGCTTGGGAATCAATTGCCTGTAGATAGCCTGTTTCTTTTGAGGGAACCGAAACGTTTTTTTTGAATTTTAACGGCTCCTCTCCCTTTTTTTTGTAGGAGTCTGGATACATTTTTTCGATTCCCTCAATGGTTTCCTCATAAACACTGCTGATGATTTCTGAGGCTTGGATGGAGATAGAAGTTTGGTGGATGAAGTAGATCAGGAAGCCGACACCTACGATTGCGAGAAAAAAACCAGAAAGGACAGTAAGACCATTATCTGTAGGGTGGAGGTTGGTGATTAAAAATAAGCAAAAAATGAAGATCCCAACAAAAACACCAAGAATGATTTGATTGGATTTTCGTCTCATGAAGTTTCTGAGAACCCGAGAGCTATATTGGCCTGCGGTTTGTGCAAGGACGAGTATGGTGATAGAAAAAACGACCCCAGCGATTGTCATCATAGAACCCGCAATAGTTCCTAAGAATGTCCGCGCCGATTCTTGTTGGTACGAGAATATTTTTCCCCCGACAGACTGCTTTGCAGCTGCTAGACGATGGTCTAGTTCAATGACTAGCATCGCAACGAATACCAAAGAGATGTTGATGAGTGCAGGAATAAACCAGTAGCTGGTCTTGATATTGATCCAATATTGCTTTAATCTAGCCATATTCCCCTGTATATGCAGAACATTCCTGAATTGCAATTGAAACTTTATTGATCAGATGTGCAAAAGGCGCATTTTGTTGCTTTTTTGGGAATAGACATCAGGCAAGATTTGCAAAGGGTATTTTTCGATTCTCCCTTTACCGGTCTCCCCTTCAACCGGTTCATAAACTTCACCACAACAAAGATCGCCCATGCAATGATGAAGAAATCAAGGATCGTACTAAAGAAGGCTCCAATATTCCATAGGACGGGATCTTTCGCCGATCCAGGAAACTTCATTGGGATGCTAAAATCGCTAAAGTCGACTCCCCCGATCAGAAATCCTAAAGGAGGCATAATGATATCGCTCACAAGAGAGCTGATCACCTTATTAAACGCAGAACCTATGATGATACCGATGGCCAAATCAACCATGTTACCCTTGAGAGCAAAGGCTTTAAACTCCTCTATTAGCTTGATTTTTTTCATTCCGCACCTCAATTGAATCCTTGCATCTAATTAGTAAAGTGTTATTTTGAAGCTAACCGCTATTTTACAGGAGATCCTCATGAATGGGAAACGTATTTTTGGAATAATTGCCATTTTGGCAGGGATTGGACTCTATTTTTATTGCCAGCACGGAAAGGGGGAGATGCAAGCAGCCCGTAAAAAAATTCAGGCTGTAGAAGGAATCTTGCCGCAAGCGCCGATCATCAAGGAGCTTCCGGATCCAATTGTTGATGCTGCAAAGGATCAAGCCTACCGAAAAGTTGATCAGTACAAAGAGCCGATTCGCCTCTGTTTTATTGGAAGCGGGGTTCTCGTTGTCGGAGGGCTATTGCTATTAATTCTTGGAACAGCTAAGAAAAAGAAAAGAAAATAAGGAGAAACTATATGTTACTACACCCACTATTAATTCCAATTCTATCTATTATTGGAGGAATTTGCGTTCTGATCTTCCCAGCGATCCTAAACTACATCGTTGCGATCTACTTGATTTTGATCGGGATTGCTGGTCTGATTGCCCATTTGGGTTAAGTTCTAGGGAACATTTGTTGATTCCTTTGAGCTAGCAAGCCCGTTCTTATCGACTGCATATACTGTATAACTTGCAGACGCTTCTGGGAATTGGTTGTGAACTATGTAAACCTCTTCCCCGGAATATGCTTCGCCGATTACTGCATTGTTGCGTTGAATTACATTGTGAATGATATCGGATGTGCCGCTATCTGTCCAAGTTAGCTCATTGATCGTCTCATCAAAGATTCCAAACTGATTTGTTAATTGCTGCCCACTTAAACCTGTTACAGGAAGGACTTTATCTCGGGTACCCACGGATGAATAAACCAGATTATTGCCTCCTTGATTACTTACCCAAGTAATGCCAAGGGTAATTTCGCTTGCTGTCTCATATGATACCATATCCGGAAATCCATCAACAGGGCCTGTAGATACTACATCCTGAATTATCCAAATAGGAGCCCATATAGCAGGAGAAGCTGCACTTTTCAGGTATACCCTCATGTCATTGGTGTACTCATCATAAAACATATATGAAATATGGAAATTATCATTGGTATCGACTAATAAACTAAAACTTAATAGGTAGAGATTCGGATTGGTGATTTTATCTGCATATAGGAGTTCTCCTTCAGGTGAAAAAAGAGCCCCAAAAAGCTGGAAGTAATCCACATAGATTGAATTGGTGTATGCGAGGAAAATATTATTTCTTGAATCGAACATGACCTCTGAACGGAGAAACGAAGGTGATACCATCCCAGACTCTCCTAATGAGATTGGCGCCCCAAATCCGGAACCGGAAGGTCTTATCAGAAGAACGGGTGAAACTCCTTGTACATTATTTCCTTTGGCATCTTCATATCGAAACCATGTTGCAGCAAGATCCCCAGACCCATTGAATGCACTATTGAGTTGCATTGCGTTATATTGAGTATCCGAAATAATTTGTGGGGCACCCCATAGAAGACCAAAAACTTTTGTCGCAGCATAGATTACATTCTTTCCCCCAGATATTCCCTCCCACATTACAATATCATCGCTATTGTATGCAGCGAGTATCACCTTGCTTGGAGTATGACCAGTTAGTGTCTCTGCAAGGATCGACCAGATCAAATTTAATGGCTTACTTTTTGTCAATATATTGCCACTTTGGATCCATGCTGCAAGAGCATCTCCTGTGACCGGATCTATTTTTAAAGAAGGTGCAGAAGCTCCAGATGTCGACAAGTATTCAGGTGAGCCAAAACTCCCGCCTGATGGTTTATACGCCGTTCTCACTCTTGTTCCGTCTAACCAAAGTACTGTCACACTATTCTGCGAGTCGATGCCGAGTTGCAGTGATGAACAATTACTCCCGAGTTGTACCGGGGCTCCTCACACCCCTCCTGTAGAGCGGATTCGGACGGTAATAAGTCCGCCTTCAATCCATGCAGCCACAAACTCCCCGGTTGTCGTAACAACCATCTTTTGTTCAGAAGATTGAGCAGCTGGACTAGAAATATTTTCAGGTGATGTAAAAATAAACGGAACCGCTTTTAGTTGACCAAGACAAACCAAAGCGCAAAAAAATATAATCGCCCTCATCGTGTACCCCTAGACTAAATTTTCGAGAAGCATTTTAAAAAAAAATGTTTTTAGGCAAACTTTAAAGGGCTTTACAGGATACTTTGAGCATGGATTTGACCCATTTCATAGCTAAATACTTCGATGGATAGATCCGCTTCCAGTTGTTCAAGAAAGGGGATCATTTCCATGCTCTCTTCTTCTGTTATTTTTCCAGCAATTTTCAGAGATTCTTTGAGCACTGGCAGATGGAGGGTCAGCTCTCTTCGCTGTCTTGAAGAATTGAGGCGAGGGTGATTTTTTTGTGTCTTAATAACTTGGAACCCCTCTTGTTCAAGAAGGGCGGGTAGACGAGAAAAATAGGTGTCATCAGAGCCTTGAACTTCAAACTGGAGCTGATCCAAATATTGCAATATTTCCATTCCCCTACAACGCGGGGTGCTGTACATGGAAGCATTGCTAGTAAAATCCTCTATGATTAGATGGCCACCAGGTTTGAGGATTTTTTTTGCTTCGGCGATCACTCTCTCTGGATTTGGAAGGTGGACGAGTAAAAGACGGATGTAGACTACATCGAATTCTTCCTTTAGAGATGCAATTTGGTAGGCAGACAACTTTCTGAATTGCAAGTTTTCTATCCCTTTGGGAGGAAGGAGGGATTTCGCAATTTCAAGTTGCTCTTCATGCAAATCACAGGCAAGGACAGAGCCGGTGGCTCCAACAAGTGAGGCGATTTTCTGGCTAACAAGTCCTATCCCGCAACCTATATCTAGGACCTTACTCCCCTCCTTAATTGGAAGGCTTTTCAAAAATGCTTCTGTCCCTGGATTGTAGATCTCATTCAAAATAATGAGCCGTTCTCTATCCGTTTCACCGATCGCAATGGCATAATTACCATCTCCGCTACATAGAACGCCTTGTAAAACTATCAAGCTGAAAAACCAAAATCGTTTAATCATAATCTCCTCTCTCCTCCGATAAACCGATCAACTACCCAACATCCTAATAAACTGAGCCAAAATCCTGCTATTAACGCAAAGAGGGCTTGATACTGGGGCCAAATTGAGGCGGCTTTCAAGCATAGAGCCCCTCCTAGCAGAACTAGGAAGCACCGGACCCAACGATGTCCCTGCAATGGATTGAATCGCTCTCCACATAAAAGGCCCAACACAACCCCTGTGATTAATATACTTTGAAAAAGAGCAGATCTTTGCCCAATGGCTAAGAGGACAATCGGAAATAGCAGTGCATATTTTTTCCAGTTTTTTTCTAAAACCGGAAAGATGAATTTATAGACACAAAGAAGTAACGCACCGATGATAATACCAGCCAAAACATCGGTAAAGAAATGGACACCGAGATAAATTCTCGAAAAACAAAGAAGAAGTGCAAACGCAATCCCCAGCACCCTATAGAGCCACTTTCTACATTCCAAAAACAGGACACCTGCGTAAAGGATCGCTGTTTGGGCTGCCCCACTTGGAAGGCCGGGAGAGCTAGGACAGAGAAGCCCGAGCGGGGCGATCAAATGGCAAGGGCGGGGGAAATCGAGGTGTAATTTTAGAGTCCTATTGATCACTGCACTGAGGATGAGGATGTAGAGAAGCTTGATTCCGATCCGCCGATTGATCAAATACCAAACGACAGTGACGACAAGAAAAGCAAACCCAGCAGAATCGAGCGAATTCATTCCGACAAAAAATCGATCCAAAACAGGACCTCTGATCGCATCTTGGATCGACTGAATCCAGCTGAGTTCTTTGAGATGCAGGGGTATAGGTTCCATTGCTCCCTCTTTGTTGCGAGATTGAATGATCTTAGAAAAGATCTAGTTGTTGGTTTTAATCAAAGTTTTCATGAGTTCATCTTTGTCTATGGTGACAATTTTAATAGCGCTGTCATTTTCTCCGCACGAGAGGTGGATGAGGCTTTTTTTACCCCTCTTCTCTATCGCAAATCCTGCCGGGAAGAGGACTTGTTTATTTGACTCCGCTGTATTCAAGAGCGGTGCTGCATACATTTCTTCGAAAAAAATTGGCTCTGGAGACATCGCCGTGACCCTAAAGGGAGGATGCGCTTCAAAGGTGTAGGCTCCTGCGATGTACCAGACAAACCAGTTTTCATCGATGAACTTGCTGTGGAAAAAGGCGAGGTACTCTCCATCGACAAGCCTTGCGGGTGTACCCCCTAAAGGGGTTCCCCATAGGTCTGAGTCCCATGGAAAGTCATCTTTCCCGAATTCAAAAGAGGAGATGTCGAGAATGCTGGGGTTATCTGGTTCTTGAAGCTTAAGGATCCTTCTGGGACAGCAAATTTGGTATTCAAAACAAAAGCGGCTTGAACCATCTGCTTCTGTATACACAAAAGGGGCCCAGTTTTTTTCAATTTCTCTGAGGCAGGGGTTGAGTTCAACGTTGGATTCTATTTCCCCGCTATAGGGGTTGAGCTTTGCCAGATGGATCGCCCGATTGTCGCTAAGGGTATTGATCAAATCATTATATACAAGGTAGCACTCATCCCCATCTAAAAAAATTCGGGGGTCTTCAGAAAATCTACTTCCCGTATCAACCCTAATGAAATCTTGTTTGAGGTTGAAGTTTTTGTCTAAATTGACAAGTCCAATGTTTCCAAAAGATCTGAAGCTAAGAAAATTGGGAAGAAAATCATAACGAAAGACGAGGTGATAGCCTCCAGGGCATTCTGTGATTGAAGCATTGTAGGGGGCGGTTACACCTGGGATGTGGAGCGTTCTTGTTCCCAACACCACTGATCCATCAAGGCGGGAGACAGCCGATAATCGTTTCGTGAGTGGAATATTGACTAAATGCCCTTTTCGGTTGGCAATCGATCCTCCACCGCTCCGTCGGCTATCGATTGAGGGGAATTTCGGGATCGACTTCGGCATCGATTTCCGGGTGACAGAAACGTGGACATCGATATCTAGAAAAACAAAAGAGATCGCCGTGAAGACTGCTAGGGCAGCAAAAAGGAGAAGCCTTTTGGATAAATTGATTTTTTTCACTGTTTACCGACTGCAGAAAAGGTTGAGCTAGTCTATCCCAGTAGAAAAGTTTCGTCCAGAAATATTTGAAAAAAAACAACCAGACTCGTCCTATTTGAAGTAAATGTATCTATCCCCTACATTCCAAATTAGTATGAATAGGTTCATTTACACATTCTTTCTCTTAGTCGGAATCACTTCCCTTAGTTTTGGGCAGGAGCGTCCATCACCCGATGTTGCCCTTAATCGCTTGATCCAAGGGAACAGGCGCTTTGCCAAAGGTGCCCCGCAACAAGCAGATCAATCCCCTAAAAGAAGAAAAGCAAAAATAGAAGCCCAGTATCCCTATGCAGTTATTGTTGCTTGTTCCGACTCACGGGTCCCTCCGGAACTCGTTTTCGATGCGGGTATAGGAGATCTCTTTGTGATCCGTGTTGCAGGAAATGTTGTCTCTTCCTACGGACTAGAAAGTATCCACTATGCCTTAGACGCCCTAAAGGCTCCCCTCATTGTGATTATGGGCCACCAAAACTGTGGAGCCGCAAACGCTGTTTTGCAAGGTCAAACAGAAGACATCCCGGATATTGCCAAACTAATCTCTCCAGCTGTTGCAGAGGCGAAAACAAAAAATGGATCTGCCCAATTGGAAGAAGTGATTAAACTCAATGCCCTTAATATTGAAAAAAGTCTCCTTTCCGATCCTGCCGTCGAAGAAAGGATCAAAGCAAAAGAATTGATTCTCAAAGCCGCCTATTACAATTTCCAAACAGGAAAAGTTGAGCTTCTCGACTAACGAGTAAGGATCGCTCCACTTGGCGTTTAAAACCAAAAAGTGGCATCATAGGTAAATCTTTATTTACCATTGGAGTGGTGATGAAAAGCCTGCACATTTTTTCGATTTGTTTTCTGTTTGTCACCACTTGCTTACAAGGTTCAATAAAAATAGGAGATGCCTATTTTCAGACGACCAACGCAGATGCAGCCGGTACCATCGACTTCACCAACTACCCGGTGATCGCAGCACCCGATAAAGTGAGCGCAACACCAAATCTTGCCAACCCCTACCGTCTTCGAGCTTGGATGGGAGGAGCGATGTTGTGGGCAACAGGGCAAAAAGAGACAAATCCGACAGATGGGTATTTTGTAGCCCGAAATGTTCCCCCATCAAATGTCTGGCCAGCAGAACTTTTTCAACAAGCCGCTGTCATTGCCGACCCAATCATTTTGAGCTACTCAGAGCCTCCAGGGGTAACGGGCTCTAGCCACTCTGCAAGAGGGATCAATATTTGCCTCCCCTATCCATACCTCAAGCCCGATGCCGCCTATGGGCCGCAATGTCAAGCTGCGAGTAGCGTCTGGGCTACTGCCCCCTTAACGGTTGAGACCGACCCCCTTCCCATGATGTTGGTCTACCCCTCTTCGACAGCTCCGACAGATGGTGTTTTATCTGATGATACAATCTGGGGTCCCAAAGCGATGCTCGTCGATCGAATGGGAGACTTTGATACCGATCTCATCTATGAGGATCCGAGCGATCCTTACGTCAAAACACCTTTTTCCAATACAACTGGGGAGGGGAAGTATATTAAATCGACCGTGATTCAAGGGTCTCCGTTCGTCTTTTTTGAATGTCGAGGGATTGAATTCGTTGTCCTTTCAAATCGCCTGACAACGAGCGGCAATCCAGCCCTTACAGGGTTGCTGGCCCCAGCTACTGCAGCCACTCCCTTATCTGGAACAACTTCAGTGAGCTACTCCCTCTTCGGAGGAAACCAGGTAGATCCCGGCCAGTTTTCTGAAGGGGATACACTCAATCCTAGAGACGAGCAGGACAACTTCACAACCTTTGCTCTCTATTTCAATAATAGCGTTGGGATCACCTATGTAAATGGTACAGCAGATACACAGCCGCAGAATAGCTATCTCCAATTTCCCAATACTACGTCCAAGTTCTACTTCGTTTTAGCAGGAATCCCAACAATCTTTGGCTACCCAAAAACCGGTGACACCTATGCAGCTACAATCGCTATGGCGGGAAATGATGTCGATTCCTATGCCCAGGATCTAGGGCAATATGCCTTTAATTTTATCACCGATACGAATGTCACCTATTCAGTCACCGATCAAACTTTCTTGGATACGACCTATACGCCAAGTTTTGGACATCCTTACGGGACAGGATCGACGATCGTTGCTGACGCTGATGCAACCGTGATGTGTTTGATGCCCCACCATTACCAGCCACAAACCTTTGATACGGGGCTGACCCCTGCGGTACTTACAGGGACAACAGACTTTGCTCCTACCAACACAGGAAACCTCTTTTACTGGTCTATTCGCGGGAACCTAAAAACGATTTTAGGAGCTAGCTTTACAACCAATTATATTTTTTCAAACTTTTTGCATACGATGCCCCCTCCTTTTTGGACAGAATGTGTATCACTCTCTGTTCCGAGCAAACAAATATCGATCGGCCAGCTCCTTTTTGACAGCCTAGATAACGAGTATATCAACAACCTTACCGATCCGAGTTTTGCCCCTTGGAACACTGCCTACTTCACGCAAAATAAAGGGATTTATGATGTGGGGAAAACCCTTGCAAAAGGGTCTAAACAGCTCGGGCTCCTTTTAGAGTTTGTGCAAGGAATGGAGGAAAACAGGGCAAGTTCAGACCCGTTCAACAAGTTTTTCTTTTCCGGAACTGATATCACTGATGCGACTGCTTGTTCATCCTATTCCAAAGGGGTTTGTCCGGTATCTCCCTCCTCATCGCCGCAAGACCGCCTTTATGAACAGCAATACAATAACCACGCGGGAAGACCCGACCGTCCAGGAGCTTTCAATCCCGATACATTTACGCCCCCCTCAAAAGGGAGATTGGTATCACTCCAAGATGCTCTTGAATCTTCCGTGATCGGGGATCCTACGAATAATCCCCCAATATCTGGTGTGGCAGGAGCTATTTCCCATTACTTTGGGAAAAAGCCCTACCAAACAAGAGGAGGTTACAATCTCAGCCACTTTGCCTATTACGATACTCTTGCCCATATGGTCATGCTCTACCCATCCGCCGGAACTCCTCCTGCTGCAAGCACAGACCCGACCTCTCCAACAACAGTGACTCCTTGGCCAAGCAAAGTTTCAGGGCCTGCCAATCTTCCAAATCACTACGGCCCAGGCATCGTCCTCGAATCTTTTGGAGTTGCCAATGCCTTCAACGATCACCACTACCAATATGGGTATTGGATCATGGCCGCAGCGCTTGCTACCATCTACGATGGTGCCTGGAAAACGACGCCAGATGTGGGAAGTGGGTGGGGATCGGCAACTCAATATGGGGGCGCTATTGATCAACTTGTCCAGGATATTGCCTATCACCCCGGGGTTAATTTCACCACAAACCCCAACATGACTTTTGCCAAATTGAACTTTTTTGATCAGTGGGCCGGACATGGCTGGGCAGACGGACTCCAAGCAACGATTGCAGGGGGGAACTCGGGCCATAATGAAAACTCGATTGGAGAAGCTCTCCAAGCCTATGCTTCGATCATTTTATGGGGAATGGCAACAGAGAGAAAAGAGATTGTCGATTTGGGCATCTACCTCTACACCACCTGCTCCTATTCGATGGACTCCTATTTTTTTGATAAAAATCTCAACCTCTCCCTCTCCTCTTCATTTTTCAACCCGACTGTCACAAAAACAGGTGATGCTAAGTATGCCTTGGGAAAAGGGTATATCGATTTTACGATCCACAGTGGTGGGGGAACACCCACGAGCAGTGGGACTCCGAAAATCTCACAAGCTGTTCTCAATTACAGCGCCGACTTTGGTCAAACTCCTGAGAATGTCAAACTGATCACAGCGTTTCCTTGTGGGTCGTGGTCTCTCATCTTTGGACGGAACAAAGACTACCTAGAGGCATGGAATGCCTCGATGGACACCCCTGAGTTTGTCGCAACGATTCCCGGAGATGGTACCGCAAATAACGCCTGCTGGACCGTCAACTTTAATGCAAACATGAACATGCTCAGAATGCTCGGTGGCAACACAATTGCCTTCGGACAAAAAGATCTAACCGGGACCGCTCCCACTCCTTATGATTTTATGCTTGACCTCTTCACAAAATGGGGCCCCTGCCCCCCCTGGGGATCTCTTGGCGCATCCTTTGCAGATCCCTGCCAGTCGATCAATGAAGTTCTCCACTTCATGCACACCCTTGATTACTTTGGAACGCCCGATTGGACGGTCTATGCAACTGGTGCTACAGATAGCGATGCTCTTCTCTTTACTGCAGCTTTTAAAAAGGGTGGCACAACCACAGGATTTGCATTTAATCCAACTTTGTCAGACATAGAGGTGCAGTTTTATAAGATATCTGATATGTCAACAATTGGATCGTCCTTCACAGTTAAACCCAAAAGGTGGGCAAATGTCTCATTCCCCAGTCCCTAAAAAAGTTGCCATAGCACTCATTGCCTTGAGCACCCAATTTCTAACTGCTCAAGAGTGCGAGCCCGATTGTGGATGCGCCTTTTCAATCGGAGGAAGTCTCCTCTACTGGCAACCTCATGAGGAGGGGCTCGACTACGTGATCCAAAATCAAGCGGGAACAGCCTTTGCAAATAGTGATGCACGCATTGAAAGAGTTGATCCCAAATGGGGCCTTGGATTTCGCATTGATCTAGGCTACCAATTCCCCTGCACAAAGATCGAGCTCGATGCACTCTGGACCCGGATCCATACCAAAAGCAAAAGCTCCTCAACCGCTTCTGAATTGGGAGGCCTTTTCCAAATCTGGACCATTCCCGGATCGGGACTATCTGCAGCAGAATATGCAAAAGCTTCGTGGCGAGCTAACTTAGATATCCTAGACCTGAAGATGAGCGCCCTCTTCAACCCCTGTTGCTTTCTCGAGCTCACCCCCTCTCTATCCCTATCGACAGCTTGGATCCATCAGAAGTTCAATATCGATTCAAGTGGTGGATCCAGCACACAGATCTCTAACGCGATCGTGATTCTCGATGCAATACGGATGAAAAACAACTACTGGGGAATCGGGCCAAAAGTTGGTTTAGACACCTCTTGGTGGCTTTTCTGCGGTCTCAGCATCTATGGAAACATCGATGCAACGATCCTCTATGGCCGGTTTAGTTTAAGCCAATCAGAAATCGTCGAACTGACAGGGCTCAACACACCGATCACCTATCTCGACATCGATCATAACAAGTTCTACCTCTCTCGTGTGAATCTCGACATGAATATCGGCCTAAAATGGGAATTCAACGCCTTTAGCGACTGGTGCCAGTTTAGCATTTTAGCCGGCTGGGAAAACCTCTATCTCTTTGGACAAAATCAGCTGATGCGCTTTCAAACAGTCGCCTTCCCTGGAATCAATAGCGCCAACCAGGGAGATCTCTCCTATCAGGGGCTAACCCTCAAACTAAGTGCTCGTTTTTGAGGAAATACTGAACAACCCATCTATCGGCGATTGAAAGTCAAAAACCCTGGGCGAGTTCAAGATAAAAAGAGCTGTCTAGGAAGGATTTTCCATACTTACCCTTATAAGAGGCTGAAACCTCGAATGCGCAACTATTTTTATAGCTAAGTCCCACCCCTGTACTCAGGACGGCCGGCGTATGGCAGAGTCATCCAACCAATTGATTTTCTTATGATTAAGTCTTGATTTAAAAAAATTATTATAAATATTTTCAGGGTATGCAATAATGAACTTAAGCGGTGAACAAATCCGCAAATATGGGGGCTGATCTTATGAAAAGGTCTTTTCTAATTCCAATTCTCCTCTTAGCAGGAGCAATTGTACCTACAGCGTGTAACATCCAAACAACAAAACCAAACCAGCCCCGAGAAACTACCGATGAGTATGTTGAAAATTATCAAGTTTGGAGAGGGCCAGGATGGTATTACGGCTTCTACTACTCAAACGAAAATAATTATAGAAACAGACATCACCACAGACATGGTGGCGGCCGCAGTCATAATAGAGGTCACAACAGAGGCCATGGTGGTCACCACCGAGGCCATGGACATCGCTAACGCTTAAGAGACCTTCACTGAAGTTCGCTATACAAGCCGCTTGCGCTCTTGGGTTGTTCAACATCACCAGAGAGGATTTCTCTTGGAGAGAGCCATCTGCCATAAAACTCTTGATTCGCCCCCGACTTCTCAACAATCACGGCCCCTTCCAAAGAGACCCCTGCGAAAAGCCCTTTGCTCCGGCTATAAGAGTAGATGGCAGCGGGAGGAAGGGTAACGGCCCCTTCAGCTGTCCCCCCAACGGGACCTACAGCAACACTCAAACTTCCCCCTAAAGAAACACTCCCACCGGTGCTAAATGCATCCAATGCAGCCTGGGTATTTAGAATCAAAACAAAATCGGTTACACTGGCTCCTACTTGGAGTCCCCATCCGGCCCCTCCCATCCCGAGAGCAGACGGTGCAGACCAAGAATTTCCAAGCCGAGCAACAACCAGCCCAGATCCAATTTTCCCACTAAAAATAAAGCCTCCTTTAAGGATGCTCATTATAACGACTCCCTTTGCCTGTTTTAAAACAGAGGAGGGTATCGAAGAAGCTGAAAGAATAGACTCCGCTCTATAGATATCATCCTGCAAACCACCTCGTAGCGACCCAAACGAAAGGATGAAGAGGGGGAGCAGCTGAAGAATTTTTTTAACCATAATTGTTTCCTACCTTTTTTCTCATCTATCGAGCTTTTATCAGCTTTTGACAAAGCTCTTCAAGAATAAAACACCCTTTCTCTATTTATCCCTTTCCGTTATTGTAAAATCGATCTATGAGCGAGGAGACATGACTTCAGAATATCTAATCCACGGCTACTTTCTCATTGAGCCTCCCGATAAAAGACAAATACACATCGAGGATCTTTCCTCTTTAAACACATCGGGCAAAAAATACTGGATCCATCTAAACGGTAAGGATGAATTAGCGCACAAGTGGCTTCAAAATGAAAGTAATATTGATCCTCAAATTCTTGAAATCATGCTTTCAAAACAGACTAGAGCCCGTTTTGTAGCCTCTGAAAATGGATTTCTCATCGTTCTTAAAGCAATCAATCAAGATCCTAGTGGAACACTAGATGATGTCGTATCGGTCCGGATTTATGTAGAAAAAGACCGGATCATCTCCCTAAGCAGGAAAAATGAACTCCTCTTGCCAAACCTCAATCAAAAAATCACAAAAGAGAGAACCTCCTTCACCCCTTTTGAAATCCTGATTCAAATAGCTAATGAACTCTTCACCAACCTAGAAAAAGAAATAGAGACCCTGGATGACGAAGTCGACAGGATGGATGAACTAATGAACGAATCCGGAGACATAGCTGATAATTTAGTTCCCCTTCTCTCGCAAATCAGGTCCCAAACAATCATCCTGAAAAGCTACCTTACTCCGCAAAAAGAGGTCCTCCGTCAACTGATGAATGTAAACGTCTCCTGGTTTGCAAAAAATTCTAAATCACTATTTCTAAACTTTTCAGAAAAGATCTCCCTTTTTTTAGAAAACCTCGAGGTAATCAAAGAAAGAACCGTTGTCACACTCGATGAGATTCGAATCCGAAATGTGGAAAAAACGAATCGAAACTCCTACATATTTTCGGTAGTTGCCGTCCTCTTTCTCCCTCTGGGATTCCTTACGGGGCTTTTCGGAATGAACCTAGCCGGAATCCCTGGAGCAAACCATCCCTGGTCTTTTACCGTATTTTGTTTAGCAATTTTAGGACTTTCAACAGCGCTCTTAATCGTCCTTAAAAGAATCAAGTGGATCTAAAGAAACACTACAAAGCGGGTGATTCAACGACCTAGAAGTCGTACTCGCGCCCATACTCCGTACGAAAAAACGAAAAGGGGGCGGAATCCAGGTGCTTGCAGTAAGATTGCGACAAGGGGGAGATTCGTTCGAGCATACATCGCCGACAAGGCATCAACCCCCGTTAACACCTCTCCATTGACATTGATTGCATGAATTTTTTCCATTGCTTGTTTGTACGAAAAACTTTTGGTGATTTTAGACAAATCTTGGTCTGAAGAAGGGGAAAGATATTCAATTTTTCCTGTCTCTTTCCTTTTTTTCAGCGATGCAATCTCTCGAGAGCAGATTGGACATTTTTTATCGAAAATCACAGTCACCTTTTCGTACGGATTCATATACTTTTCTGTGATCGCCCCTAATTTTCGGTTGATCAACACAAGAAGAACCAAAAGCAGCCCCCACAGAGAGAAAATAGCGGGAAAAGCCAAAGGGGTTAAAAAGATCACACCACCCATCACTTCTCCTGACAGGTAGGAGAAAATGGCTCCCACGCCTCCTAGTAAGAATGCAACGAATAGTCTTTTATTTATGAAAGCAAGGGAAGTATTAAGAGTAAGGGAAAAAAGAGGATAGAGAGAGAGGAGCCAAAGTGGGGGGAAATGCGACTTGGTCGGATAACTTAGCAGATTGGAGTTGATGAATAGCATTTCAATAAAAAAGCCAAGAATCAAAGGATAGACCCAAAGAATCACTCCAACCAAAAAGGCCCTTTTATTCTTAAAATAGAGGAGGGTAAGCTGACCAAAGAAACAAAAGGATGCAAACAATAGCGCAATGAAATGCGAGCCCCTTGCACCAAAATAAATAATTAAGAACCAAGACAAAGTATAGAGAATTGCATTTGCGAAAGATAAAGGAACGAGTATTGGGGTTTTCTTCGCATACGCATCAAAACCGGGATATTCTTTCATCCTCTTTTCTAAAGGTCTCACCCCCGAGACAAAAACAATGATAAAGGTGATTAGGAGCGGGCTGATTAAAAGGGCCCAAGCAAAGGGTAGATCGGCAGCTAAAATCCAAATCGCCCACCACATCACAATCTCACCCAAATAGTTAGGGTGACGAGAGTAGCTCCATAGTCCCGTTGTCAGAAGTTTTTTATCTCCTGAGGATTTGAGCCTAAAGTGGGCGAGTTGATAATCGCTGATTGCCTCAATAGAAAAGCCTATTAACCATACGAAAACACCAAACCACTCTGAGGTCCAATTAAGCTCTTTTGGGTGGACATGAATCGATAGAATAGGCAGAGCGATCAGATAAAGGAGAACCCCTTGAAAAATAAACACTCGAAAATAGGTGTTTAGCCCTGTTTTCACTCCCCAGCCCTTCTTCAGATCCTGGTATCTAAAGTCCTCTTTTCTAGATCGGTGCCTCTTGTAGATAGAGAACACGAGCCTTAAAGCCCAGAGAGTAATCAGAATATTCACAACAAGACCAAAAGGAGAAAATCCACTTAGAAAGAAAGAGAGCCAAGCAATAAAAAAAAAGCCTCCCCCCCAAGCGACATCGGCGAGATCTGCTCGCTCTTTTTTAATCGCGAAAATCGCCCAGATCGATTGGTAAAAGAAAAGGGCAAGGGCGCTGAGTAGAAAAATGTGCCCTGTCGTCAAAATGAAGTTTTCCAGTGAGTAGCAATAGAATAGGCGATGAGCGATGTTGCTCCCGAGATGAAAGCTCCCCATAACAGGTCATAAACAACCATCTTGACCGGCCAATTCTTCAGCGTAGCTAAGTTTGTCAGATCGTAGGTTGCATAACAAACAAACCCGAACATCGCCCCATACAAAAGAGCTGAAACCCAACTTCCACTTTTAAGAGAGGGTATTACAGCAAAGAAGACGATCCCACCAATGTATATACAGTAAAAAATAAGAGCGGGAACCCAACGGACCTGATCAGACATCAAATGCCCGATCTGCTCTCGATAAAAGTTCTTTGCAATAAGACCAAGCCAGACAAGGTCGATTGCAAAAAAAACAGGGAAGGCTATGGCGTAGAGTTTCAAAAAAAGCATCTTACAATCCTTTTGTGGTTTACTCGACCATTCTACCAAAGAAAAATTTCAAAACAAGAGATAATCAAAAGAAGCACTGAGTAACTTTCCCTAAATAGGTGATGAGGCAATACGGATTAACCCTATCGCCCCACCACTAAAAAATCCACTTTAGGTGGCTGAGTTTTGAGCCTTTTCTATTCTGTCCCGTTCTTGCTTAATTCCTTGGTCAACACCGACCTTGTGTCCTTCTTTGTACCCTTTGTCGTATCCGATTTTATGAGCATCCTTAAATAGGTTCACAAGGAAAAGCTCCGGCTCAAGGGCTAAAGCGAAAAGAACCTTTCCGGTTCTTGTATTATGTAGAAGATGGGTGCACTGACTCAAAGTATCAGCGTTTGATGCATCTGCCATATTAACATCGTAATGCCCCGTTTTTGAAAAAACCTCGATTTCTGTACCTAGTAGCCATGATTCGGAGCCGGTCTCGTAGCACTCAGGGACATCTAGCTCCTCACCGTTCCACCATTCGGTAACACTTCTCCACCTTTTTTCAAAAGGAACTACCTTCCACGCACTTCCATCCGCCAAGACGAAATAGCCTTTATTGTCTCCAAGATCTGCCTTAGATGTAAGAAGGGCACTTTTTTCTAACTCAGTCCCATATGCCAGCATCGAACCGAAAAGAACACATACAAAAAGCATCCATTTTTTCATTTTTTTTCTCCTTTAAAATTTAGGTTAATATGGAAAAAAAGGATGAAGAAAAAGTTCATTTTGAGCAAGAGAATAGGCATTTTTTGAACTCCATAAATTTTATACATTTTCAGTAGTTCCGAGAAGATTCTTTCTAGTTTAAATTAGCCTAGGGGGTAAAGACAAAAGTTTTATACAAAAGTATTTTCAACTAGCCTATCCCCTTTGGTTGCAAAATCTATGTAGAGTTGACAAATGAAGTATGTTAATGTTGTATTTTTACCGCCAGAATAATAGTTTGATCGCCTCTAGAGAGGAAGCCCGAAAAATGCAGAGTCAGATTTCAGCATCTAGGTCAAAGCGGCAGGAAAAACAAGGAAACTTTGTTTTTTTACTCAAAACGTTATTGAAATTTTTCGTCTCTCATCTCCTCTTATCTCACTCTTTGAGTGGAGCTCTTATCAGGGATAAGGTCTTGATTTGTGGGATTTGTAGGGATATTGAAAAAGCAATACCCAATTCCATATATTCTATCGAAAAATTAGGTTCTCAATTTCAGGATTACCATGTTGTTATTTATGAGAACAACTCTAGAGACAGAACAAAAACCCTCCTGAAAAAATGGGCAGACTCCAATAGTCATGTAACCTTTTTATCAGAAAATCTTACGCCTACCCAACTTCGCTCCCCTATCCATAATAAAAAAATGAAACGGACAGAAGCAATTGCAAGGGCAAGAAATAAAGTCATCGATAGGATCATGCTTGACAAGTTTGAGGACTATAAATACGTTGTGTGGGCTGATCTCGATTTTTTGAATCCTTGGGATATAAAAAACATAACCGACTCAATCAACAATCCCGAATATGAATGGGATGGAATCTTTGCCAATGGAGCATATGATCTTTATGCTTATCGAGATGTAAAATTTCCAATCGGACCTGAGCTCATTGGCAAAATCTACTGGGATAGGATCTCTGAAATTGCTGCCAACATCGCATTAGACCAACAGGACTCTTGGAGGAAGGTGTATTCAGGCTTTGGGGGTCTTGCAATCTATAAACGCGAATCCATCAAAGGTTGTTACTATAGCGGATTTGTAACGAAAGACCAAGAAGCGACAACCCACAAATGGCTTGAAATTGCAACGCCAAACACCTTTCTCCTTGAAGAATATAGAGATAAACTTGCAACCAGCGCTATCCTTTCATTGAAAAAGTATTATCGAAAAAAAAATCATAATGGTAACAGCACAGGAATTCGACTCTGCGATGGATACGGCGCAGGGAGTGTTGTTTGGTTCTCATCCTCAAAAAAATGCCTACTTCCGACCACTTGTGAGCATATCCCCTTTCATGCATCCATGGCAGCCCGGGGGCATGATAAACTTTATATAAACCCTCGATTAATATCGGTGCATCCGCATCTGGAAACTTGCTCTCCGATGTAGTTTCAAAGACTTCTCAAAATCATTAAAATAAATCGTTAGTTTGCTTTCAATTCATGTAAATTCAATGTCCTCTCTTTTTTCAGAATTTTTAGCATTTTTTAATGAAATTTGGATTTTTACAGATGTAAATACAGCTTTAGACAAGAGCAATTGCCCAGATTTGGGTAATTCGACTATATTTTTTGGATGTCATATTTCCTTGGTTTTCTCTGTCTTCTTTCAGCCCTCTCGGCCAAACCCATCATCGATCTCCGCGATAAAAACATGAGCGCTAACCACAGAGAATCCTACGAGCGGCCCCATTTTATTTGGAAAACCAAAGGTAAGCATTCCAAAGTCATCGTTCTTACCGATCGCTATCTTCAAAAAGCTGATAAAATGCGCGGGCAGGGTTATAAGAAAATCATTGCCTATCTTCTGGAGCCCCGAGTAATCGATCCCGATATTTACCAATACGTTTTGAAAAACTCGAAGAAATTCGACCTCATACTTACTTACGATGAGGAGCTTCTTCGAACATACCCTGAAAAATGCCAGTATGCCCATCCGGTGGGATCCTCCACCCTGTTTGATCATGGCATACATCCTAAATCGAAAATGTGCTCCATCTTTACCGGAAAAAACTGGACCGAAGGACACAGACTCCGTCATCTCGCATTGGAGCGATATGAAGACTTCTTCGATGGGGTTAAAACAGATGAAACACCTAGAGTTCCCTGGAAAGATCCTTGGCTGAAAGACTTCTACTATTCGGTTGCCATAGAAAATTCTAAAGAAGAAGCCTATTTCACCGAAAAAATCATCGACTGTTTTCGCTCTGGAACCATTCCCATTTATTGGGGCTCCCCAAAGATCGGCGAATTTTTTGATCTGGAGGGAATCATTGTTTTCAATGACTTAGAGGAATTAGGTGGGATCTTAGAAAATCTATCGATTGAAGAGTATGAAAAGCGACGTGAGGCAATCGAGCGCAACTTTAGGATTGCATCGAGGTACCCTCAATGTAATTTGGTCCATAGGCCCCACCTACCCGATGCAATGGATGGGATCTGGCTTCACGTCAAATCCTATTTCAAGAAATAGCCCCCTCCACTTAAATATATCATTTTTCTTCTCTTTCATTGATTCGTCTTGAAAGACCTGCTAGGATTTTGTATTTATCGATAAAAAAAGAACCTCTAAATTTTCCTCGCAACAATTCACACTCTTTTTCTCTATAGAAATTAATGGAGTAAGTTGGGTTTTTAAGAGTGACCTGATATAGGTGGGTATGTATGAAAAAATGGATCTCATTGGCTGTTTGTGTCCTTGTAGGAGTGGTTTTTTGGTTTTTACCTATTCCAGAAGGGATTACACCTCAAGCCTGGCACTTGTTGAGTATTTTCCTCTTTACAATCTTAGGCATCATTCTCAAACCACTACCAATGGGAGCAATGGCTCTTGTTGGATTAATGCTGACAGTTCTGACTAAAACACTCACCTTTGCCGACGCATTTTCTGGGTTCCAAAATGATATTGTTTGGCTTGTTGCCATCGCTTTTTTTATTTCCCGAGGAATCATCACATCAGGCTTAGGGGCGAGGATTGCCTACCATCTCATAGCCCTCCTTGGGAAAAACTCCCTTGGGCTGGGGTATGGAATGGCTATGGCAGACCTCGTTTTGGCTCCAGTCATACCGAGTACAACGGCTCGAGCTGGAGGAGTGATCCTTCCGATCCTCAGGTCGATTTCAAAAGCATTTGAAAGCGAACCCCACAGTGCTCCGAAAAAAATTGGTGCCTATCTCACACAAACATCCTTTCAAGCCACCTGCGTCACCAGCGCCATGTTTTTAACAGCAATGGCAGGAAACCCTCTCATCGCCGACATTGTCAAAAGTAATGGTTTTCAGATTTCTTGGGGGAAGTGGGCACTTGCTGCATTTGTACCCGGAATCATCAACCTATTAATCCTTCCCCTCTTTCTCTATAAGATCTATCCCCCCGAAATAAAAGAAACGCCCGAAGCAAAAAAGTTTGCCCGGAAAAACCTTAAAGAAATTGGTAAATTGGGTTTGCAAGAGTGGATCATGATCGGGGTATTCATCATGCTGATCACACTTTGGATCCTAGGGCCGAGTATTGGCCTGAAAGCAGCTACTGCAGCACTCCTTGGGCTTGTTTGTCTTCTTTTCACAAAAGTTCTTTCTTGGAGTGATATTCTCAAAGAAGATGGGGGTTGGGATGTACTCATCTGGTTTTCAACCCTTGTAATGATGGCCTCTTTTTTAAGTAAATTGGGCCTAGCAGACTGGTTTAGCAATCTGATCGTCTCTCATGTCCAAGGAGATAATTGGGTGGTTGGATTTAGCTTACTGGCCCTAATCTATTTCTATACCCATTATTTCTTTGCGAGTAATATTGCCCAAATTGGGGCCATGTTTCCTCCCTTTTTCATCCTCTCTCTCGCGTTAGGAACCCCACCGATGCTTGCTGTATTTATCTTGGGCTTTTTTAGCAGCCTCTTTGGAGGGCTCACCCATTACGGTTGCGGACCTGCGCCGATTCTCTTTGGGGCTGGATATGTGAAAATCACAGAGTGGTGGAAAGTAGGCTTTATGGTCAGCGTCCTCAACATTCTGATTTGGGTCGTCGTGGGTATTTCATGGTGGAAGATCACGGGTCTGATTTAATAAAATCGCCCTATAAAGCCAAAGTGAATTAGTTTTACCGAGTAATCAGATTTATTTCATAAAACACCAGATTTTAATGCTAAAAATTAATCGAACATATAAACTAAGAAATAGTATCGACTAAATAAAATTTATGAAGATAACCAATTACTTAGACTCCCCTGTTGGGAAAACTCTTTTCTTTAAAGCCCTACCCGGGTTCCTCGCAATATTCGTAAATATTGCCTACAATTTAGTGGACACTTTTTTTGTGGCTCGACTCGGCACGCAAGAACTCGCAGCCATGAGCTTTAGCTTCCCTCTCATCATGATCGTTATTAATATCATGATGGGTATCGGCACCGCCTTGAACTCCTTAGTTTCTCGGCTGATTGGCCAAGAGAAACACGCAGATGCTAAAGAAGTCATTTTACAAGGGCTATTATTTACTTTTTTAGTCTCAATTACTCTTTCAGTTGCCGGACTCTTGACCATGAACCCCCTTCTCCATCTACTTGGGGTAGATTCCTCGGTTATGCAACATGCAAAAAACTACATGACCATCTGGTATAGCGGAATGGTCTTCATGAACATGACCGTGATCGGCGGGGCTATTTTTCGCGCAAAAGGTGAGGTCCTCTACCCAAGTTTAATCCTCCTTGTTGGAGCCGTTTTAAACGCGATCTTGGATCCTATCTTAATCTTTGGATATGGTCCCATCCCTGCATTGGGTGTTCAGGGAGCGGCATGGACAACTGTTTTGGGAAATGCAGTAAGTTTATATTTTATTTACTCTAAGCTCATGAGAGATGAAGCGATTACCATCCCCATGGTATTTAGCTCTCTGAAAGTTTCGATCTATAAACAAATCACCAAAATAGCCCTTCCAACAGCCTTAGCCAATAGCTTTGTACCTCTTGGGACCGCTTTTACAAACTGG
This sequence comes from uncultured bacterium, assembly GCA_964352505.1. Lineage (GTDB taxonomy): Bacteria > Chlamydiota > Chlamydiia > Chlamydiales > Rhabdochlamydiaceae > Sacchariniichlamydia. The sequence continues at coordinate 28,162 of CAYGSB010000010.1, forward strand.
ATGCTTGTATCCTATGGAAACTCTGCGGTCGCTGCTAACTCCATTGCCACACGGATAGAAACGATCCCTTTTATTGCCATTTTTGCACTAGCTTCCGTTCTCGCCCCTTTCATCGGGCAAAATTGGGGGGCAAAAAACTTCGCCCGTATCAGAGAGGCTTTAAAGAAATCGTTCTACTTCTCCTATCTTTTAGGGGGGCTCTCTGCAGCTCTTTTGATCTTCAACAAAGGATCTATTGGAGCCTTGTTTGACAATAGCCCGCAAGTCATCAGCGTTGTCTCACTTTACTTCTCATTCATCCCCATTACCTATGGAATTTTGGGCACTGTTTTTCTAACAACCAACGCCATGAACGCGATAGGCAGACCTTTTGAGGGCAACCTCCTCTCAGCCTCTAGACTCGTCCTCATCTATCTACCTCTAGCCTATTTCTTGAATCGCCACTTCGAGATCGGAGGGATCTTCTTTGCCCGTGTAGCAGCCAATTTGCTCATCGGCATCCTCTCATCCATCCTCATCTACAGAACGTTTTTCCGCGCATCCTCTCAGCTAGAAACAAACTCCTAACGCAAATTACCCAATTGGAACAAGATCGCTCAGATCTAACTCCTTCACTTTGAATCTACTGGTATATAAATATCGGGAAAAAATCCCCTTCAGTGAAAAAACAGCACCTAGGGGGCATTGTTGAAAAACATGATCGGTCTTGTTCTAATCGAAAAAATTGGATAAACTTTATTGCAGCACGCTAGTATGTTACATATTAGTATACTGTTTGAAATTAAATGGGGTATAACACCTCATCAACTGGTTTCGTCATCGAATCCATCCCCATCTCACAGGAGTCGCGTTATGGTAGTTTGTATTTTGAGCACTCCCAATATTTATGAAGCTAGACTTGCTCAATCAAAATTGGAGAGTCATGGGATCCTATGTGAGCTAAGAACAAATGATGCTGGAGGAATACTCCCTCATCTCAGAAACATACAAGGAATCGAGCTTTATATATCTGAAAAAGACATAGAAAAAGCGCGAAAAATTCTGGGAGTTATTTTTAGTGATTAGAGGGGTAAATCATTCGTTAGGTACGTTAACCTCATGTTTTGTAAAAGCCCGAGCAAAAAAGAGAGCACATTCAAAATAACCAGAGTGTGCGAAAGATGCTTGAACAGAGAAATATTCAAACACAAAACCTCCGGAGGGAATAAGCTGATAAAAAGCTTGAGCCCAATGACCTTCTAAAAAGTCGATTTTCATCCCCTTTTTCAAGAACTCTTACCGGTTGGTAATTGTTGTCTGTTGTATGGAGCCAGTGGGGGAAACTTTGGAAAAATTCGATACACCAAAGCCCTCCGTACTGAAGAGAGGGGGCTCTCCTTAAGAGAGTTCACGATTAGCAAAAATACGCCTGGCTTTAGCTCCCTTATTCGGGTTTCAAGTTGATATTTTCGTTTGGGAGAAAGGGTGACATTACAGTGTTGCGCTTACAGAACGCCCTTTCGGCCTTTAAATAAAGGGCGATGAGTCATATCATATTAACTTTAAGGAGGCTGTTATGGTACGAGTATTTTTGGTTTTTTTAGGGGCTCTTGTGTTTGCAAGCAATCCTTTAGCTTTTGCGCAATATACAAATCAAAATGGTTATAACAATGAAGACTTTCGGACCAATGGAGAAAGTCGATTCCTCGAAGAGTACTTGAACCCAAGTAGCAAAATCATATTTGATGTAGGGGCAAATATGGGTGAATGGAGTCTTATTGCAAAAAAACAGGCTCCTAATGCAGTAATACACGCTTTTGAACCCCACCCTCAAATTTTTGACCTGCTGAAATATCGTGCTCAGGAAAAGCAAATTACATGCAACCAATTAGCATTGAGCAATACAAAAAAAGAAATAGACTTATGGGTTTGGGGTGGCACTACTGATTTAATCAAATCTGGACTTAATGGATTATATTATAGGCCACTTCTAAAAAACGCCTTCAACCAGGAACCAACAAAAATAAAGGTGACTACTCAAACTTTGGATCAATATTGTAAGGAACATAAAGTCTCTCATATAGATCTATTGAAAATTGATACAGAAGGAAGTGAACTAGATATCCTTCTTGGATCTCAAAATATGATTTCTTCCCGCTCTATTGACTGCATCCAGTTCGAATATGGTGGGTGTTATGTTGATTCTCAAGCGAAGCTTGAGTCGATTTTCCATATGCTTGTAAAAAACAACTATGAAATTTTTCGCATCTTGCCGAACAAGCTATTACCCATTCCGAATTGGGATCCTACGCTGGAAAATTACCAGTACTCCAATTATGCTGGGATTTTGAAAAAGTAAATCGCTTTATTTAGTAAGAAAAAGAACAAAGACTTTTACTTCAGCAGTCTTTTTTGGGGCCCAATTTCAAAGAACTCTTCTCAGTTGTTCTGGGGAAGTGTAGAAAAAATTAAAGATCTGAGTGTTTACTCTTTTTTGAATCGTTTTTTTTTCCAAAAACAGTAGGAGCAATCTCTTTTCCCTTTTCTCTATTCATAAATCCATTAGCTAATGTTTCTGGAAAAAACCGGCGTTGAAGAGCCGCATAAATTAAACAAAGGAGGATAAAACCCAAAGCTTTTAAGAGTATTGCTGACATATATTACCTCACAGGATGAAAGCTAATAATAAAAAATACAGCTATTGTTTGGAACGATTATTCAGCAGACCTTAAAAAAAGACCCCTCAAAGAGGGGCCTTTTCTCCGGATGCTAGATTCGAACGTCTGAGCAATCAGTTAAAAATCCAAGCTATTTGGAGTTCCTTTTTTGAATTTTAACAAGTTCATACTAATAAGGAGCCCTCTCCTCGATGAGCTTTCCATTTTTTTCAAATACGAGAGGAGTGCCTGTTCTAACTGCTATTTCAAATGCTCTTTGATAACTCCGCTTATGCGCTTCGAGAACAAGGTCAATAAAATCATCTTTCATTGGTGCTTCCTATTCACTAAAACTGTTCTGAGCTTAACCAATAGCGAGAGTGACGCAACTCACCTGTCTTAATCAAGGCCTTTCTTTTCACTAAATCTGCTAAGTCTCGCGTAGCAGTAGCACGAGATGCTCCAGTAATCTTGATATAATTGTCAGCGCTTAATCCCCCTTTAAATCCAGCAGGCCCCTCAGCAAACAACCTAAGGAGCACTTTTTCCTGCCTCTTATTTATCTGACCGGATAAAGTGGATAGAAGCCTCGTTTTTTTTATCAAAAAATATAACAATCCTACTGATTCTTTTTGGGCTTCCAAGATAATCTGGGCAAAGTACTCTACCCAATCTTGAATATCTAAAGTCTTATTACATTTACCCAATTGGAAATAGTACTCTCTCTTCCCTTTTTCTAGTATTTTGGACACTGCGATTAGCACTGGTCGACCAACCCCTTGAGAAAGAACTTTTTCAACCAAAATACGGCCGATTCGTCCATTACCATCTTCAAAAGGATGAATACTTTCAAAGTAGATATGCGCCACTGCAGCGCGAGATAGAATGGATCCTGAATCGCGAGAACTATTAAACCATTTTATAAAATGGGTCATTTCTTTAAAAACTCTAGAAGAAGGGGGCGCTTCAAAAAAAACATTTGGAGAACCGTATCGATTAGATACAATCTGCATAGGTTCCGGATGACTTCGATAACTTCCCCTTTCAGCAACCCTGGCTTGATTCTGGAACAGAATGTTATACCATTCATAGAACATTTCATGTGTTAAAGGTGCATCAAATGTCTCATAAACATTTAAAAGAAGTTTGGCTACTTGCGTTTCCCTTTCCGAATTTTTTTTTCCATCAAGTCCGAAATGCTTCTTGATAGATGATTGCAAGCTTTCTCTATCGAGAAACTCCCCTTCTATTTTAAAACTTTCTACACCCTCTGTACTGAGGATTTCCACAACATACTTATGATAATCGGTCTCCTCAATGCTTTTTACAAATGCCAAAGAACTGCCCACACCCATAAGGAATTGTTTTTCCATCCCCTCTAGCCTAGAAGGGTCAAAAGAAAATCTGGGCCAATTTGGCAGCTCCCAATTCCAGGACATGAGTTATAGCTCCTTGATCTATAACTCAAAATATAGCATTTTTCTGAGCTATAGATCAAGAGCTAAAGCTCAGCGTTGGCGCAAGCAACCCATAATCAGAAGTTTAAATCAAAATCCCCAACCTGAAAGCAACTGAGTGTTATGCCCTAGGGTACCCATGACTCCAGTTAATGGGCACACTTTGAACTTTTCCTTGGGATTCTCTACAGGAATTGTTTGAAAACGGAGAGAAAAACGGCTTGATTATTGTGCAATTAGAGAACAAGGCCGTAAGGTGGGTTAAAAAGCAAACCCATACTTCAGAGTAACGAATGGAAAGTGGACCAGATCTTTTTCATAAAACGAATATGCTGGATACAAAACTTCTGCTTGAAAAAATCTTTTATTTCCCTTCGAATTATAGAACTCCCTTCCAATAAGAACATTAGGAACAACAAACGGCCCAGCATCATGAATATGATCAAAACCAAATGGTATCCCAACTGACCCACCTAGTCCTACGTAATATTGAGAGCAAGGCTTTTGATTGAGATAACAAAGGCCATTCACATAGCCTCGGATAATATTCCAGCGAATCAGTGTTGCTAAAGTAACTCCAGCATCAATAGCAGCTCTGTCACCGACTACAGTCCTTCTTCCAAGGCTCAAAGTTAACGCTGGAAACGGAAGGGGACCCAGTCCAAGACCTCCATAAGTATAAGAGGAATGGACACAGGGTTTGGGAACGCATTCTTCTATTTTTGGAGACACCTCTGCAAATGAAAAAGCATTCACCCCAATTAAACTCAATAAAACCACTAATTTTTTCACATTTACTCTCAAGTGTTTAAAAAAATATACTTACAGCTGGTTATTATCATAAACCAAAAACAGAAAAACAAACAATCTAAATACCGCAAGTTTGGGAGGCGATCTCGTGTTTCAAAAAAATTTTTGAATGTGTGTTCCGAACCTCTGTTTCTTGAATCCACAGCCTTGCATCCGTCAGTCTATCAAAGTTTGCACACTGCGCCTCATGCCCTTTTAGTCGGATCTGTACGTAGTATCTGGTTTTTCCATCTTTCTTTTGTTGTGAGAAAATGGGAAAAAATTGGGAAAAATCCAAGTCTGAAAACAAAAAAGCACCTAGGGTTTTAAACCTAAGTGCTTCAGTTACATAGACTCCGGATGCTAGATTCGAACTAGCGACCAATGGATTAACAGTCCACTGCTCTACCGCTGAGCTAATCCGGAACAATAGTGGCTATTTTAGGGAATCTATGGTTTAAATGTAAATAGAGGTGGCGATGAAGATTTATCTTGTAAGACATGGAGAGGCCCTTGGGCCCGAAATCAACCCTGAAAGACCCTTGAGCCCCCAGGGGAGAGAAGACGTTGAGAAGATCGGAAGATTTTTGGCGGCGAAGAGTTTCCCTCTAAAAGTTATTTTACATAGTGGGAAGGCAAGGGCAAGGGAGACAGCCGAGATTCTGGCTGAGTATATCGCTCCTGATGCTGAAATGAGGAAGGAAGCTGGTCTTTTACCCGATGAGCCGATCGAGGCGGGCTGGGAAGCAATGGGAGAGGGCGATAGTATGCTTGTAGGTCACCTCCCCTATTTGAATAAGTTTGTGAGCTATGCCTTGATTGGGGATGATCGGGGAGAGTTTATTAATTTTCAGACTGGAACAGCTGTCTGTCTGGAGTCCGTAGGTGGCAGGTGGATCATCGATTGGGTGATTGGATTAGGCAATGTCTGAAAAACCCCCTTCTTGCTACACTATTTTCCAATGGAAGAAATATTTGGTTACATCGATTCGATCGTTTTTGCCGGTGAAGACAATGGCTTTACTGTAGCGAAGATTAAAGAGCCCAAGAAGAGCGAAAAGACCTGTGTTGTCGGGGTGATGCCCGGTGTCCATGTCGGAGAGACGATCCGCTGCCAAGGGACTTGGAAAAACCACTCTAAGTTTGGTCAGCAATTTGAGGTGAAGTCTTTTGAGACGACTGTCCCAACGGATGCAGTCGGGATCCAGCGCTATTTAGAATCGGGGATGATCAAGGGAATTGGCCCTGCGTATGCAGAGCGGATCGTGAAAAAGTTTGGAGCAGAGACGCTCGATATCATCGATAAGCACCCACAAAAGCTCCTTCGCGTTGCAGGAATCGGAGAGAAGCGTGTTGAGACGATTTTAAAGTGTTGGGAGGAGCAGAGGCAGATCCGGAGCGTGATGATTTTTTTACGCGGGAATGGGGTTAGTCCCTCTTTTGCACAGAAGATTTTTAAGACGTATGGGGAAGAGAGCGTTGCGAAGATGAAGGAGAACCCCTACCGGATTGCTCAGGATATCCATGGGGTGGGCTTTAAAAGCGCTGATAATATCGCTCAGAATATTGGAATTGCAAAAGATGCTCCACAAAGGATCCAAAGTGGGATCCAACATACCCTTTGGGAGCTTTCAAACGACGGACATGTTTGTTTTCCCAAAGATGGCCTGCTTGAAGAGTGTGAAAAGCTTTTAGAGATTGGGCATGAGAAGGTGCTCATTGAGCTTCACTCACTGCAAGAGCAGAGGCTGATTGTAGAAGAGGATGGGGTTGTTTGGGTTAAGCCCCTTTTTTTGGCTGAAGTTGGGATAGCAAAAGAGCTTAGCCGGTTGATCAATGCACCTTGCAGTTTGCGAGGAGTCGACACAGAAAAAGCTCTTACGTGGGTCCAGGAAAAGCTGGGAATAGAGCTTGCTGAGCAACAAAAACTAGGAGTGGGCAGAGCTGTCAACGACAAGGTTTTGATTTTGACAGGAGGGCCGGGAACTGGGAAAAGTACAATCACGAATGCAATTCTCCGAATTTGTGAGAAGTTGACAAAGAAGATCCTCCTCGCAGCGCCAACTGGTAGAGCCGCAAAGCGGATGAGTGAGATTACCCATCGAAAAGCGTTTACGATCCACGCGGCTCTTGAGATGGATTTTGTGGCGGGGGGATTTAAGCGCGGGAAGGATAATCCTCTTGGGTGCGATCTTCTGATTGTCGATGAAGCAAGCATGATCGATACCCAGTTGATGTATAGTCTCCTAAAAGCAGTTCCCACAAATGCCAGAGTCATATTTGTAGGCGATATCGATCAGCTCCCAAGTGTCGGTCCCGGCAACGTTCTGCGAGATATGATCGATTCTGAGGCGCTCGGAGTGGTTCGTTTGACAGAGATTTTCCGCCAAGCAAAGGGATCCCATATTATTACAAATGCCCATAAGGTGAATAAGGGGGAGTTCCCCTATTTGGAAGGAACGCGCGATTTCCGATTTATGGAGGGGGAAACGCCAGAAGATGTGCAGCGGATCTTGGTGAGTTTGGTGTCGAAGGAGCTCCCCGAGTTTAAGCCTGCTTCGATTCAAATTCTATGCCCGATGAAACGGGGGGTGATTGGTACCGAGAACTTGAATCAGGTGATGCAAGAGGTCCTGAATCCGAGCAAAGAGCCGCTGATCAGGATGGGGCGCCGCTTTCACAAGGGCGATAAGGTGATGCAAATCCGCAATAACTATGACAAAGAGGTGTCTAACGGGGATGTCGGCTACATTACGCAAATCGATACGGTTGATCAGACTCTCGAGGTAGAGTTCTACGGAAAACCGGTTTCCTATGACTTTGGGGAGCTCGATGAACTTGTACTTGCCTATGCTGTATCCATTCATAAATTCCAAGGAAGTGAATGTGCGTGCGTGATTATTCCTGTCCACACTACCCATTTTAAGTTGTTGCACCGAAATTTGCTCTATACAGGAATAACCCGCGGGAAAAAACGGGTGATTTTAGTTGGGACAAAAAAAGCGATTGCTATCGCTGTCAATACCGAAGAGGTGCAAAAGCGCCATACCGGACTAATGCATAAAATTCAGGTGTCTATGAAACAGGATCGCCGGGATTTGCAGACTCAAGATGGACAAGCTCTAATGCCTTTCCATCACTAGCAGCTAAGATCATCCCCTGGCTCTCAACACCCATGAGCTTGGCCGGTTTAAGATTGGCTACGACGATGACTTTTTTTCCAATGAGTACTTCTGGATCCTCATAGTAGGATGCAATCCCTGATACGATTGTTCTCTTTTCAAAACCGAGGTCTACAGTGAGTTTGAGGAGCCTTTTGCTTTTGGGGACCGACTCGGCAGAGAGGATTTGCCCAACGCGGAGGTCGAGTTTCTGGAAATCATCGAAAGTAATCTGGTCTTTCAGTGGATCGTAAGCTGATTCTGGAGCTTTTAAGCTCTCTTTAAGAAGGGCTTCTTCCTTCAGAATCACCTCATCTTCAACTTTTTTGAAGAGGGGCTCCGGCTGGGGCAATTTGGCTCCCGCTTTGATGGGTTCTTCCATGATTTGACTCCAGCTTTGTTTTTCTAGCTGCGTATCAAAGCCGATGAGTTCCCAAAGTTTTTGGGCCGAAGCGGGGATGATAGGCGATGAGACGAGTGCTAATATTTTAAGACATTCGATGCAGCAGCCAATGACCGTCTGCATTTGCTCGTGGGTACTTGGGTCTTTAGATAGGACCCAGGGCTTTTTAGAATCAAAGTAGATGTTGCCAGCCGTTGCAATTTCCATGATGAGTTGGGTCGCTTTGCGGACGTGGAACTTTGCATAGGCATCTTTAACGGAATTAGCAAGTTCAAGAACTCTTCTTAGGAACTCTTCATCCTGACTATCTAACTTGATTGGAGGGATTACACCCCCGGTGTGTTTTTGGGCAAAAACGAGCACTCTATTGGCTAAATTCCCCCATTTGCCGAGTAGGTTGGAGTTGCAGCTGAGCTGAAACTCTTTCCAGGTGAATTCTGCGTCTTGCGTTTCGGGAGCATTTGCAGCGAGGTAGTAGCGGATTTGATCGGGAGTGAACTCGAGGAAGAATCGCTCTAGGTCAATGGTCCATCCATCTGATTTGCTGAATTGTTTCCCCTCAAGGTTGAGGAATTCGTTTGCAGGGACTTCATCTACGAGCTTGTAGGACTCATTTTGCCCCATGGTCATCGCAGGAAAGAAGACGGCGTGGAATGGGATATTATCTTTCCCCACGAAGTGGACAAGTTTAGTCTTAGGGTCTTTCCAATAGGCTTTCCAGGCGTCTTTGTCACCGATCGATTCAGCCCATTCACGGGATGCAGAGATGTAGCCGATCGGTGCATCGAACCAGACATAGAAGACTTTTCCCTCTGTACCATCGAGAGGGATTGGAACACCCCAGGTAGAGTCTCGGGTGATTGCACGGGGATGGAGCTCATCGATGTAGGTTTTAGCAAAGTTGGTGACGTTAGGCTTCCAGTTTTTTCCTTCTATCCACTGCGTGAGTTGGTCTTTGAAGAGATCGAACCGAAGGAACCAGTGGTTGGTCACCCTTCGAACTAAAGGGGAACCGGTGACTTTAGACTTTGGTTTTTTTAGGTCGGTTGCTTCGTAGCTGGCACCACATTTTTGACACTCATCCCCTCTGGCCTCTTCAAAGCCGCATTTAGGGCAAGTTCCGACTACATAGCGGTCAGCCATGAAGCGCTCTTCCTTTTCCGAATAGAGCTGCTCTGTTTCTTTTTCTTCAATGTATCCATTTTCCAAGAGATCTTTGAAGTACTGGTGAACAGTTTTGACATGGCCTTCCCAAGTGGTTCTTGAGTAGTGGTTGAACGAGAACTCTAATTTCTGAAAAAAGGCTTTGTTAATGGCGTGGAAGATATCGACATGCTCTTGGGGAGTGCGTCCGGCAAGTTGCGCATTGATTGTAATTGGGACGCCATATTCATCAGAACCACAAATAAAGAGAACGTCACTCCCCAAAAGGCGCTGGAAACGGGCATAAATATCCCCAGGAAGATAGGCGCCTGCAATATGGCCAAAGTGGAGTGGGCCATTCGCATAAGGAAGAGCTGAGGTGATGAGGATTTTATCGCTCATTCTCTCTACGATCTCTCATTTCTTGTTCGTCAAAATCTTTTAGGTCTTGGACATAAGAAGGATTGGGGTTTCTTTTTACGTCTCTAAGGATTTCCCTCATGCTTGTTTCGTGTCCCGATTTGATGTAGTAGCGACCTAGATCCATAGCATAATTTGCTAGATCAAAAGTGCTGTTACAAATCCCTTTTAGAGCTTCATTCGTCAAGGCGTCTGTCATGGTATCTCTCCGTTTTATGTTCTTCTGTTATGAGTATGCTGCGCAGGATTTCAAAAGCCCTGTGGAGGTTGTCGTTGATTACGATATAATCATAATCCTCTGCGCGCAAAAGTTCTTCCTCGGCCCAGTGCAATCTCTCTTCTACATCCTCTTTAGCTTCCGTTTTTCGATTGAAAAGGCGGGCTCTAAGCTCTCCCATTGAGGGTGGACGGATAAAGATAAACACTGCGGGATATTTTCGTTTTTTTAGCTCTAACGCACCCTGCGTATCGATCACGAGGATGACGTGCTGGCCCTGTTTAACTTTTTTATCAACATGGGATTTTAATGTCCCATAAGAATTCCCAAAAACTTCAGCATGCTCGAGAAACTCCCCTGCCTGAAGTTTCTGTGCAAACTCTTCCCTCGTGAGGAAGTGATAGTCTTTATCTGCAATTTCCCCGGGCCTTATCGGCCGGGTAGTGCAGGAGATGCTCTCTGTAACTGCAGGAAATTCATCGACAAGCATTCGTGCAAGGGTCGTTTTCCCAGTCCCTGCAGGAGCACTTACAACAAAGACAATTCCCTTTTTGAGGGTTCCTAATAATTTTTCATGCATTATTCTATATTCTGCACTTGTTCCCGTATCTTTTCCAGCTCTGCTTTAACTACGATTGCTTTTTTCGTAATGTCTAATTCACTGGATTTCGAAGATATCGTGTTGATTTCTCTGAGCATTTCTTGGGTTAAAAAGTCTAAGACCCGCCCAATACATCCCTCTTTCGACTGGAAAAGCCCGCGCATTTGCTCAATATGGGAGCGGAGACGGGTGATTTCTTCAGTTATATCTACTTTTTCAGCGAAGAGTGCAATTTCACGAAGGATTCTTTCATCTTTCGAGGTGTCTTCGATTAGACTATTGAGCCGTTCGACGAGATTCTTTTGCCGCTTTTCAGGAGCTTTTAAAGAGAGCTTTTCAATAGAGGAAACTGTTTGGTCTAGTGTTTTCAATCTTTTGAGGATGTCTTCTCCAAGAGCCTTCCCCTCAATCTCTCTCATCTTCAGGAATCCTTGAAGGGCTTTATCTAGAGTTTTTTTCAGCTCTTGCTTCATTTTGTCAGTAATCTCTTCCTCTATCGTCGTCCGATCCATTTGTTCGAGCAAAAAAGAAAGGGTGATTTCGCCCTTTGAAAGATTCAAGTCTTTGGCAATGCTTTCCCAATGTGTTTTTAATTTTTTTAGTAAAGGAGTGCTAAGGTCTGATCCCTTTTTATTTTTAGGGTGGAATCGGACATTTACCTGCCCTCGATGGATAAGCTTGCCGAGCATTTTGCGAAATTCGATATCTAGGAAGGTTAGCTCACGAGGAAGATGGAGGTGAACGTCTAGCATTTTCCGATTGACCGAGTGTATTTCAACCATCCAAGAAAGTCCGTCTATGGCCTTACTGGTGCTCTGGGCATAAGCAGTCATGCTTTTGGTCATTTTAGCTCCTTTAGACAACCAAAGGTCATTCTATGGATAGGTGTAGGGCCATATTTTTCTATAGCTTCCAAATGCTTTTTCGTACCGTATCCTTTGTGGGACTTAAAACCATATTCAGGGTAGAGACTGTCATATCCAATCATAATATGGTCTCTTGTAACTTTTGCAAGAATCGAGGCTACCGCGATTGCTTGCACTTTTTGATCTCCGCTGACAACGCTACAAGAAGGTATTTCAGTGTCTGGAGTAAAACTCCCATCTACAAGAAGAAAGTCGGGTTTTTTTCTCAGACGCACTACAGCCCTTCGCATCGCTTCAAGTGTTGCCTGATGTATGTTGAGGCGGTCGATTTCAAATGCTTCAACAATACCAACACCCTGATCTAGCTCGGGACTTTGCAAGATCTGTTGGTAGAGGTAATACCGCGCTTGCTCTGTTAACTTCTTGCTATCGTCTATACCACGTAAGACATATCCAAGGGGCAATATGCAGGCTGCGGCAACAACGGGTCCCGCAAAAGGGCCTCTGCCCGCCTCGTCCACACCTGCTATGATCTCAAAGCCCTGTCGACGAACTTGCTTTTCGATCTCACAAAGACGTTCGAGGCGGAGAGTTTCTGCTCTCTTTTTCCCAGCTACTGTCTTGACCACTTACTACTTTGTATTCTCGTCGGCAGGAGGCTTCTTCTTGGAAGGTTCTTTCTTTACATCTTCTGGAGAAGCATCTAAAGCAGTTTCCTCTGATTTGCTCTCGGGAAGTCGAACCACATTGCCAGCTGCTTTTAGAATTCGCTCTTTAATTTTAGCTTTTTTCCCGAAAACACCGCGCAAGTAGTAGAGTTTGCCTTTGCGAACTTTACCTCTTTTGACGATCTCAATTTTAGAGACCTTCGGGCTGTGGAGAGGGATGACCCTTTCCATCGCTGACCCGTAGGCTATTCGGTAAATGGAAACGGTTTCTGAAGCGCCACTTCCCTTTCTAGCAATCACAGTTCCTGTAAAGACCTGAACGCGCTCTTTGTTTCCTTCAATAATACGGTAATGCACACTAATCGTGTCTCCCACTTTAAAATCGGGGAGGTTTGTATTGAGCTGCTCCGCTTCAATGCTTTCAATGAGTTGATTCATCGTTTGCTCCTATCATTAATTCTGGTCGGACTTGCCGAGTTTTTTCTATTGCTTTGTTTTTACGCCACTTTTCAATTTCTCTGTGGTTTCCCCCGAGGAGGATTCCGGGTACTTGTATATCTTCAAACAATTCAGGTCGAGTATACTGAGGTCCCTCAAATATGTTGGACTGAAATGTATCAGACCGCGCCGCCTCCTCATGGCCGAGAACCCCGGGAATAAATCGAGATACTCCGTCTACAAGGACAATTGCCGGTAAACAGCCATTTGTAAGGACATAGTCCCCAATGCTGATCTCTTCGTCCACTTCCTTATCAATCACTCTTTGGTCGACCCCTTCGTAATGCCCACAGAGAAGGAGTATATGCTCCTGCCTCGCGAGACTCTCACATTTTTTCGCTGTAAGTGGCGCGCCTTGTGGCGTTAGGTAGATGACATGCGTCTTTGGACCTTTTTCACTGCGTATTGCTCGAATGCAGGGCCCCGGCATCATGACCATTCCAGGTCCTCCACCGTAAGGGCGGTCATCTACTGTTTTGTGCTTGTCCTCTGCAAAGCTGCGGATATCAATTAAATCGATATCAATCAGCCCCTGTTCCCTTGCCCTCTTTATGATGCTCGCATCAAAGGGGCCACGAAAATATTCGGGGAAGAGCGAGAGGATGGTAAACTTCATTATTTTTTTGCTGGCGCAGCTGCCGCTTTCTTTTTAGCTCCAGGTGCTGCCGCTTTCTTTTTAGGAGCTGCTGCTGCTTTCTTTTTAGGAGCAGGCGCTGCAGCTGCTGCTTTCTTTTTCCCTGCACGTCTTTTTGCTGCAAGCTTCACTTTTTTTTCTTGGCGCTTCTGGTTCCACTGTTTGATGATCCCGGGCGCAACACGAGCAATAAGGCTTTTTGCTTCATGGGACATCACTGCACCCTTTTCAAGCCAAAGGAGTATTTTCTCCTCATCAATTTTTGCATTGTTTTCAGCTAGAAATGGATCGTACCATCCCAAGTTAGCTAGATATTTCCCATCGCGCTTCACGTGGGTATCACAGGCCACGAGGCGAAAGGTTTGGTGGTTGGCGCGTCCTTGTTGGCGCAAGCGAATTTTCACTGCCATGACATTGTCTCCTTTAAATTTGGCATCGATTTCATATTCGGCATCGATTTACATAGCTTTTTTAGTTGTTTAAAACCCTTTACAAGGCGGTTGACATCATCGATTGTCGTCCCGCTTCCAGAGGCAATTCGTCGTCGTCTGCTAGGTAATAGCTCAACCGTTTCCTCTCTTTCAGAGGGGGTCATCGACTGGATAATCGCTTCTGTTTTTTGAAACTCTTTTTCCGGAAGTTCAAGATCAGAGATATTGGACATACCGGGAACCATTTTAAGTAAGCTTTTGAGAGAGCCCATCTTCTTCATCATCGCCATCTGCTTGAGATAATCGTCATAAGTAAAAGAGGCTTTGCGGAGTTTTTTCTCAAGTTTAGCGCTCTCCTGATCGTCAAAATGCTGCTCAGCTTTTTTTACAAGGTTGATCACATCACCCATACCAAGAACACGATCAGCCATTGAGCGAGGGTTGAATACTTGGAGGTCATCGATATGCTCTCCTATCCCTTCAAACTTCAGCGGCTTCTTCGTGACTTCGGTGATCGAAATCGCAGCGCCAGCGCGAGCACTGCCATCTAGCATCGTAAGGACAGATCCTGTGATGCCGATTGCCTGATCGAACTGGGCGGCAGTATTTACAGCGTCTTGCCCTGTTGTTGCGTTAGCAACAAAAAGGATTTCATGGGGACTTAGAGCATTTTTAATAGCGTTGAGTTCTTGCATCAAGTCTTGGTCAATATGCAGACGACCAGCTGTATCAACAAGGAGAACGTCAAACGCCTCTTTCCGGGCTTTATCAAGAGCTGCTTTCGCAACTTTTAGAGGTTTTTTTTCTCCATCTAAAGCAAAAACTTCGGTATCCGATTGTCCACACACACGTCTAAGCTGTTCAACAGCTGCAGGCCTCTGGAGGTCACAGGCGGCAACGAGGACTTTCTTGCTTTGTTTTTTCAGATGAGAGGCGAGTTTAGCTGTTGTAGTTGTTTTTCCAGAGCCTTGAAGACCACACATGAGGATGACCGTTGGGTGGCCAATTAGCTGAAGGGATGGCTCGTCACTTCCCATCAAAGCGACAAGTTCGTCGTGAACAATTTTGATGAACTGTTGGTCGGGTGTCACAGATTTAAGAACAGCATCACCAAGGGATTTTTCTTTAACTTTTTTAACGAATGCAGACGCTACAGAATAGTTCACATCGGCATCTAAAAGAGCAAGGCGAACCTTCCGAACAGCATCGGAAACATTCTCTTCTGAAAGCTTTTTTTTGCCGGCCAGAGAAGAAAAAAGGGTGGTAAATGTTTTTGCTACAGAATCGAACATAATATTTCAGTTTATTATAGGGGAAAATTCTTTCATTTTCAACCAAAAGAAACGATCGTGTCCCGCCCAGTCGGGTTCCACATGGAGATCGACCCAAGGTTCTTTGTTAAATCTCTCTTTGACTCCTGCTCCTTGTCCTGTCCCTATTTCAAAAAAAACCTTCGCCCCGGGATTCAATACAGCGGGGAGCACTTCACTCAATCGATCGTAAAACTCATAGCCACTCGGCCCTGAAACCAGGGCGCACTTTGGTTCAAAATCCCTTACGCCTTTATCTAGCTTCAAATATTCTTCAGTAGTTACATAGGGAGGATTACAAAGGATAAGATCAAATTTTTCATTTGCGACAGGGGCAATTAAGTCCCCTTTAAGCCAGCGGACTTCATCCGAATTTTTTCTCGCGATAGAAAGAGCCTCCTCAGAAATATCAACACCAGTTACTTCCAAATCTGGTTTCGCCTGCTTAAGTGCAGCAGCAAGGCAACCAGAACCTGTGCACAAATCGAGGGCCTTCTTTTCCGATCCATCAAGAGCTTTGCAGACAAAATCAAGGAGAATTTCGGTCTCTTGTCTTGGAATTAGAGCTCCGGGCTCTACTTTTATTTTCGCATTAAAAAAAGTAATCTCCCCTAAAATATATTCGAGTGGCTCCCCTATTTTCGCTCTTTTCAAAGATTCTCTAAAAACCTCAAGCTCCTCTTCTGTGAGAGGCCGATCGAAATGCATATACAATTCAATCCGCTTGAGGCCTAAGTGGTGGGCCAAAAGATGTTCCACAAGCCGTCTTGGCTTATGAATTTTATGTTTTTCAAGAAATTCTATAGACAGATTAAGGATAGATTTTAAATCTTTCATGAGGCTGTAGAGAGCTTTTTCTGATAAAAGTAGCTCACAAGGGCTTCGGTAATATCCTCTAGCTCCCCTTCCATGATTCGATCTAATTTATATAAAGTTAGATCAATCCGATGATCGGTCACCCGATTCTGAGAAAAGTTGTAGGTACGAATCCGTTCCGATCGGTCTCCCGTTCCAACTTGGCTAAGGCGAAGCTCTGATCGCTCCTGCATCGCCTTTCTTCGCATTTCTTCTGCGATTTTAGCAGAAAGAACCCGCAGCGCCTTGTCTTTGTTTTTGTGCTGAGAGCGCTCTTCTTGGCAGTAAGCTACAGTCCCTGTGGGGATGTGGGTAATGCGGACAGCAGAATCGGTAGTATTGACATGTTGACCACCAGCTCCGGAAGCGCGATAGGTGTCTATTTTTAAGTCTTTCTCATCGAGATCGATTTTTTCCTCTTCATCCGGCTCCATTAAAATAGCCACCGTAACTGCTGAGGTATGAACCCGTCCTTGCGTTTCCGTTGCGGGAACGCGTTGAACCCTATGGGTACCAGCTTCATATTGGAGCATTCTATGGACGTTTTGCCCAGAGACAACCATGATATATTCTTTGTAACCGCCCACTTCGGCTTCGGTACAAGCTAGAAGCTCTGTTTTCCAGCCGTTGCTATCGGCATAGAGCTGATACATCCGAGCAACATCACCTACAAAGAGAGCTGCCTCATCGCCGCCAGTACCTGCACGAATCTCCATGATTGAGTTCCGGTTATCATTTGGATCAGGAGGAACAAGAAGAGCCTCAATTTTGGCTTTTGAAATAGGGATATTTTGCTCAAGACTAGTGATCTCTTCTTGGATCATTTCCCGGAGCTCTTCATCTCCTTCGTTCTTGATCAGCTGTTTGTCTTCAGAGAGTTGTCTTTGGAATTTTTGCAGCCGATCCCACTCCTCTTTGATTGAACTCAAATAGGAGTGTTCTTGGGTAAGCTCTCTATAGGTCTTTTGATTCGATAAAACTTCCGGATCACCGAGTAGCTTTTCTACTTCATCGAAGCGTTCGAGAAGCTTAGTAATCCGTTCTTGCATGAAAAGACTTATTTCTTAGGAGTTTTACGAGCCACTTTTTTCTTTGCAGCTGGTTGCTTTTTCTTCTCGTCTTCAGCAGCAGCGGCTTTCTCCCCTTCTTCCTGCTTTTTTGCATAGCGCTTACGGAATTTATCAACACGTCCTTCTGTGTCAACAAACTGGGTGCTACCAGTAAAAAACGGATGGGAAGCAGAAGAAATAGGGACACGATATACAGGGTAGTCCTTTCCTTCATATTTTTCAGATTCTTTGGGTTTTAGTGTCGACCCACAGACAAATTTTGTTCCTGTAGAAGTATCAACGAAGAGAACGTCTTGATAGTCAGGATGGCCTTCTTTTTTCATTAGAGCTCCAAAAAAGTTTAACAGAATCCACGAGTATAAGGGGAATTGTCATTATTTACAACTACTAGCAATCATTGCCATTTTGGCTGATCTAAGACCTTCAAGAACCCCCTCTTCATAACGAAAATAGGGGTGGTTTTCCAGATGGGGAAAGTCGTTGGGTTGGAGAATATCCTCTCGGGTGAGGCGCGGAACAATTTTTTGACCCAATTTAAAAACCTTTTCTTCCTGGAGAGAG
Organism: uncultured bacterium; assembly: GCA_964352505.1. Taxonomy (GTDB): domain Bacteria; phylum Chlamydiota; class Chlamydiia; order Chlamydiales; family Rhabdochlamydiaceae; genus Sacchariniichlamydia. The sequence goes on from CAYGSB010000010.1 coordinate 45,882, forward strand.
ATCATTTCATCAAATAACTCTTCTAGCATCTTTTCTCCTTTGCCTAAAAAATTCTTGTAAAAGCTCCTTAGACTCATCAGCTAGAACCCCCCGCTCCGTCTGAACTTGATGGATAGGATGGGGACTGCTAAGGACATTAAAGACGCTTCCATCTGCCCCATGCCGCAAATCCATTGCACCGTAAACCACCCGCTTAACACGGAAGAGGGCTAGAGCGCCTGCACACATTGCACACGGCTCAAGTGTACAATAAAGGGTCGTATTAATGAGTCGCCAATTATCGAGAACCTCCCCTCCCATTTTCAAGCAGAGCAGCTCCGCATGTGCAGAAGCATCTTTATTTTTCTCAACAAGGTTGTGAGCACGAGCAATAATTTTTCCATCGAGCACCAGCACCCCACCTACCGGCACCTCTCCTATAGCAAAACCTTTTTTTGCCTCGAGAAGAGCTTCTCGCATAAAAATTTCATCTTCACTATGCATTGGTATTATGTCTTGGATTTAATTGTTTTGGAATGGTATCATGGCAGTTTAGAATTGGCAACACGTAAACGATTTAAGTTTTTGTCATTGAGTTGAAATTTGAATTTGTTTACAATAATGTTTAGTTGCACAAATCATTTTATTTCTGGAAGGAGATCTTTTAAATGTCACTCGATAAAGGAACAAAAGAAGAAATTACTAAAAAGTTTCAATTGCATGAGAAGGACACCGGTTCTGCAGACGTCCAAATTGCAATTTTAACTGAGAGAATTGCAGAGCTCTCAGACCATTTGAAGCTCGCTCCAAAAGACCACAGCTCCCGCCTAGCTCTATTAAAGCTAGTCGGACAGCGCCGTAAGCTCTTAGACTATCTAAACTCTACGGACACAAAACGCTATCAAAATTTGATTGTCCGTCTCAATTTACGTAAATAAGAACACCCCCTTATTAAGATTTCATTAAGGCAAGCTAAGAGCTTGCCTTTTCTTTTGCCCCTAAACTTTTTTAGTGGTAGACTCTAGCCTGTTTTTTGGTGCGATAGAATGCCCATTTCTATGTAGCAAAGATTTTGCTAAGTAGAACTGGACAGTTTATCGACCAAAGGACGGTAACCTTTAAATTTAGGAGAATTATGAATAAAAACTCTATTACCGTATCTGTCGGAGGGAGAGAGATCGTTTTTGAGACGGGAAAAATCGCTCGTCACGCCAATGGATCTGTCACCGTACGCTCTGGTGACACAATGCTCATGGCTACAGCCTGTGCTTCCTCAACCCCCCTTACAGATGTCGACTTTCTTCCCCTTCGCGTCGATTATCAGGAAAAGTTTTCCTCTGCAGGAAAAACTCTAGGCGGCTACATCAAACGAGAAGGAAGACCTAGAGAAAAAGAAATTTTAACTTGTCGTTTAATTGACCGACCCGTTCGTCCTATGATCGAAAAAGGGTGGTACCACGACACTCAGCTTCTAGTCTACGTCCTATCCTATGACGGAGTCCATACGACCTCCCCATTGGCAATATGTGCAGCTTCTGCGGCCCTAGTCCTCTCAGACATCCCCCTAATTAAGCCTATTGGTGCTGTCCAAGTCGGCCTGATTGGGGAGCGATTTGTCGTGAACCCAACCGTTCAGGAAATGGAAAAATCGACATTAGACCTTATGCTAGCTGGAACAGAAGATGCGATCCTCATGATTGAAGGGTTCGCAGACTTCCTGACAGAAGAGCAAGTCCTTGAAGCTGTTGAAGAAGGGCATAAAGCAATTCAACAAATTTGTCGCCAGCTCTCTGATTGGCAAAACCTGGTCGGCAAGCCAAAGACTCTCGACACCCTTAGACTCCCCTCTGAAAATCTCCTTAAAGATGTTCAGGCCTTTTCTAGCACAGATCTGGAAAAAGCTCTTCGCATTGCCGGGAAAAAAGAGCGAGAAAATGAAATTAGCCAGATCAACGCCCGACTTCTAGAGAAATATTGTCCCGAAACGGCAGAAGCCGTCTACCCAAAAAACGACGTAATGGGAGCTTTCAAAAAGGTCCAAGCCAGCATTATGCGGGAAATGGTCCTCACAGAAAAAGTTCGCTCAGACGGTCGAAAAACTGATGAAATTCGCCCGATTAGCGTCGAGACAGGGTATCTACCTCGCGCTCACGGAAGTGTCATTTTCACACGTGGTGAAACCCAGTCCCTTGCCGTTGCGACACTAGGTGGAGAAATGATGGCACAGAGATCAGAAACTCTCGATGGAGATCTCAATAGCCGTTTCTACCTTCAGTATTTCTTCCCTCCGTTCTCAGTTGGAGAGGTTGGAAGGACCGGTCCTCCTGGACGCCGGGAAATCGGCCACGGGAAACTTGCGGAAAGAGCTCTCATTACTACGCTCCCTAAGCAAGACGACTTTCCCTATGTAATTCGGGTAGAATCAAACATCACCGAATGCAATGGCTCCTCTTCTATGGCTTCCGTTTGTGGCGGGTGTCTTGCAATGATGGACGCCGGAGTCCCTATCAAACATCCTATAGCTGGTATTGCTATGGGCCTTATCCTTGAAGGTGACCGGTATGCAATTCTTTCCGACATTCTGGGATCAGAAGATGCTCTTGGAGACATGGACTTTAAAGTGACCGGGAATGAGTCTGGGATCACAGCATTCCAGCTCGACATCAAAATTGAAGGGATCACCCACCAAATCATGCGTGCAGCCCTTAATCAGGCAAAAGAAGGACGGATCCACATCCTCCATAAGATGCTTGAAGCTTGTCCAAAATCTAGAGAGACCCTTTCTCCCCACGCTCCTAGGATTGACGCCGTCCGCGTCAAACCAAGCAAAATCGGGACAATTATTGGTCCTGGAGGAAAACAAATCAGGGAGATCATTGAAGTCAGCGGCGCTGAAATCAATATCGATGATGACGGGCTCATTAGCATCGTAGCAACGACCCACGAAGCTATGGCGAAAGCAAAAGAGATGATTCACAACCTAACAGCTGAAGCTGAAGTAGGCAAAACCTACATGGGGAAAATCACCTCAATCATGCCTTTTGGATGCTTTGTCAATATTGTTGGCCAGCAAGAAGGCCTTTGCCATATCTCTGAGCTCTCCCATGAGAGAGTCGAAGATGTCCGGAAAGCGGGCTTCAAAGAGGGTCAGCAACTTGAAGTGAAAGTATTGGAAATCGATGATCGGGGTAAAGTGCGCCTCAGTCATAAGGTTTTGCTGCCTGCCCCCGCTAAAAACGGCGGATAAGGAAAAGCCCCCTCCGAAAGAGGGGGCTTTTTTTTGTCTAAATGTTTTATACGCCTTAATTACGCATTCTTTAGTTTTGCATCCATAATAAATTCCATCATCTCTTCTATCTTATTGGAATCAAAAAAGGGCTGGATCTCCTGAAGAGTGAAGCCTAGACTTTCTGCAAAACCTACAATATAAGGCTCTACCCCTTGATCCCTAATCTCTCTTCTCACCTCGTCACTCAATCGATTGACAAATCCTCCCCCTGGGAAATATCCCCCATTCCACTTAAGACTTAAGAAACTATTCCGAATTTTGCACATATAGGTAAAAAGATCGGGATCACTTAAGATAAATCCGATGAATCTGAGGGGGTGAACGTTGCGAATCCCATCTCCAACTCTTTCCAATTCAGGTTGTTGAAAGAGGAGTCCTACGGCGGGTGTATTGGCAACTATTCCGAGAAGATTTTTAATGGTCTCACCCTCTTTTACAGAAACCAAAAGAGACTGATAGCAGAGGGGCACTTGGGGAGTAGTAGCTGCTGGGCAACTTTCGTCGATCTCCTTCTTTTGAACCTTCTTTCTCCGCTTGTTTGTTATAGTTGTTGTAGAAGCTGGAAGTGAACCAATCAGGACTGCTTCTTGTGTTTTCAGCTCTGCAGGCTCCCGAATTCGGCGCTCTATTTTTACTCGGCGCCTTCTGACAACCTGACGGAAAGTCTTTTCAGTTTTCCTCACAGTTTGATCTGTATCTATCGGTGGATCAACATAAAGAGATTTAGAAAGAGGGAGGATCTCATCCGGTTCCCATTCCCCCAAAATTTGAGGAAGGCTCTGTTTGATCAAAAACAACACCAACTCCCAACTATATTTGGGAGGGGTGATGCTCTTCAAAGCCGCTGCTTGCATCCGTAAAGCTAGATAATCCCCCTCTTTTTCTCCGTTGATAGGATAACGGTTAAACGGGGAAGATTCACTTACAAGAGATGTACGCATATTCTCCTTAATGACCAGATATTTTTAGCGTTTTCTTTTCTTTCGAGCCTGTCTAGTAGTATCCGATAAGGCAGGAACAGCTTTATCAAAACTCTCAGGCGATCTTTTCGTACTACTTGATGAAGAACTAGCTAGTTTTGCATTCGCATCAGCTTCATCAATTTTGCGTCGCAGCTCCAAAAAATTATTTTTCAACCGCTTGGAAACCGCTAAATCATCAGCTTCAAGAACCTTGATTTTAGCTCCTCGGATATCTTTCGCGTTAAAAAACGCCCAGGCAAGCTTATGCAGGAGTAGTCCTCTTGACTCATCACTCATTGGATTTTTTCCAAGAGCTTCTTGAGCGATCTGTTGAATCTCAGCATGCTTCTTCTGAAAACTCAACTGGTTTAATGTACCAAGTATTTTTCTCACCTCTGCTGAAACTTGAGAAGGAGCCTCTTCTTCTGCGTCTGATGGAACTGGTGTCAAAGAGGGGGAATCATAAGCGACTGCCCCAACCCGGATCATCAATTCATGAATTTTATCGTCTTGTTCACTTACTCTCTTTTCTAGAGATCCGACTCGTAAAAGAAGGGAGGAAACTTCGGCCGGGCTCAAAGATACACTGTTACTCATTGGGTTTTCCTATTGTTTAGATTTTATAAAGGGATAGAGACTACTCAGATCAAAAATAGATTTCAAGAACGCACTGTAGCATCCATTTTTTTCTGCGTCTGCTCCTGCTCTACCTGTATAAGTAGACGGACAAGCTCAAGCCGTTGACTTGTAGGAATAGTTTCGGGCTGCAACGCCTGCTTTGCAACATTTGCAGCTTCTTCGTATTTTCCCTGGTTTTTCAGATGCTGGACCCTTCCGATTAAATCAGATGTCCCATTCTTTGAATTCTGACTAATGACCCTCAAAGGGCCCTGAATATCTACTCTAGGAATTGATTGATCGGGTTTTGAACAAGATGTTGGGTGTTTGTTTTCAAAGTCAGCATCTCTCGTTATCGCGGTCGTTGGAGGTATAGCACTCATCAGTTTATCCTTATTTAGTTTGTGAAAAAGGGGCTATCCTACTATCAGTGAAAAATTCTTCGCAAGAGCTAATCACCTTGTGGACTTTTCAGTCGGGGTCTTTTTGATTCTGGTGACACGACCTCTTCACCTAATTTCTTCGCTATTTTCTCTTTAAGTCGTAAGACTTTAGAAGAAACGGAATCTATATTTAGCGCGAGGACCTCCTCAACTCTCTCATTCGCCTTTTTGTACATACCCACACGAACAAGGCCATCTATGTAAACTGTTAGCAAGTGAGCTCTTTCATAGCGATTTAAGGAAAAGTCTTCTAAAGCATGCTCACAGCTTGTTAAAAAGCCTGTGTGAGGAAAATTGAAGCTTTTGAGCCGCTCTAATAAGTAGAAAACAGTAACACGCATCTGCGGCTCTGGCTCTTGTTGTTTAGAAGGTAAATGAAAAGAGCCTCGATCCTCCATTTTTTTCCACAAACTCTCAAATCTTCTACATTCGCTCTCAAGTTGAGAAAGACCTAAGTCCGCTAATTCTTTAAGAGAGATTTCAGCAGATTCTTTCCATTGCATTTTGATCAGGGCATTCACTCTCTCAACGAGGATTTTCCCCCTTTCGAAGGATGTAAGAGAGCCATCTTTAAGAGCTGCTTCAGAAATAGCTTCGATCTCAGATAGCCGCCAACTTCTATCCAGCTTCTTCATGTGATCTACTGTTGCAGAAACTCGTCCACGAATGAGATTATCGCTTCCTTGTAGGGAAGAGCTGCTCGCGCTTTCCTTCGAATATTCGGAAATAACCTTTGAAGCTGGTGTTTGGGGTGAAAGAGGGATTGTCATAAGTCTTTTCTCCTATAGTTGACAGGAGAAAAGACTACAAAATATTTACATTGATCTCAAGTCCGAGACTCGGATCGTTGATTAGGTCCCTTGAGGTGTTGGATTATTTAGATCGATATTCCCTGAAGGAGGGGTATCAGATACGGGTTTTGGAGGAGGTGGGGGTTGCTTCCGTGCTCTATCAGCGTCATCTTTTACGCGGCCCCGTTTCTTCTCGCTGTCCCAATTTCCTTCCATGATATCGAGGACATCTTGGCGGTCAAGGGTTTCAAACTCCATGAGCATATCTGTCATGAGAAGAACCTTATCTCGATTTGCCTCGATGATTTCTGTCGCTTGCTTATGGGCTGCATCGAGGATAAGGCGAACCTCTTGGTCAATCGCTTTTGCTGTTTCTTGCGAGTAATTTTTCTCGTGTTGGTTCATTCCGAGGTATTGTCCCTGTTCCTGTCTCTCATCATAAGCCACAGCACCGAGGGCATCGGTCATTCCCCATTCGCAGACCATGCTGCGGACTAGACGGGTCGCCTGAGAGATATCCATTTGCGCACCGCTGGATATATCTGAAATGAAAATTTCTTCTGCCACACGACCACCCATGAGGACAGCAAGTTGGTCTAGAACCTCTTTTTTCCAGTAGCTAAGACGATTTTTCTTGGGCATGAAGTGGGTCGCACCAAGGGAAAGTCCTCTTGGAATAATCGTAACTTTATCAACAGAATCGCCGTGTTCAACAAAAAGGCCGACAATCGCGTGTCCCGACTCGTGTATCGCCGTTGTCCGCTTCTCTTTCTCATCGATTTCAAGCGAGCGACGCTCTTTTCCGTACCGAACCTTATCACAAGCCTCATTCGCCTCTGTTTGTGTAACAGCACTACGGCCATTTCGAGCAGCAAGAAGGGCTGCTTCATTCAGGATATTGGCAAGATCCGCTCCAGAGGCCCCAGGGGTATTGCGAGCGATCACCATTAGATCGACTTCAGCATCGAGCTTGATTTTACGGGCGTGAACTTTGAGGATTTCGTAACGCCCTTTGATATCAGGGAGGTCAACGATGATCCGACGGTCAAATCGACCAGGTCTAAGCAGAGCTTTATCGAGGACGTCAGGACGGTTAGTTGCAGCGATTAGGATTACCCCCTCGCTGGTGTCAAACCCGTCCATTTCAACAAGAAGTTGATTGAGAGTTTGCTCCCGCTCATCGTGGCCTCCCCCTACTCCGCCACCGCGATGGCGGCCCACTGCATCGATCTCATCGATGAAAATGATACAAGGGGCTTGTTTCCGTGCCTGTTCGAAGAGGTCTCGAATTCGACTTGCACCAACACCTACGAACATTTCTACAAAATCAGATCCTGAAATCGAGAAGAAGGGACGATCGGCTTCTCCTGCAACGGCCCTTGCGATCAGAGTTTTTCCAGTACCAGGAGCTCCAATACAGAGTACCCCTTTAGGAATTCGAGCACCTAACACGGTGAATCTACCTGGATCTCTCAGGAAGTCGACAATTTCTTTTAATTCTTCTTTGGCCTCATCACAGCCGGCAACATCTTTAAACGTAACCTTATTTCGATCTTTTGAAAGGAGCCGGGCAGGAGATTTTCCAAAGGTCATGGCTCCAGAGCCCATTCCCTTCATCTGCTTCGAGAAAACAAAATAGAGGAGGAAGAAGACCAAAAGGACAGGAAGGAGGGTGAAGAGATAACTAAAGTAATTTGGAGAGGGTTCTTCACTTTTGAATGTTTTATCAAGGGCTACACTTCGAGGCTGATCGGGAGCTTTAAAATCAGCACCTCTGTTTGCCGCAAAATTTTGCCACTCTTGCTTAGCCCCAGCGAACCATTGACTAAATGCTTCAGGGTCTTGGCGCTCAAGCTGTCTCGTAGAGAGTTCTTGGTTATTGAAGTACCATAAAACTCCAGCCACCTGCTGTCGAGCTTTGTCGAGCTGGGCTGAATTATTGATGAGCCCCTCGGACACCTGCTGATACCGAACAAGATCGTTCTTATAGGTGCGGACTGCTCTGATTTGATTAAGTCGAACCCCATCTTCAGACTGATTAAGGTCATTGACGATTACTTGGAGTTGGTTGATTGCTACGGCATAAACCTCTGTCCGGTCAGAAGCCTTAAAATTTTTTGCCTTGGTAATGCTCTCATCCATGTCTTTGAGCTGCTGTTTCATCGCTTCATCCCCAATCCCTAAATTGGGAGAGCGAAAACCTTGAACGAGAACCTGCAAGTCGTTCCCAAAAGAATCTAGTTCAGAAGGATTGCCCGATGCAGTACGAAACGTAGCTTTCAATTCTTTGAGACTCGTAATTTGTCTATCTGAGACAGAACGGATTACAACTGCATTATCGGCCCCGGGCATATCAAAGCTCGAATTGACAACGAGGTATCCCCGACTTGGGATCGAAATCCCACTTAGATTCAAAAACCAATCAGCCGAGCTCTCTACACTAGAACGGATGCCTGCCACTTCTTTTTCAAGACTGGCCTGCTCCATAGTCATTTGATTATTTGCGTTGAGAAGCTCAAGAAACCGATACCGAGTTTTTGCATCATCTGAAGCCTGGTCCTGAAACTTACCACTGAAAGTAACGAGATTGTCGTTTAGGGCGATTTTTTTACTTTTGTCTTTGTGGAGAAGGTCTAAATTAACCAAGTGTTCAACCTGGTGACTGAAGGATACTTTTCCGGCCTTATCCTTATTCATGCTCTGAATAGAGAAGAAGGTCAGCACAGCTGCTAATGCAAAAATGAGGAACCCACCAGGGAACCCTCTTTTTTGAGGAGGTTTGTTTTTATTATCATCGCCCATAATTTCTTTTTATATCATAACCTGCGTGTTTTTAAAAGAATAAAAAGATTTCCAAATCAATAAACTAAAAGAAAAGGAAACTAGACCCCTTAGGCCTAAGTCCTTAAAATATCATACTTCCATTTTAAGTTCGAGAGTTATTGTCCGACAAAGCCCCCCCACGTTTCCCCCTGCTTGGAGCTCTCCCGTCAAAAAGTGTTTAACGGGTTTTTCCCCTTCAACTAGGACCGGCAAAGAAGGCCTCAGAAATGCAGGAACTTTACAGCTATTGGAGAGTTTAAGAAATTCTCCCCTATTCTGATGGAAACTGAAAACTCCTTCGCGCACAGTAACAGAAATTTTTCCTTTCCACCATTGTTCCCACCCCCCTTTCTCGTTTCGGAGCCCTTTGGGAGTCGAAGAGACTTTCCAAACCCATTTCCCAACTTGGGCTTCTCCATTGGGTGTCAATACTTTTTCAGGAAAAGAAGGGATGTTTGTCGTTAGCCAGAACAGTCGCATCCGGTCTATAATCAGAGTCTGATCTGCGACGGAAACACGATGATTGGTTTTCCCTTCTTTTAAGGCAGAAAGAATCTCATTAATTAGATGATAACTAAGGACCACCCCCTTATTAGCTGATAAGGAAGCTAGGAGATACTCGACTTCAAAAGGGTGTGCTGACTTTAAATCCCACATCGAGCCAAAAGGCCCCATAATCTCAACTAGACCGTCTATCCTTTCATCAAGATACTTCTCTAACTTTGCAGCGGCATCCCCCAACCGACAAAGGGGACCTTCAATTTCTTTCCCATACTCTTTGCTCAGCATTGGAAAAAGTGAAGTACGCATCCTCCCCCTCAAGTATTTGGGTGACAGGTTGGTCTCATCCTCGATTGGACGGAGCTGATAGGCGTTTATATAGGATTGAATAGCAGATTTAGGAGTCTTCAATAGGGGTCTCCAAATAGGCATTCCTTTTCTAAAAGTAACTGATTGCATCCCTTTCATCGAGGTGAGCCGAGGACTTTCAAACACTCTTTTAAGAACGGTTTCAGCTTGGTCTAACCGGTGGTGAGCTAAGACAAGAGCCATATAGGAGCCCTCAGCAAATACATCTTCAAAAAAAACATACCTTTCCTCTCTCGCAGCAAGTTCAGAAAGAGCGCGAGCCTTAGTTGTTCTAGTATGGAATGGTATCTCCCGCTCTTTGGCCCAAAGCTTCAAGTCTTCCACTTCTTTTCGACTCGACTCCCTCCAGCCATGATCAAAGTGGGCCAGTTCGAAATCAACACCAAGTTTGTGTAAGCAGTGGGCAAGACAGAGAGAATCTCCACCCCCAGAAAACCCTAAAAGGAGCTTTTTTTTGAATGGAGGGTTTTGTTTCAAAAATGTTTCGACGTTTTCTTCTAAATTCATTCTATCTACTACACTTGTCAAATAAAGGGGGAGTCGCATACAATCGGCGGCCTAAAAGAGGAAGCAATGCCCTTACTTTGGCGCTATTTGTTGCGCAATTACATACAGGTCTTTTGCCTCAGCGTCGTTGGATTCATCTCGGTACTTCTTGTCACCCGCTTTCAAACGATCGCTAGATTTGCTGCAACTGGGGCGTCTAAGCTGTACATCCTTAAGTTTGTATTTTTTCAGATCCCTTTTATACTACCTCTAGCAATCCCGGTTTCTTGCTTAATCGCGTCCTTTTTGATTTTTCAAAGGATGAGCCGCTCCCATGAACTAACGGCAATCCGGATTTCAGGCCTATCCTTTTTCCCGATCATATTCCCGCTAATTGCCTGTGGAACGATTATTGGTCTGCTCAACTTCACAATGGTATCAGAAGCGACCCCTAAATGTCGCGCCCTTTCGAAGAATCTTGCCTATGAAATGACAACCATCAATCCCCTCTGTCTTTTGCAAAAGGACACCTTGATCCGACTAAAAAATACTTATGTTGATATGAAAATCCTCAAATCAGGGAAATATGCTGAAGACGTCTGCTTTATTATGCGAAATATGAGTAACCAGCGCCTTGGCCTAATGCTCGCAAAAAAAATCTCTTTAGAGGACCAAAACCTCATTGGTGACGGTGTTTCCTTTATCTCTGCGATTGACCCGAAAAACCGCAACTGTTTTGACCATCTAATCATCGAAAATCAGACGAAAATGGAAACCCAGGCCAACCACCTCGCTGACTACTTGCGGAGCAGTGATTGGAATTTTAGCTATGATTATCTGAATTTACGAATGCTCCAAGCAAAAGGAGTCGTCGAGGAGAGCTCTAACGGAGGACCGAACCCAAAAGCCCTTCAAGAAATTTCTCGGCGTATTTCTTTGGGGCTTGCAGCTATTATTTTCACTTTAGTGGGAATCGCATTTGGAATAGAAACCCAAAGAGGACGAAATGTTAAAAGGGTTTTAATTAGTTCTGGACTCATGGCCTTTTATCTCGTTACATTTGCAGCAGCTAAGTCGATGAAACATAACGGTTCAGTATCGACAACTCTTTACCTCCTTCCCCTTCTCTTTATCCTCTATTTCTCTCTACGCGGACTTAAGCGAGTCATCCGGGGGGCGCAATGATTTGGAAACGGTATATCGTCAAAGAGTTTATGAAGCTCTTCCTGTTCTTTCTCTTTAGTTTCTACTTTCTTTATGTTGTGATCGATTACTCAACGCACGTTCAAGAGTTCGTTCATGGAAAAAACCTCCCGTTTTGGAAAATTCTCCAGTACTACAGCCTTCAATTCATAAAGCGGGCCGACATCCTTTTTCCTCTCGGCCTTCTCTTGGGAACCATTAAGGTACTTTGCCAACTCAACACAAATAAGGAACTCCTGGCATTTCAGTCGGCAGGAATTCGGATGAAAAAACTCCTTACTCCCCTCCTGTTCATCGGAGGGATCTGCGCAGTTTTAAATATCGGGATCAATGAGTTTGTCGTCCCAAAGTCTCTAAATTTCATCGATAAATTCTATGACAGCCACCTCCGCCACTCCTACAGAGGAAACAGAGCTGAGCCCCTTCACGTCCTTCACCTCGACGATCACTCTAAACTGGTTTACCAGTACTACGACCATGCGAGAGAAGCTTTCTTTGATGTCATTTGGATAAAATCTCCCGATGATCTCTGGAGAATGCGCTATTTAAAAATCGATCCCGATCATCCACAGGGCCAATGGGTTGATCATCTTACAAGGAATGAAGAAGGAGCCTTTGAGAAAACGAGGTCTTTTGCAAATCTTATCTTTCGTGATTTGGAGTGGAGTCAGGATATGCCTCGTAGAGGATACGTCCCGTATGAAAATCGCTCAATTTCTGCCCTATGGAAGCTAAAGGGAGATCCTCTACTTTCGAATTACGACCACCAAGAGATCTTCACTCAACTTCTATTTAAGCTGACGATGCCTTTTCTCTCTCTGCTTGTGATCATTGCGATCACCCCCTTCTGTACGATGTATTCAAAAAATCTACCCCAACTTTTGATCTATGCCTGCGGGATATTTGGATTTGTTGCTTTTATTGCTCTTATGGACGCCTCTGTCATCCTAGGAGAAAGTGATACTGTATCCCCTTATGTTGCTGTCCTCTCTCCTTTTATCATCCTGCTTACCTTTTTTAGCTGGAGACTAGCTCGAGTACGATGACAATATCTCCTATTTATACGATTCACTCTCTTTGGCGGGTAAAGCTTCTTATTTTTTGGAATTGCACCGCAGCTATCCTTCTAATGAGTCTTTTTTCTCCATGGACCATTGGTCTATGGAAGTCCCTCGATGTTGCTTTTTTCGGTTTGATCCATCCCCCCTTAGGCAAACACCATTTTCTCCGAGTCTTTTGGGCTTTAGCAAACCATCGGATTGCCGATTGGATCGAAGATCTTTTTATTTTAGGCTTTTATATTCTAGCTATCGCAAAAGCCGAAAAAGGACTTCGAAAACGGAGAGGGGCTGAGTTTTTCTTTTGCATTCTATTAACCGCGCTAACGATTTTAGTTGTCGATCGGGTGATATGCCGAGACCTCCTCCGACTTCGGAGATTCAGCCCAACTCTGATGCTAAACAATGCGGTTCCAATCAATGACTTCCTACCGTGGATCATGGTGAAGACCGATTCGACCAAAAGTTTCCCCGGAGACCACGCTACCACAGCTCTGATGTTCGCCTTCAGCTACGCTTATTTGATAAGAGGAAAGCTCGGGATTATTGCCCTCCTATATGGAGGGTTTCTTTGCCTACCAAGACTCGTTGTCGGGGCCCATTGGCTTTCTGATATCCTTGTAGGGAGTGGGTGTATCGTTATGTTTATCTTAAGTTGGGCTTTTTGCACCCCGTTTGCAGACTATTGCATTCAAAAAATTCAGCGAATTCAAAAAAAGCTTTTCCCTTGAATTCCTAACTCAAATTAGCTATCTTCCGGTTCGATGGATACACCCGATAAAGTAAAAAATGGTTTTGGAACCTTTAAAGGAGTAATCGTACCCAACATCACTATGATGCTTGGAATTATCCTTTTTCTACGTCTTGGTTTAGTCCTTGGAAACGTTGGATTATGGCAATTTTTTGTCATCATCGCAGTTTCCCTTACCATCATGATCATAACAGCCCTATCTATTGCCATGATCGTGACAAATATGAAGGTGGGAAGCGGAGGTGTTTACTATCTGATTTCCCGCTCTTTAGGGATTGAAATAGGAGGAGCGATCGGGATTGCGCTCGTCGCAGCTCAAGTAATTTGCATGATTTTTTGCGTTGCGGGCTTCGCCTACTCGTTTAATGCGTTCTTTCCCCAATATAGTATCGAGCTGATCGAACTGGGCACCCTTATATTTTTAGCCTTCGTCTCATTCGTTTCGACGAATGTTGCATTGAAAACACAAGCCCTCATTTTTGGGGTACTCTTGGTTGCCATCGGATCGATATTTCTCGGGCCTATCGCTTCTGTTCCCGAGTCGGGAGCACCCTACTTTCCAGTTCCTCTCAGCTTCTGGCAGGGGTTTGCTATTTTTTATCCCGCTTTAACAGGGATTGAAGCTGGGATGGCTCTTTCAGGGAGTCTGCGAAATCCCGCCCGTTCTCTATCGTACGGCAATGTGGTATCTCTCGTCGCTGCTGCCTTAATTTACACAGCGATAGCCTTATTTTTATGGGCAACCTACAGTCAGGGGCTTTTAGCCTCGAATCCAGCTGCTCTACTTGATTATGCAAAAGTTCCCATCGTGATCTATATTGGAATTTGGTGTGCTGCGCTCTCAAGTGCTTTAGGGAACTTCATCGGAGCCCCCCGGATTCTTCAAAAAATTGCAGAAGATAATATTGTCCCAGAGATATTCAGCCGCTCCTATGGCAGACATCAAGAGCCGCGGATAGCCCATGGACTCATTTTTTTCGTTGCGAGTGCGCTCGTATTAACAACCACAATAGACCAAATCCTCCCTATCCTCAGCATGATCTGTCTACTTACTTATGGTACCTTAAATCTTGTTGGAGGTCTTGCTGAACTGATCAATGGCCCAAGTTGGAGGCCCTCTTTCCGCATTCCTTGGCAGTACCCAATTTTTGGGGCGTTAGCCTGCTTTTCGATTATGTTTATGATCAGCCCGCTTTGGTCATTCATCTCTTTCATCTGCATCATCGGTCTATATATTTTTTTAAGGAATCGAACTCTGGAAGTTTCTTTCGAAGATATCCGTGAAAGTATCCTGATCTTTTTCTCTAGGCAGGCTCTCTACAGACTATCTAAAAGCAGTGAAAGCCCAAAAAATTGGCTTCCACAGATACTCGTCGTATCAAAATCGACCGTACAACATCATAAAATGATTCATTTAGCCCATGAAATAACTGGCAATGGTATTTTGACGATTGTGACCCTACTTCCCGAAGGGTGGGGAGAAGCAGAAGAATCGGATAGAACAGCCCAATTCATCGATAACTGGTTAGAAGAAGAAGGAATCACAGGTTTTTCAGAAGTCCAGTCATTCACAGATTACTACAATGCTATCTGCCATCAAATCACACTTCATGGTCTCGGCCCCCTACAACCAAACACCCTTTTTCTGCCAATACAAGAAGATGACGATTCCAAAGGGATCCTTTCAATTTTAGAAACAGGGCTACAACAACAAAAAAACCTCTTGTTCTTTTTCGACAGCTCGTCATCTGAAAACACGATGATGGGAGCAATCCAGAAGCCAAAAAACATAGCCATCTGGTGGGACCCATTATTTGGAGAGAGTTTTGATTTGATTTTAACGATATTGTTCACTTTAAGAACTCGTCCTCAGTGGAAGCAAAAAGACATTTCTCTTCACATTCCCCTATCGGATTCCTCTGCAAAAAAACACCTCGAGTCCTACTTCCGAACACTTCTCAAAAAAATTCGCCTTCGTTGCAAGTTGCAGTTCTATTTTGAAGATGAGGCCCCCCATAACCTTGTCAACAAACACTCAGCCAACACAGACCTGATTTTCTTTCCTTTGCGACCAGAAACAGCATACAAAAGTCGTGAAGAATACGAAGGCTACATTGGAGAATTCCTAGAAAAATTCCATGCATCACCTGTCCCGATCCTGGGAGTAGCTTGCCAAGACAACATTAAACACAAAGAAATTTACTTACCAGAAGGTAAATAAATTACCCTTACGCCTGTCTTGTGAGAAAAGTTTCTGAAATCTTTTCAGGAGAAAAATAGTCTCTGATTACTTTCTGGACAGTCTCGTTTGAAAATTCTTTACAGGAGAAGACATCCAAATAGACGTCTCCATTGATATCGACAAAGTGTCCGGTAATCGCACTCGTTTCGATAAGCTGAACAAGGGAGTATCCCCCTTTTTCAGGGTCATGGGTAGCAAAGTGCTTGAGGATAGGCTCTCCGTAGGCTTTCATATCAATTTCTTTCACAAGATGTTTGACAAAAGCGGTGATATTTTTTTCGCTTTTGATTTTTTCTTTGTTGCAACCTTTACAGTCTAAAATTAAATGGTAACCCCAATAGCTCGACATTTACCCTCCTCCAGAGTACAATTGGGACAGATTATGCAAAAAAAAACCAATAAATCCTACCAAAAGCTTGAAGAACTTTCTGCAAAAGCGGCCCTGTTCCAAGGGATTGCTTACAACCTCGAGTGGGACCAAGAAACCTACATGCCGAAGAACGCTGCAACGCTCAGAGGTAAGCAACTCGAACAACTAGCTGGTATCGTACATAGAGAAAAAACAAGTAAAGCCTACTACGAATCCCTTTCCTCATTGGTCGATCTCGATTCGGGGGCTATTCTTCAAGAGGGATTAGATGAAAAACAACGAGCAGCTTTAAGGGAGTGGCGGAGAGACTACCTCCAAGCAGTGAAGCTTTCTCCTGAATTTGTTGAAGAATTTGCAAAAGCCTGTTCTGAATCGATCGTTGTTTGGCAAGAAGCTCGACCAAAAAATGACTTTTCCTCATTTCAGCCACACCTCGAAAAACTCATTGAACTCAACAAAAGAAAAGCCGACCTTCTCGGCTATAAAGATCATCCCTACGACGCTCTTATCGATAGCTACGAAGCAGATATGACGGTCAAAGTACTATCCCCCCTTTTTGAAAGGCTTAAAATCCCTCTGACAACTCTTCTTAAAAAAATACAAACAAAACCCGACCCAAACATCGATTTTCTAACCAAAGAATACCCTCATGACAAGCAGCTGGCTTTCGGAAAAGCAGTCCTCGCGAATATGGGATTTGATAAAAGCTTTAGTCGTCTCGATGAATCATCCCATCCGATGTGCATCCCTATTCACCCAACAGACGTCCGAATGACTACCCGGATTTATCCAACCAACCCGATTGTGAATGTCCTTTCTTGTGTCCACGAAGGGGGACATGGACTTTATCACTCAAATCTCCCTGCAGAGCACTATGGGACCCCCCTCTCTGAGGCAGCCTCGTTTGGGATCGATGAGAGCCAGTCAAGAACCTGGGAGACGATCGTCGGACGCTCTCTTCCTTTCTGGGAATACTATTTCCCTAAACTTAAAGAAGCCTTTCCCCAGCAGCTGAAAAGCGTCTCGACAGAAACCTTCTATAAGGCGCTCAACATCGTAGAGCCTTCCCTCATCCGGACCGATAGTGATGAGGTCTCTTATAACCTCCATATAATGATCCGCTACGAGATTGAAAAGGGGTTCATTGAAGGAACTTTTAAAGCAAAAGATCTTCCAGATATATGGAACGAAAAAATGCGCGATTACTTGGGGATTACCCCAAAAGCCCACTCTGAAGGGTGTTTACAAGATATTCACTGGTCGATGGGAGCTATCGGCTACTTCCCCACTTACACGCTCGGCAATCTCTATGCAGCACAATTTTTTGAAACGTTCCAAAAGACCCACCCTGATTGGAAAAAGCGGGTAAGCAGTGGAGATCTAAAATTTATCGCCGATTGGCAGAAAGAGCACATCCACCAGTTTGGCCGTCAATTTGTCCCTGAAAAACTCTGTGAGAACATTACAGGATCTCCTCTGACAGAAGGACCTTTTATCCGTTATCTCGAATCGAAGTACCTACCTTTATACGACCTAACATGAAATGGTTATTGACCATAGCTCTTCTCTTTTTTCATACCCAGAATCATTTTAGACCGAAAAATCTCTATAGAGATATCCCATTTGGATCAGAACCCACCTCGCAAATCACATCCCTCCTTGCACAAAAATTCACTTATCTAGGTGAAGGATCACAAATGTATGCGTTTATTTCAGAGGACGAACAGACCGTTTTAAAACTGTTTAAAGCCCGCCATCAAAAACACTTTAAAGTTTCTCGATTTCTCTCTCATCTCACCCGTTCACAAGAGGATTGGACAAGAAGTAGACAGCGGTGGCAGCAGAAATTTCACGATACGTGTAGGCGCTATAAATGGGCTCATTTAGACTTAAGAGAAGAAACAGGGCTCCTTTTTATTCACTTTGAAAAGACCCCTCTTCCCCTTCCAGTAGTCCTTCTTGATAAGTACACCTATGAGATAGATCTAGCAAAACACCCGTTTATTCTTCAGAAAAAGGCGGTTCTCACCCCTGATTACTTCAGAAAGAACCCACAAAAAAAAGAGGCGGCTACTTTAGCCCTAAAAGAATTTTTCATCTCGCGGCTTGAAAAAGGGTTCAATGATCCAAGGCAATCGCTAAGTATCAATTTTGGCTTTATTGATGATAAACCAGTACAAATTGATGTGGGGAAAATCGAGCCGTTTACAGGGGACCCCTCCGCAGAACTTGAGAAAATTCATGCGCATATTGATGCGTGGGTTTCAGCCTTTTAACCGCTGCTGGCGACGCCTTTCCGCATCTTGATAACGGCGCTTCTGCTCTTCTGTTTCAGGGGTGACGGGAGGAATCTTGGTTGGTTTTTTATTTTCATCCAAGGCAACGAATGTGAAGTAGGCAGAGAAAATCTTTTTTCTCTCTCGGGTTCTAAAATCTTCTGCAAGGACTTTCAAGCCTATTTCCATCGAACTATTCCACGCCCGATTAAGGGAAGCCTTCAGGACCAGAATATCCCCTGAAGTTGCAGGGGCAAGAAAACGGACCGAATCAAGGCCTAAAGTAACACAAACGCAACCTGTATGCCTTTTTGCAACAATCCCGCAGATCCAATCGCCGAGTTCAAGAACCTTCCCCCCAAAAAGGGTGCCGTAGGTGTTTAAATCATTTGGAAAGACCAGAGCGCTCTGGTCATCGATGGCAGAAAAATTGACTGGTTTCGGATCTAAATTCACAGCTTTACCTCTTTCCAAGCGTATACTCGCTTCGATTCTTATTCACAACCCCCTTTCACTCCCCTTGCAGAACGGTAGGATATAATGGGGCATTCTGCTCGAATGCAGGACCCAAGGTACTCGGAAATTCTTTAGACTGGACAATTCTTGACTTAAGCCCCATTGCCCCAGCTGCACATCCCCAGAAACTATTGTCGATATAAAGTTCCTGGCAGCGAAGCATGTATTGGATCATCTCTTTTGCATCTTTTGCAACGATGTGGGAATATCGCTGCTCTTTATTTCTTTGATTCTCCTGATTCACTAATGAGAGCTTACAAAAGCTCACACCCTTCCTCGTCATCCACTTTTGGGGGAATTCAGACCCAACTAATCCAATACTCACTTTCCCCTTCAAAGACTTCTCAGAACACCCCTCATCAATACTATCAGATAAATAGGGAAGATCAGCAAGCCTTGAGGAGTCCACCTCTAAGATGACAGGGATAGAAAAAAGGGGGGCATGAACATGAAACTCACTTCGATGAAGTGCGCTAATGACTTCAATCAAGGGATGATTTTCAAAAATAACTTCAAAAAATTCAATCGTAGAAAGAGGAGGAAAAAAAAGAATTTTATCGGGACTTTTCTCTATTAAAGAGTAGAGAAATCTCGACGCTGCAACTACATCCTCAGCCCTTCCCTCTGCGTGTATAAGAATGGTTTTTTCCTTCAAAGGGACCTTTGGATCCCAGATTTTTTCGTCAGTAGCAACCCGAGGCCAAAATTCCGAAACGATCTTCTGGGGAACTGTCTCTTGGCTACCATAAAAAGGAAAGAGGGATAGAGCGTAGAAATGGGTATCCAGAGCCTCCTCATATGCCTTCTCCATCAGTAAAAAGGCATGATCATCATGAACTTGCCTGAGATTCACCTTAGTCATGGATCCCATCTCAATTGGGGTGATGTCAACAGTAGATGTCATAAAAGTTCTCCCAGAAAAAGGAGGAAATTTTATTCTTCTTCCTCTTTTAACCTCAATACATTGCAGAAAATATTAGAAAAAATGTCCTAACACATCTTCCAGAAATTATTTGATTTAGTGATTTTAGACAAAAAAAAGGGTCCGGCATATGCCAGACCCAACATCAACAAGGAGGAAACTTGTTTGAGGATTAACGCTTAGAGAACTGGAAGCGTTTACGAGCTCCAGCCAAGCCATATTTCTTACGTTCACGCTTACGAGCATCACGGGTAAGGAAGCCAGCTTCCTTTAGGTCATGTCTTTTTGTCTCGTCTTGAAGGACAAGCGCGCGGGAGATGCCGAGTCGTGATGCAATCATCTGCCCTTGGATACCACCGCCTTTACAGCGGATGATGATGTCGTATTGATCTTTTTGGTTAAATTTCACTAGAGGGGCAAGGATTGCGTCTCTCTGCGTGTCTAGAGAAAAATATTCTTCAAATTTACGTCCATTGACGTCAATTTTCCCAGAACCTGGTCTGAGTCTGACTGAAGAGACCGATGTTTTGCGTCTACCAGTTCCAATAAATTCTTTCATATTCTTTATACCGTTACAGCGATAGGTTGTTGTGCTTTCATATCATGCTGATCCCCAGCAAATATGCGTAGTTTCTTTAATTGTTGGCGGCCGAGACGGCTATTTGGGATCATCCCTTTCACGGCTTGCATGATGATATAATCAGGTTTACGATCTTTCATTACGGAGAAAGGAACTTCGCGAAGTCCACTCATTGCACCCGTATGATATCGATAAATTTTTTGAGCTGCTTTAGCTCCTGAAACTCTAATCTTCTCAGCATTGATAATAACAACGCCATCACCGCAATCAACGTGAGGGGTGAAAGATGGCTTGTGTTTTCCTCTGAGGATTTGTGCAACTTCTGCAGCGAAACGACCAAGGGTTTTCCCTGTAGCGTCCAGTAGAATCCATTTGCGCTCTGCAACAGCTGCTTCTTTTGTCAAAAGTGTTGAATATTGTAGCTTACTTTTCTTCATGGCCCATAACTCGGTAAATAGTACTCACAAGCATACGGCACCCTGACTATTTTTGCCAAGATATTTGTCGATACCCTTTGCGCCCCTTGAAAAGGATTCTTTTATCGGCTAAACTCCCCCCTTTCCCATTAGGAGAAGTCCGATGAAACAATTAAAAACTTTCTTTATCCGCACCTACGGCTGCCAGATGAATGAGCTCGATTCAGAACTTATGGTGGGGGCTCTAGAAAAGAGGGGGCTCAAGAGGGTCCGAGAAGAAGACTATGCCGACCTCCTCCTCTATAATACCTGCTCTATCCGCGATTTAGCCGAAAGGAAGGTCATGGGGAAGATCGGCCAGCTGGGGCGCTCTCCCAAGCGACATTCCTTAATTGGGGTTACCGGCTGCATGGCCATGGCCAAGAAGGAGCGGATTTTCCGGAAGCTACCCAATGTAGACTTTGTTTTAGGGACAAATAATATTTCCGATTTAAATGCTGTCCTCGATGAAGTCCTTGAAACAGGTAAGCAAACCCTGAAAACAGACACCCATTTTGAAGAAAATTTAAACTATTTTGATGCTGTTAGAGATGACCCGGTTAAAGCATATATTTCAATTATTCGTGGATGCGATAAATACTGTACGTATTGCGTCGTCCCTTATACAAGGGGGAAAGAGGTCTCCCGGCCGCCCCAGGATATCGAAGCCGAATGCCGTAAATTGGCAGCCAAGGGCTATAAGGAAATCACCCTCCTTGGCCAAAACGTCAATAGCTATGGGAAAGATACGCCCGAAGCGAAAGAGCTCTTTCACGATCTCCTTTATCGCCTAGATAGGGTGGAAGGGATTGAGAGGATCCGCTTTATGACCTCTCACCCCTGTGATATTACCGTAAATCTGATGGAAGCAATACGCGATCTGCCAACACTTTGTGAATTTGTCCACTTTCCGATTCAAGCAGGTTCGAGCCGTATTTTACGCAAAATGAATCGAAAATATACCCTCGAAGAGTACCTCGAAAAAGTTGATCTTTTACGAAAAATTGTTCCCAACGCTTCACTTGGGACCGATATCATCGTCGGGTTTCCCACCGAGACTGAGGAAGAGTTCCAAATGACCTATGATATTTTTAAACAGGTCCGATATGGAGTAGCATTTATCTATTCTTACAGCGCGAGAAAAGGAACTCCGGCTTATCGATGGAAGGATGATGTTCCAGAAGAGGTCAAGCAGGAAAGACTTCACCGACTCATGGACCTCCATCAGCAGATCAGTGGTGAAGAAATGCAGTCATTTATTGGAAACGAAGTTGAAGTTCTTGTTGAAAGTAAAAGCAAAACCGGCCAGCTCAAAGGGAGAACACGCTGCTGGAGAAAAGTGATCTTCTCTGGGGGGGACCAGCAGATTGGTACCCTTCAAAAGGTAAAAGTAACAGGGTGTAATTTCCAAACACTGCTAGGGGAGCTATTAGCTCCCCCAGCACTACGCCTTGCTTAGTTCTTTGAAAGTTTGGCGATGACAAGACCACCGATGAACCATCCGACAACCAGATCAAATATTTGTAGGAATGTCCACATTCCAGGAAAATGCCACCAAGTCCACAAAGGCAATGAGCCTAAGATTCCAGCGATTGCCCCTATGGCTGTGATAAACCAAACCCGGTTCCAGTATTTGCTCACTTTTGCTCGAAGCAATAAGTAGGTAATGAGAAAAGCTCCGATCATTTGTGTGATGATACTGGATGTGAGTTGGCCAGCTATCGAGTTGAGATCGAGGCCCCTTCTCATGTTGACGAAGATGAAAGATTTGCCAGCCCTCTCTTCTGCTTTTGCATCCATGTCAGGAGTTACATAAACCCCATCAAGGGGCGCATATCGAGTAAGGCACGCTTCAACTTCTGCAGGCTCGGTGAATTGGTTGATTGTCACTGAGTGCATCGGCAAGACGACCCATGAAAACATACTCCAGATAAAAACGACAATCCCACCGATGATTGTGCATCGAATAAGTGGCTTCCACATATCTTTCACTCCTTATATTTACAAAAAGAATCCGTGTATAAAAAAAATTGAGTTTCTAATCAAGGGAAGAGGTGAAATCTTCCTCCGAGAGGATCTCTACACCCAATTTTTTCGCTTTATCGTATTTTGAACCGGGGTCGTCTCCAGCAAGAACAAAGTCTGTTTTTTTTGTCACAGAGCTACTAACAGAGCCTCCTCTTTCTTTAATGAGAGCTGCCGCCTGCGATCGTGTATAGTTTTCTAAAGACCCCGTAAGGACAAATACTTTTCCAAAAAAGGGGTGCCCTTTTCTCGTTTCGATTACTTCTGGTTTAACACCTAGATGAAAAAGGCGGTGTATCTCCTTAACATTTTCTCGATGATGAAAATAGGTACTGACCGATTCTGCCACTTTTTCCCCAACTCCTTCAATAGAGAGGAGCTCTTCAATAGACATTGAAGATAGTGCATCGATCGACTCGGCCCGTTTAGCGAGAAGCTCGGCAATTCCCTGTCCTACAAAGGGAATTCCCAAGCTGAGAATAAGACGGGGTAGTGTCGTTTTCTTCGACTTTTCGATCCCCTCAAGAAGGTTTTCAATCGCTTTTTCTTTAAATCCATCAAGAAGAGAAATCTCCTCTTCAGTAAGTGCATAGATATCTGCAAAGGTTTTTACAAGACCTTTTACGACCAGCTGCTCGACAACTTTTGGGCCCATATGGTCGATGTCCATCGCATCTTTGCTCGCAAAGTAGCTAATACGGCGTAAAAGCTGATCGCCGCAATCTCGATTGGGACACCGAATCGCTACCTCTCCCTCTATATGGACAGTCTCACTATGGCAGATAGGACACTCCCTTGGCATGGTCCAGGGCTCCGACCCGCTTGGCCGTTTACTTAACTCTACTTGCACTACCTTGGGGATGACATCTCCCCCTTTTTCAATCACAACCGTATCGTTAATCCGAATGTCTTTCCTTTCGATCTCCTCTTGGTTATGTAAGCTCGCCCGAGAAATAGTGCTCCCTGCAAGGAGAACAGGTTTTAATTCGGCAACAGGGGTCAAAACGCCTGTCCGACCTACCTGGACTGTAATGTCGGTGATCTGTGTAGTCGCTTGCTCTGGAGCAAATTTATAGGCCACTGCCCACCTAGGGCTTTTACCTGTTACACCCAGCTCATCTCGCGTTGAGAATTTGTCAACTTTTATGACAATTCCATCGATATCGAATCCGAGATTCGATCGAGACTGCTCAATCTGCTCGGCAAAAGCGAGAATTTCTTTGGTGGCAGCTGTTTGCAAAAGATGCTTTAAAGAGAATGAGGGGAGCCCTATTTCTCTGATAAATTGATGACAGGTGAATTGGGAATCAACTGCATGAGAGGAGTCCTCGGCAATCCCGTAAAATACAATAGACAGCTTTCTCTCTTGAACTTCTTTAGGATTGAGAAGTTTAAGAGAACCAGCAGTTGCGTTCCGAGGGTTCGCCCATAGCTCTTCTCCCGATTCTTCTCTCTTTTGGTTTGCCTCTCTAAAAGACTTGTGGGTCATGTACACCTCCCCTCGGACTTCAAGAATATCGGGAGGATTATTTATGTCGAGTTGAAGAGGCAGAGAGCGAAGGGTTTTTAAGTTTGCGGTAACGTCATCCCCTTTTTTTCCATCTCCCCGGGTAAGAGCCCGGACATAAAGCCCTTTTTCATAACGGACCGAGACGGCAACGCCGTCCATTTTTAGGTCGACACAAAAGAGGGTGTCGCTCATTTCTGTCCATTTATGAATCCGTTTTACAAAGTCCTCTAGCTCTTCTTCTGAGTAGGTATTTGCAAGAGAGAGCATCGGGCTTGCATGAGAAACCTGTTTAAACCCCGCTGTGGACATTTCGCCCACTCTTTGAGTAGGAGAAGAGGGAACAATCCATTCAGGATGGTGAGCTTCAAGCTTCTCGAGTTTTTTTAAGAGCTGGTCATAATCAAAATCTGCAATGATAGGCTTAGCATCTCTGTAATAGGCACGATCATGCATTCTAATCTCATCGATCAGAGCTAAGTAGTCATCTTTTGTGGATTTTTCAGCTGTCATGACAAGGTATCTTTTAAAGCAAAAATATGTGTAGCAAGGGGGCCTAAATGCAAATGGACCTCACCACTTTCTATCTCTATCAAATCATTAATCGTACCAGATCCCCCCCATTCTTCTCTATCGGTGTTAAAAACTTCCTCAACCTCAAAAACACCCGGAAGGGGGATGGAAAATTTTTCAATAAAGCCAGGCATCAGATGATGGACACAAAGAAGAGTTTGAGAGCTCCCCTTTCGTATATAGGCTACGACTCCATTTACCGAATCTGAGGGAATGGGCCATTGCGTTTGTTCCTTGTCAAAATCCCCAAAAGATAGAGCTTCATTTTCTAGATAGAATTTCCCGATTGCCGAAACCATATCATGGATTTGTTTGTGGGCTAGATTTTGAAGGATATTCCATTCGATTTCCCCTTTGCAATCCCATTCTGAGAACTGACCGATCTCTCCACCCATAAAAAGGAGTTTTTTTCCTGGAAAGCAGTAGAGATAGGATAGAAGAAGGCGCAGCCCAGCTCTTTTTTCCCAATCAGATCCTGGCATTTTATTGATCAAGCTCCCCTTCTCGTGGACCACTTCGTCATGGGAAAGAACAAGGGCAAATTTTTCATCAAAGGCATACTCTTTCGGCATGTGAAAGAGATCCATATATTCAGTCCGCTGAGAAAACTCTTTAGAAAAAAAGGAGAGAGTATCATTCATCCACCCAAGATTCCATTTTAAATCAAAACCCAATCCATCTAGCTCAACATCGACTGTTACGCTTGGAAATGCGTGGGATTCTTCTGCGATCATCAGTACGTCAGGAAAGAGCTGATGGACAATCGAGTTCATATGCTTGATGAACTCAACCGACTCAAGATTGATGTTTGTCCCCATTTTATTTGGGAGCCACTGCCCAGGTTTTCGAGCATAATCGAGATAAAGCATAGACGAGACTGCATCAACTCGAAGGCCATCCACATGCATTTTTTCGAGCCAAAAAAGGGCGCTTGCGATCAAAAAATTGGAAACTTCCCATCTCCCATAGTTGAAAATGTGGGTGTTCCACTGAGGGTGAAACCCCTGACGCCCGTCTTGATGTTCATAAAGATGGGTCCCATCGAAGGACCGAATACCAAATTCATCTTTGGGAAAGTGGGCAGGAACCCAGTCGACAATGACTCCTATGTCATTCTGGTGAAGGGTATCGACAAAATACTGCAAATCTTCTGGAGTGCCGAAGCGACTTGTCGGGGCAAAATAGCCTGTCACCTGGTACCCCCACGACTCATCTAGAGGATGCTCACAAGCGCCAATAAGTTCTACATGGGTAAAGTACATGGATCTGCAATAGGTGGTCAGTTCTTCGGCAAGTTCTCGATAGTTCATAAACGATCCGTCTGTCCTCCTCCAGGAACCCAGATGGACTTCATAGATGTTTATAGGCGATTTCCCCTCTCGAATATGTCCCCGTTGTTCTATCCATTTAGCATCTTTCCACTGATGCTGCCCAACATCAAAAACAATTGAGGAGTTGCCCGGTCGAACCTCAAAATGGTGGGCAACAGGATCAGATTTGAGGACTCTCTTTCCCTCAAGGGTAACGATCTCGAACTTGTACTTCTCTCCCTGGGCAAGTCCCGGAACAAAGAGCTCCCAAACCCCAACCGACTCGATTTTCCTCATCGGATTATGGGAACCATCCCAGTGATTAAATTCACCTACAAGAGAAACAGCTTTTGCATTGGGAGCCCAAACCGCAAATTGTACGCCAGCCACACCTTGATGGTTTTTAGGGGTTGAGCCTAGAAGATCATACAGTTCGTAGTGGAGCCCATTTTTGAGGAGATGGACATCTAGGTCCCCAAAAATTTTTTCAAATGCGTAAGGGTCGTGTGCTTTTATTCCGTTTCTGTGAAATATATGATAGTCGGAGGGACCTACTGGTTTAGAAATCCTGTATTCGTAGATCCCTTCGGCAATTTTTGTAGGTTTTACAGTTTTTCCACAAACTTCGAGTTTACACTCCTTTTCATCAGGGTGCCATACGCGGATCACGTGGGTGTTTTCATCAACTTGTTGAAGACCCAGTAGGCTATGGGGATCAGGGTGCAAACCCTTCTGAAGAAGCTTGTATCTACCCTCTTGCATGTTGACCTCTGAGTTTGTATACTCCCCTCCTATGAATCAAGTCAAACCAAAAAAAGTTCTCTCTGTCTTCCTTTTGACGATGATCAACGTCGCGACAATCGGGAGTGTAAAAAATTGGCCAGTTACTGCTGAATACGGCCTCTCGTCTGTATTTTTCTTTATTCTTGCGACCATCGTTTTTTTTATCCCAATTTCCTTAGTCTCTGCTGAACTCGCAACAGGATGGCCAAAGACAGGAGGGGTTTTTGCTTGGGTGAAAGAGGCATTCGGCCATAAAGCTGGCTTCTTAGCCGCCTGGCTTCTTTGGGTCCAGAACATCGTCTGGTATCCGACAGCCCTCTCTTTCATTGCGGCAAGTTTTGCCTATGTGTTCAAACCAGAGCTCGCCTCAAACCCTCTCTACACATTTCTAACAATTATTGTCGTTTTTTGGGTTACAACATTGGTCAACTTCCGAGGGATGCGGACATCGGGGTGGATATCGAGTTTAGGGATGATTTTGGGGACTTTTTTGCCCGGAATTTTCATCATAGTTTTAGGATGTATTTGGTTCCTGGGAGGCTCCCCCCTACAAGTGAGTTTTTCTTGGGAGAATCTGATTCCCAACATGAGCAACATCAGCCAGCTTGTTCTCTTTACGGGGGTATTGATTGGCCTCGCAGGGATGGAGATGTCAGCCGTCCATGCACGAGATGTAGAAAACCCAAAAAAAGACTACCCAAGAGCAATCCTCTTTTCTGCCCTCATCATTCTAGGCCTTTCGATTCCAGGTGTGTTAGCCATAGCGATCGTCGTCCCCCAGCAGGAGATCAGCCTCTTGGCTGGGTCGCTCCAAGCGATTTCTATTTTCCTTCAGAAATACAACCTCAATCCTCTATTGCCCTTATTGGCTCTTCTAATCACCATCGGCACCGTTGCCTCTGTAAGTACTTGGACTGTGGGACCGATCAAAGGGCTTCTTGCAGCCGCCCAAACGGGAGATCTCCCTCCCCTTTTCCGCCGGATCAATAAAAATGCTATGCCTACTCCCCTTCTGATCCTTCAGGCAATCATTGTCAGCTTTATTTCGCTCATTTTCGTATTCGTTCCATCGCTAAATGAAGCATTCTGGATGCTCGTAGCTATGGTCTCTGAGCTCTACTTATTGATGTATCTCCTAATGTTTGCAGCTGCGATCACTCTTCGCTACAAAAAGCCAAACGTAGACAGGCCCTATAAAATCCCTGGGAAAAACCTAGGGATGTGGCTCGTGGCTGGAGTAGGGATGCTTGCATGTGCCTTTACAATGCTGATTGGCTTCTTACCACCCGAACATATTCCCGTTTCGAATAGAACGGTCTATGTGGTCATTATGGTAGGAGGACTCATCCTATTTTCGTTAGGCCCTACCATCATCCTTCTTTTTCAAAAGGAGAGTTGGAAGAAAAAACTCTCCCACGAAGATTAATGCATAAATTGGTCAAGGTAGAGTCGCTGTTTCTCGACTAATTCAAGGGGCTGGTTCCGATTGGCTTTTACCCCCCGCTGTCTCAGACTTTTTCGAATCCGAAAAGACTTCAAACTCGATTGAAGGACAAGATCGATAGATCGCGTTTTTGCCGGGTCGATGATCACCCCTTTGAGCTCTTTCTTTGACCATTCTAGATGGATTACGTCTCCATCAACCGTCTCAACGAAAATAAATCGACCGGCATGCAGCTCTTTTGGAAGCGAGGGAAGAAAATGCCACTTATTCTTTTCCTCCACGAAAAAAAGATTCTGAATTTGCCTAGCCCCTTCATGGATGATTCCGATTGGAGAAAAGCTAGCCGGAATTGTTTCCTCTGGAATTAAACCGAGATGGTTTTCATCCTCTAGCCTCGGGGAGAGGATGCCTTGGAAGGCTGCTTGAAAGGTCTCCATTAATTTCCCCTCTTCGAGGAGAACCGTTGTACCCACTCCTTTCTTCGGCAAAGGCACTTCGGGGATCAGAGCAGCAAGACGAAGCCAAAAAGGGAAGATCTCAGCAAGATCGCACCGTTTTTGGATAAGCTCCCAATCTTGTTTTTTATGGTTTCCAAGGGAAAGACGTTTTTTGCATACAGGTTGCTTTTGCCGAAGGAGAAAGGGGAATTTTTCTTCATCGATAGTATACCGAAAATACCCCTCTTTACCCGTTCCAAAAACTTCTAACTTCCCTTTTTCAAGGTCGAGGAGAATCGTGAAGTTTTTCACAGCTCCTTGTACTGGCACATCCCGCTCTTCTATTTTACCATTTGAGAGGTTTCTAAACTTGAGCTTGGTGGGGAAAACCTCCACCTCCCAAGTCGTATAGGGAATCATACAACAGGTCCCAGTGCGGTGGGAAAAAGGGCGAAGTTTCTGTGCTATTTGGATACGCATCCGATGAGTCCTCTTGGAGTGTTTTTTGTGCAGGTTACTTCGATAATCTCGTTCGATTTCAACCCTTTTTTGGGGACGAGAACTTCAAGAAAGTTTTCGGTGTGCCCAGAAAAATAATCTCCCTCTTCGGCCTCCAGGAGAACAGGCATGGTCCTCCCTATATATTCGCCGCGCAGATCATAGGAGATCTGCTCTGCAAGGCGCATCACTTCTTGCTTCCGCTGGTAGACATCTTCTTCAGAGACTGTATTTGGATAAAGTGCAGCCCGTGTTCGATCCCTTTTGCTGTAGGGGAACATATGGACTTTCGCAAATCGAACCTTTTTCATCGTATCTAGAGTATCAAAAAAATCGCTTTCTGTTTCACCTGGAAATCCAACGATGATATCGGTGGTAAAAGTAAAATCTTTAGAGGCACTTTTCAACCGGTCAATAGACTCCATGAACATCTGCGACGTATATTTCCGGTTCATTTTTTTTAAGATCGCATTTGACCCAGATTGAAGAACAATATGCATGCTATGACAGGTGTTTTTTCCGTTGATTACAGCATCCAAAAGAGCATCGTCTACCTCATCGGGGTCGATCGAAGAAATCCTCAGTCTTTCTAGCCCATCGACTTGATCGATTTCTTTAACGAGCTGGGCAAGAGAAACTCCCTTACCATTGCCATCAAAATCCCCTACATTAACACCAGTGATAACGATCTCTTTGTAGCCATTTGCAATCAGAGTCTTTACTTCCCGTAAGATGGAGTCAACATCTCGAGAGCGAGAGCGCCCCCTTACATAAGGGATGATGCAATAGGTGCAAAACGAATTGCATCCATCCTGGACTTTTACAAATGCGCGTGTGTGTCCCCCAAACTGATCAATCGCAAATTCGGGAAGATCTTCTTCAGGGTGGACCTGTTTCAACAAATTTTCTTTGTTTTTGTTTGGTACAACAAGGTCAACTTCATCCATTAAAGCAATTTCTTGTGGAAGACGATCGGCTAAGCAGCCAGTCACAATAATTTTTGCGTTGGGGTTTTTTTTTCGAAGCAATCGTATTTGATGTCTTGAAGATCGGTCGGCTCCATGTGTCACAGTGCAAGTATTGACCACGCATAAATCAGCACCCTGATCGGCTTCAACGTAGCCCAAATCTTTAAGCTGCTTTGCGTAAGCAGCCGATTCGTATTGATTCGTGCGGCATCCGAGAGTTGCAACGGTAAACTTTTTTTCATTTTTCATGGGTAATAAGTATGCCAAAATTTCTTCTCGGTAGCAAGCGAAGCTCTCTTTTCTTATCAAAAGTTTGAAATATTCCAATAGAATCTTAAAAAACCTATTGGCGAAAATAACAACCTTGGTTAAAATCTATTGCATTCTCAAACCCACTGGAGGTAATAGATGACACAAACTAACGCAACAACAGCTGCTGCTAAGCCTGAGCTATTTCAAGACCACCTAGTTAAAGATGGTAAAGTTCAAAAAACTTGGACAGACACCCTACTTTTCAGGGATACTAGCTCAATCCAAAAAGCCTATGACGAAAAAGCTAAAGACACTGCTTCTGATAGCTTTACTTGGAAAACTCCATTCACATGGGGCTACAACATCCTAGCTACAGTTGGCAATGCAATCGTTGACGCTTTTAAAACAATTTTAAGCCTTTGCTTTGACTTTTCTGAAGGCGAAGTTGTAGAAGATGCAGCTAAAGAAACAGCTAAGCCTGCAGTGAAAAATTAATTTTTTTTCAGCAGAAACTAACTTAAAAACGCTTCTTGTTTGCAAGAAGCGTTTTTTTTATCCCTTCATAGAGAACGATTTTTCACCACTGACGATGATATGATCGCTTAGAGTAATCCCCATGAGTTTCGCACACTCTAGAAGTTTTGAGGTTAAGGCAAGGTCAGCCTTTGAGGGTGTTGGATCTCCGCTTGGGTGATTGTGGCAAATCACTATGCTATAGGCGCCATGCCGTACGGCGAGCTGGAAAACCTCTCTCGGGTGTACCAGGACTTCAGACAGAGTCCCCATGCTGATGATTTCGTGGTGAATGAGTCGGCATTTGACATCGCGCAAAATGACCAGAAGAGCTTCTTTTTTTAAATACCCAATCTTGGGGATAGCAATTTTTAGGATATCTTCCGTCGAAAGGAGCTGTTGGTTTGGAAGAATTTTTTCCTTAGAAGCGCGCATAGCGATACCAAGAGCAGCTTTAAGGAGGACGGCTTTGGCCTTGCCTACCCCTTTTACCCGAATCAGCTCCTCAATAGAAGCATTGAGAAGACCTTCCACTCCCCCAAATTGAAGAAGAATTTCTTGCGCAAGGATCAGAACAGGCTTCCCCTCTGTCCCTGTGCGAAGCAATATTGCGATGAGCTCTTGGAGGGAAAGGGCATCAATCCCATCTCTGAGAAGTCTTTCTCTTGGAAGTTCAGCAGCAGATATTTTACTTGCAAGTGTCATTGGATAAATTGGGCCACTTTTTGTTCAAATCGGGAGGGAATTTCTACCTCCATCAAAATATCGTTTCCCTCGTACTCGATAGAGATCACTTTCCCCTCTTTCATCAGCTCACTTACAAGAGAATAGTGGGTTTGAGGAATACAGAGGTTCACCTTTTTGCGCAGCGAAGCAATCGCCTTTGTCATCGCTTGAATCAATTGAGGGAATCCTTTTTGCTCAAGGGCCGAGATGGGCACGGTGTGGGGGTAGGTTGCACGGAGCTTGATAAGGAGTTGCTGATCCGTAGTTTGGTCAATTTTATTCAGAAGAGTGACGATTGGTTGAGTAGTGGCGCCGAGTTCCTTCAGTACTGCAATCGTAGCTTCTGCTTGCTCAAGAGCAAGTGGATTACTCGCATCAATGAGGTGAAGCAACACATCGGTGTGAATCGCCTCTTCTAGGGTGCTTTTGAATGCAGCAATCAGTGTATGAGGAATTTTTCGGATAAACCCCACTGTATCGATGAGGAGGATTTCTTGATTATTGGGTAGGGAATATTTCCTGGTTGTCGTATCGAGGGTTGCAAAGAGTTTATCTTCCACCAAGACATCGGCCTGAGTAAGCGCCTTCATCAGAGTCGATTTTCCGGCATTGGTATACCCAACGATGGCAAAGGTGGGGATATTCCTCCTCTCCCTTGCGGAGCGCTGTGTTTTTCTATGGGCGCTGACTTCCTTAATCTCCTGCTGCAAGCGAGCCGAGCGGCTTCTGAGCATCCGTCTATCGAGTTCGATTTGCTTTTCCCCGGCACCCCGCAAATAGCCTCCCCCACCTCCACTACCACTCTGGCGGGATAGGTGGGTCCAGAGGCGCTTCAACCTGGGCATCTGGTACTGGATCTTGGCAAATTCAATCTGGAGACGCGCTTCCCGAGTCTGAGCGCGCTGCGCGAAAACCTCTATGATTAGTTCGGTCCGATCGATGACCGGTTTTTTGAAGAGTTTCTCTAAGTTTCGCTGCTGATTAGGATGGATTTCGTCATCGAAAATGATGACATCAGCGTTGTATTCTTCGGCAAGAGCGCAGAGCTCTTGAAGCTTTCCCTTACCAATGAGGGTAGAGGCTGTGATTTGACGCAGGTGAATAGCAGCCTTGTCGATTGTTTCTAAACCGGCAGTTTCAGCAAGCCTTTCAAGCTCATCTAGAGAGTTCTCTACAGTTTTGAGCTTATCTTTATCAAGATAGAATCCGATGAGAAGGGCTTTTTCTTTTTTTTCTTCTGTCATAAATTTAAGGGTATCTCCAACCCGTCGTGGGCAAGGCGAATCTGTGGGGTAAGCTTTTGATTCGTTTTGTCGTGATCTAGTTCATGTGCGATATGGGTGAAAAAGGTTTGTTTGGCCCCCACCTTTTCGCTGAAGGCGATGGCTTCTTCAATAGTAAAATGAACCTCCGTGGGATCATAGCGGAGTGCGCTGAGGACAAGCGTCTCAACCCCCTGAAGTTTTTCGACAACCTCATCATCATACTGTCGAATATCAGAAATATAGGCAAAGTTCTTAATTCGATACCCTGAGACTTTCATATTTGCCTGGAAATAACTCACATACTCGATAGGGATGCCGAGGAAATTAACTTTGCCAAAATCCTCTTGCAAAATTGTAAAATCAAGCTGGGATTGCAAAGTTCCATCGGCCTGTTTTGTCATAAATAAATAATGGAAACGATGGCGCAGTTCATCATAGGTTTCAATCGAGGATAATGTTGGCAACCTGCGTTTGTGTTTCAAATAAAAAATGCGTAGTTCATCGATACCACCGATATGATCATAATGAGTATGCGTTAGGAGAACGCCATCTAGATCTTCTATCCCGTATCTAAGCGCTTGGTCACGGAAATCAGGCCCCACGTCAATGAGGAGCTTTTTCCTTCCCACTGTCAGAAGTCCAGAAGGGCGAAAACGTTTGTTAAAGGGTGAGGAAGACTGGCACACCTCGCATTTACAAGTGATCACTGGAACGCCGGCAGACCCACCTGTACCCAAAAATAAAAATGTTGCTTGCATGCCCAGAGTTTAATGGATAGATGTGTTCTTGGAAAGAATCTGATGCACAAGTTGGCGGCCGTAGAGTCCATGATAGAGAAGGCCACGAGAGCCAAGACCTGTGAAGACGTGGATGTTTGGAGCTACCTCCTCTAAAATCGGAAGGTAGTGTCCCAAAGAGCAGACACGAACTGCAGCTTTACAACCGATAATGGTAGGCTCGGAGCAGTACTTGAGCTTCTCTGACAGCAGATCTTTTGCAAAATCGAGATCAGGCTCTGTATCAGAAAATTCCTTTTCATAAGTAGATCCAAGTTCAAAATAGGTATCACCATCTAGATGCGCGATATATCCCTTAGAAATAAAACTTCGATCGAGGGGCGGTTTGCCCCTAAGCTGGAGGACCTGACCTTTGAGAAATTTTACTTTAAGATGACTACACTCAGGAAATTGTTTGATCCCAAATCCCGCTGCAACAACGATTTGATCATATCCATCTAGTTGGTTAAGGGAGCTAATTTTTTGGATTCTGTACTCCCCTCCTTTTTGCTTAATCGCCTCGAAAAGACCCTCTAAATAGTTTTTTGAGTGGACTGTGATTCCGCTATGGATGAAAAAAAGATCTTCATCAATTCTTTCAATATCCCCCCATTTTGTGCAGTGTGCGAGTAAGGTTTGTTTCTGCTCGAGGTTCATACTTTTACGTAAAATTCCTCGGTGGGACGAAACGATTTTTGGGGTATGGGATTCGGCAACACGCAAAAGAGACTTCGTTACCTTCAAAGCTTCTTCTGCTTTTTGAGAACGTCGGACAGAAAAGCCGACATAGGGATGTAATAGACCGCTACAGACGCCCGAGGCGCCCGCCCCGATGTATTTTTCTTCAAAAATACAAACGGTTGCAGCCCCTGATTCTAAAAAAAAATAAGCTGTTGCAAGGCCGGCAAATCCGCCGCCAATGATGGCTACTTTCATTGTTGCTTTTGGAGACCTCTCCGCATCAAGACATAGCTCTCAGCCGAGAAATTGAAAAAGAAGATCACAACAGGTGTTAAAAGTGCACAAAAAGGGAGCATCATAAAAAACCACTTCAAAGCACTCGAAAGCCCCGCTCCGCCCGGACTAACATAAAGGGTGTGCGTGACGAAAGCGGCAAGACAGAGGAACCCGACCACCAGAAGAAGGGGGAAGAGACCTGCAAGGGGCATAACAAAAGACATAAAAGGGTTTTGCTTGAGTTCTCGGAATACTTCTTCAGCGAGCTCAGGACGCAAATCGGAACGGAGAGCAGCTGCTGGTGTGACATAAAAAAGGGTCAACAGACTGATCAGTCCCAAGGTTAGGGATCCCAAAACCAGGAGAAAAGGACCAAAGGAAAGAACCGAACTTAAGAAGTTACCAATTTGTGGAATGGATTTGAGCAGGTAAAAAAGCCCTAAAAGCATCCATAGAACTAGATAAGCAAAAATTAAGGGGACAGCAAGATAGGGAATCCCAAGAAAGAGTTCTTTTGAATCCCGAATTGTTTTTATATATTCGATTTTTAATCCTTTCACCTGATGGTGATAAACTCTAATCAAAACCAGCCCTGCCGCCAATAAGAAGCCGGCAACTAAAAAAATAGGAAGGAAGGTAAGGCTCATTTGGATCCACTGTGATGCCCCGTAAGAAAGGGTTCGACAGATCACGATTAGAAGACCACACAAAGAAAGAAGAGGAAATATAAGAAGACACTTCCGCTTAGAATAAGTATGCGAAAGAGCCCTGTTAAAAATTTTTTCCAGTTCTTGCCAAGTCATACCCGTTAGTATAATCGATTTGTCGATCTGCATCAACGATCTTTATACAGATACTTGGGGCGGACGATCGGCAAGCCTTTCCCTTCTCTCGCAATCTCCCTCTCATAAACGATTTGAATGGCGATGCCGACACACCTCGAAAGACCAAAAAGAAGGGTGTAATATTCGGGGTAAGCAAATCCTGCGGCAGTGAGCATGGTCCCAGAAATCGCGTCGACGTTGGGATAGGGATTGGCAATTTTGGGGTTTTCTTTTAAGACTTTGGGTCCGGCCTCGCGCAAATGGAGGGCAATCTTGACAAGGGGATGCTCGGGATAGTGTTTTTTTACAAAATCATAGAGAACAGTTGCCCTTGGATCTTCGACGCGCAGGACTGCATGACCAAAGCCAAATACCAGCTCTTTTTTTTCAAGCCTTTGGCGGATATATTGCTCTACCGTTTCGAGCGTTGCAGCTTCACCAACTTCGTCGTACACCTTTTTTACAAATTCGAGGGTCACCTGGTTTGCGCTGCCGTGTCTCGGGCCAGAAAGTCCGCACATAGCCGCCGAAAGAGACCCCATCATCCCCTCCAATCCTGATGCTACAGCTTTGCCTGTAAATGCTGATAAATTTCCTCCTCCGTGATCATAGTGGAGGACGTTGAACAGCTTGAGGGCTTCTTTTAGTGTAGGGCACTCGTTGGGAACATTGACCATGTCTGTGAACGCTTCCATATAACTGAGAGAAAAGTTGGGCTTCTTCGTTTCTCCCCATCCTGCGTGGTGATTGATCAAACAAGCAACAAGATGGGGAAGCTTTGCGATAATGCTCAGACAGTCTTCTGTATAATCACTTTGCTTCTCATGCATTGCGAGTAGGAGCAAAGCAGCCGAGAAGAGCTTCATCGGATGACCTTCTCTAGGGAGTTGATAGATCGATTTGACCGTTTTTTCAGGGAGGCAAGACCGCTTTTTGAGTTCCGTAAAGAAGTGTTTAACCTCTTCCTCTGAGCCTTCTTTTCCGGTGTACAGAAGATAGATCACTTCTTGAGGTTGGCAGCGGGTGGCGATTTCACTGACCGGTTTTTTGCAATAGTGCAACCCTTTTTCTGGGTCAACAGACGAGGTAACACAATATCCAACGGGATATCCCCTCATGCCGGTTTCAAGATTCTCTTGTTTGATTTCAAATAGAATTTCGCTCATCAATCAACTCTTTTTCCGTTAAGGCAATTTTTTCTTTAAGAAAATCATCCCAATCGAGACCTGAAACAATTTCAACTTCTCCATTCCCGTTCAATCGACAGGGAAAAGAAAAAATCAAATCTTGATCGATCCCATAGGGATTGTTCGCCGAATAGAGCCCGACAGAAAACCAGTCGTCTGAGGGGGTAGGTGAAAGCAGTGAGCGGATCGAATCAATGGCTGCATTTGCAGCTGATGCAGCAGATGATTTTCCTCGAGCGGCAATGATCGCAGCCCCTCTTTTTTGAACTGTCTCGACAAACTCCCCTTCTAACCAGATCCGATCGTTGATGATTGCAGAAGCGGGCTTTCCTCCAATCTTTGCATGTTGAAAATCGGGTACTTGGGTCGCAGAATGGTTCCCCCAGATGGCGACTTCTTTTACTTGATCAATATCAACCTTTGCCTTCATCGCTAGCTGGGCTTTCGCACGATTTTCATCTAATCTAGTCATTGAAAAAAACTGTTTAGGGTCCAAATTCGGGGCATGTTTGAGTGTGATAAGCGCATTGGTGTTGCAGGGATTTCCAACGACAAAAATCAGCGCATCTTTTTTTGCTTTCTCATTGAGGGCTTTACCTTGCTGAATGAAGATTTTCGCGTTTTCTGCCAAAAGATCTTTTCTCTCCATCCCAGGTCCTCTGGGCTTTGCTCCTATAAGGAGGGCAATATCCACCCCCTCAAAACCTTCAAAAGGATCGGATGTGACAAGAATTTCCTTGAGCAAGGGATAGGCACAATCTTGTAGCTCTAATTGGACCCCTTCGGCTGCCTGTAAGGCTTCTGGGACTTCTAAAACTCTTAGAGAAATCGGCTGGTCTTTTCCAAGCATTTCTCCCGATGCAATGCGAAAAAGAATGCTATAGGCAATCTGTCCCGCCCCCCCTGTAACTGCCACTGTTTTAACCGGTTTTGTCATCCTTTTTCCATTTGTAAACTCAAAATTTTATTGTACGCATAGAGTTGTGTTTGTCAAATGGTATTCACCTGTGTTATACTAATTACTATGACTTGGATCGTTGCATTAATGTACGCTACTTGGTCGAGCGTCTTCGTCTTTGGCAAAGCCATGCTCGCCTACTCGACCCCTATCTTCCTCACATCTACGAGAATGTTACTCGCTGGCGGGTTGATGCTCGGCTATTTAGCAATTCGCAAACGCTCTTCATTTCGCTTAAACCGAACACAGTGGCTTTCTATCGGTCTAGTCGGCCTCTTGAGCATGTACCTTACAAATGTCCTTGAATTTTGGGGATTGCAGTATCTCTCATCTGCAAAAGCCTGCTTTATCTACAGCCTATCGCCGTTTTTATCAGCCCTTTTTTCTTATCTCCACTTCAGAGAAAAAATGACTCGTGGGAAATGGATTGGGATGGGGATTGGCTTTCTCGGAATGATCCCTGTTTTTGTAACCCAGACCGGTTCAGAAGATTTGCTGAGTGCATTTAGTTTTTTTACTTGGCCAACACTGGCAATCGTCGGAGCTGCCCTATTCTCTGTTTACGGATGGGTGATTATGAGACTCGTTGTAAAAGATCAGCAGGTTTCTCCTGCGATGGCGAATGGAATGAGCATGATGATTGCAGGAGTTATGGCTCTTGCGAGTTCTTATTTTATCGACACGTGGAATCCTCTTCCCATTGCAGCGGGAGGGATGACACCATTCATCACCGGAACGCTTGCAATGACCTTTCTCTATAACATTGTATGCTACAATGTCTACGGAATGATGCTAAAGCGATTTACAGCTACCTTCCTCTCATTCATGGGACTGCTAAGTCCTATTTTTGCGTCCCTCACTGCCTGGATTTTCTTAGGAGAACTCCCTAGCTGGCAGATTCTCCTCTCTACCGGTTTTGTATCGATTGGTCTTTGGATTGTCTATAAGGCCGAGCTGAAGCAAGGTTACATCATTAAGAAAAAACTCGCTCCGACACAAGAAGGAGCGAGCTCGTAAAAATTTGTTTACTCTTCAATGAAACGAACTGTTTCGAGTACTGCTTTTGAAAAATCTTCAATACTCTCTCCACCCTCTTCAGGACTGTAGAGAATCGTCCCGATGATCGTAACTTGAGTATCTTTTAAGAATAGGTGCATATCCATGTATAAATCTTCCACCTCTTCCTCTTCATCAATGAAATGAACGCGCATCCTTTCAGATGCGTACTCATCAGAAGCAAGCGAAGGAAGCGACTCGAATTTCAAACTACTTTCAGCATCGAAGCCCGATTGGAATTCTGAAAGGACCTGGGCAAAGAGACCTTCTGATCCCTCGCCAAGTACCTCTTTCAATGGTAGCCTCCCTGTGACAACGAGATACATGGGGTACTCATTTGTCTGGAAGACATGGAAATCTAGCCCCTTTTCTGAATGGGATAGGCTCCAGGTATGGGTAAGTCCACCTGGAATTTCCAGGACTAAGCCTGAATCTTCATCTCGGTAGATTGTGGGGTCATTCGCACTCAAGAGCGCTGTTGCAGCAACAAGGACCGACAAAAAAAATCGTCTCATCATGATTCTCCTTTTGTAAGGGTAAATAGGGCACATTTTGCGAAGTTCAAGGAATTGTATGCAAGTTTATTCAAAACGGATGCTTTTGAGAATCGACTCCATCATCTGTTCGGCCCTCCCAGATAGACAACCTTTTTTTGTTGTTAGAGAAATAATGAACCCATATTGCCCTTCGACAAAGAGATAGTCGCACAGACAGATTGGTTCGATTATTTGATCGGAAATGGCAAGAATCCGCAATTTAGATTTGGTGAATTCCCTTCCCTCTATCACAAGATTTCGAAATTCAAGGCCTTCAAAAACAATCCTCTCTTTGCCCTCCTCCTCTGTCATAGAGTGGTGGAAGTGTTCAGGGAGGCTCTTTGCCCTATCGTAGCCCTCAATTTCAATAGAAATACAGTTGTGGTCTACGTCTACATACTGGTACCACCACTTTCCCTCTTCTGTCGCTTGTTGGCTCCCCTCTTCGTCAAGGACGAATTCTGGTGGGGTTTCTAAGGATAAGCCGGTGATGGGATCGGTAAATTGTTCTGAGGAGAGAAAACCTGTAACTAAGTAAAGGATGAGGGACCATTTTTTCATTGTCTTACCTCCAGAAAAAAAGCCCTAGCGTCCGCCAGGGCATTTGCGGTTACCAAGACTTGAACTTGGGACCTCAACATTATCAGTGTTGCGCTCTAACCAACTGAGCTATAA
>CAYGSB010000011.1:0-12448 GCA_964352505.1 uncultured bacterium
CCCCCCCCCGATCCTTGTGCAAAATGCGCACAAATTTGGCCAACACGAGGACCCGATTGGATCATCACACCAAGCGCCGGTCCCTGTGTCAATCGCGGATGGGATGCCCATATAACTGTTGATTTTCTCTATTGGTCGATCCGAGAAAACCAGCTTGGATTTGCGATCACAGAACACATCCAAACCTTGCCTGATGCTCAAGTTACCGTCACGAGCAAAGGCACTACTATCCATCCCGATTGGAACTTTGAACCCGGCTATCGAATAGGAGTTGGGATTCTTAAAGACCACGACGGGTGGGACATCTCTGCAAAATATACCTGGATCAGCGTAGATGGGACGAAAAAAAGAGTTTCTATTGACGACACTAACACAGAGAGGATTAGACCAATTGGCGGTCTTG
Organism: uncultured bacterium; assembly: GCA_964352505.1. GTDB lineage: Bacteria > Chlamydiota > Chlamydiia > Chlamydiales > Rhabdochlamydiaceae > Sacchariniichlamydia. The sequence goes on from CAYGSB010000011.1 coordinate 404, forward strand.
CTTCAGACCCAGGTATTGAGCAAATCACCCAAGCATCTGGCCTTTGGAAGCTTGATTTCTCTGTAATCGATGCTGAATTGGGGCGAAACTTCTTCATTAGTCGTTACTTAGTCCTCCGCCCTTTTGTTGGATTTAAAGGGACTTGGCAAGATCAGACCTATCACGTCAAGCTGATCGGCATGGTCCCCGAATTTGGATTAGCTGACAATTCTGCACAGGGAATTAGCAACCAAACTCTAAGTTATTGGGGCGTAGGGATCCGAGCCGGACTCAATACGAGCTGGCATTTCAACCGGTGTTGGAGTCTATTTGGAGAAATGGCTTTTACCGGGCTCTGGGAAGAGTTTTGCGCAGAAACCAAAGCAACTAGAGCTCTTTTAACACCTCAAGTGGGGAGCAGTCCCGTCAACACCCTCTACACCGAAAGCGAGTTTAGCACGATCAAGCCTGTGGTCGAACTCCTGATCGGACTCCGCTATGAATCGTGGTTTTGCTGCGAAACCTATCATATGTCCCTTGATGGGGGATGGGAGCTCCAGTGGTGGGGGGATCAAAACCAATTCTTTGAAACAGCAAGAGAGTCTCGATTGGGTGATCTGGTCTTAAACGGGCTCACTTTACGGTTCCGTTTGGATTTTTAACCACTTTAGAATCTAATAGCTAGATCCGCTTCAATTTTTATTATAAAATTTATTTGATAATCTCCCTCTGTTCGACTATATTGAAGGTATGAGGAATCCTCAAATTAGGAGTCTTAATTATGAAACAACTATTTAAACCAATGGCCCTAGGTCTAGCTGCTGCAGCTCTTACGCTTGGCGTATCTGCAAACCTCACTGCTGGATGCTGCGGAGGATGCGGTTGTAATAAATCCTGTCCTAAGCCTTGTGAGCGCAAATGTGCTCCAAAGCCGTGTCAACCTAAGTGTAAGTGCAAAAAATGTTGCCCAAAACCTTCATGCAAAAAAAGCTGTGGGTGTAACTCTTGTGGTTGCAACGGCAACAGCAACAACTATTAATTGACCTTCATAGCAAGGACAGTTAGATCGTCGTGCTGAGGTGTGGTGCTTGAAAATCGTTTGATCTCTTCGATCAACCGGTCGATCAGCTCCTGTGGTTCTGAAGCATGATGGCTCTGGATAAAATCTAGAAGGCGGCTCTTTCCGAAGAGTTCGCCTTTTTCATTTTGTGCTTCTGTAACTCCATCGGTATAGAGAACGAGGAGTTGACCCGGCTGAAGTTTTTTAGTTCGCATTTCGATATTGGCCCCTTGTGTTACCCCGAGGGCAATCCCCTTTGTCGTCAATTCTTCGACAGTCCCATCAAAATGACAAAGAAAAGCGGGCAAATGTCCCATATTGATGTAGGTGAGAAGATGATCTTCTGCCCGGTAGAGTCCTACCCATGCAGTGACAAACTCTCCAGTTGTACCAGTGTCTAGACAGAATAAATTATTTACATCGGAAGCTACCCGATCCAACCGATCCGTTGAAAGGATGTGACACCTGAACATACTCCGGACTATCAATGAGTAGAGACATGCTGAAACTCCCTTGTCCGAAGCATCTGCGATGCCCAAAAACAACTCGTTTTTGTTTTTGGAAAAAAGATCGTAGAAATCTCCACCAACCTCTTTAGCAGGAACAAACCCAGTCCCTATCGTGAGCCCTGGAAATTGGGGAATTTCTTTCGGGAGGAGGTGGTTTTGTACCTCCCTTCCAATTTCGAGCTCGCGCACGAGGAGCTCCCGGGCAATCCTCTCTTTTTTCGCGAGTTGCATATGACGAAACAGAGAGCTCAGCATTTGATTGAATTGCTCTCCGAGGGAATTAACTTCAAACCCAAATCGACTCTTTTGGTAGCGAAGGCTCATATCACCAGCTGATACACCATTCATCACCTCATAGAGCTGAGAAAGGGGGCGAGACATCCTTGCAATCAGCCACCATGCCCCAATTCCTCCTAAAACGAAAAGAAGAGAGAACAAGCTAATGAAATGATTGAGAAAATTGATATTCCCATACGTAGCAATCTCTTGGGAAGAAAGGTCGACTTGAAGATCGAAAAGGAGATCGGGGAAAGTCATCCGAACTGCAAAATCCTTGTTTCTCATCTCAAGAATTTCAGAAAACGAAAAACCCTCTTCCCAATTTTCAAGCTGATCTCTGGGAAGTACCACCAGATGCTCATCAATACGAAGAGCGGGGTCAACAAATCGAAGATGGAGACCATTTCTTTTGATCCACTCTTCTGCATCAATGCTTAAGCCCCACATCGCCCCATCGATTTCTTTAAGGAGAAAAAGCTCCTTTCGGCCCCCATTCTTTTTTTGAAGAAGAAAGGCCAATTGTCCTTTTTCGACCGCTTCTTCTAGAATTGGCCTAGGGATATTCACTTCCCCAGCTGAGGAGCAGTCGGTCTGAAAATCGGAATCTAAACGAAAAATTGAAGAAAACAACCCTGATACATTGGGATCTTCAAACCTGTTTGTAAGATCCTCTTCCTCATTGGTCAATAGGGCTAGAGCCTCAAGAGTGTTCACCCCGTGGTTAAACCAACTTTCAAAAATTTTTTCATTTGCCTCGGCGAGCAGCTCTAACTCTGAAAAAGCAGTATCTAGCCGGCTCCGATGGTCCCTATCCCAGACAAGAAAAGAATGTACACCTAGCGGGAGGAGGACGAGTAAAAGAAAAATAAGGACAATTCTTCGAGCTAATGAGCCATAAAACTTCTTTTTTCCCATAAACCTATGGTATACTATCATCCTGAGATGGAATCAAAACAAATTACAAGTCTCCAGAACCCTTTGATTAAACACTTTGTGAAGCTTCGGACCTCACGGGCTTATCGCTATAGCGAAAAAAAGGTAGTCCTTGCTGGGAAAAAAGAGGTGACAGAAGCTAAAAACCTTCAAATCCTTCTTGCAAGGCAATCCTACTCCCCCCTTCCGACCGCAAATGAGACCTATTTTGTGAGTGACGCTATTCTCAAGAAAGTAACCGGCTTTGAAACCCCAGAGCCCCTTGCTGCAATTGTTGAAATGCCAAAACCGGTCTCTCTAGAAAAAAAGGGGTGGATACTTGCCCTGGATGGGATTAGCGACCCCGGAAATATAGGGACTCTTTTTCGGACAGCCCTCGCACTGGGTTGGGAAGGTGTCTTTCTAACCCCCTCTTGTGTTGACCCTTTCAACGACAAAGCAATGCGCTCTGGAAAGGGAGCGGCTCTTCGCCTCCCCCTTTTTTTTGGAACAGAAAAGGAGCTCATTGAGCTTGGTAGAGACAGAAGCTGCCTAGTAGCGACAATCGGAGGAAGGCCGCTCGATTCAAACCAGCCCAAACCCACGCTTCTAATCCTTGGCAACGAAGCCAATGGAGTAAGCCCTATTCTCCAAGATCACTTTCCCAAAATTAGCATTCCCATTGAATCGATCGAATCCTTAAATGTCGCAGTTGCTGGAGCCATTTTAATGTATGGGTTAAAGCAATGAAAGACGATCCCTATGAATATGAGGAACGATTCCATGATCAGGACAAAAAGGCTTCCAGAAAAGAAAGAAAAATCCTCTCAAATAAAGATCGTTCTAAATATAAAAAAACCGATCTAGACAAAAAGAAAATCACTATCCCAAAAGGGGAAAACCTTCTTGAAGGACGGGTACTGGCCGTTTTGGCAGATGGCATTTTGGTCGATTATGAGGAAACTTTTTACACCTGCTCAATGCGCGGAGCCCTCAAAAAAGAAAGCCAGCGGATGAAAAACCTGATCGCTATTGGTGATTTTGTCTTATTTGAACCAAGTGAAAATCTCACGGGTGCAATTGTGAATATTCAACCGCGCAAGTCGATCTTGTCACGAGCAGATCAAATCTCCAGAAGAAAAGAACAACTCATCGCAGTGAATATTGACCAGGTATTGATCACAGCCTCTGTCGTTACCCCTCCTCTAAAACCAAATTTGATTGATCGGTACATCATCGCTTCCTTAAAGGGAAATATGGATCCAATCATCGTGGTGAATAAAATTGATCTTTTAGAAGAGAGCCAAAATGATCAGATCCTCTTCGACGAAATCCTCAAAATCTACCAAACACTAGAAATCCCGATCTACCCTGTCAGCGCTACTACTGGAGAAGGAATTGAAGAACTGAGAAACGCTATGAAAGGGAAATCCTCCGTCTTTTCGGGCCAATCTGGTGCAGGGAAAAGCTCCCTAATCAATGCTATTACCGGATCGAGTCTGCTGACGGGGAAAGTCGTCGAAAAAACTCGCAAAGGCTCTCATACGACGACTTCGGCTACCCTCCTTCCTATAGAGGGGAAGGGATTTTGCATTGACACCCCCGGAATTAAGAGTTTTGGTTTATGGGATCTAAAAAAGGAAGATGTCCAGCAGTACTTTTTTGAAATCGACCAGATTGCACATTCTTGTAAATATCCCGATTGTAGCCATATGCACGAGCCCGATTGTGCAGTAGAAGAAGCACTAGAAAACAACGAAATTTCTCGCTTGCGTTTTGACTCTTATTGCGCTTTAATAGCGAGTTTAGATGAAAGGCCAACGAGATAAATATTATGCCTATAATTAAGCACATTGATGCCCTTGAAATTCTCGACTCTCGGGGAGTTCCAACTCTTCAAGTAACCGTGAGAACGGATACCGGAGCTGAGGGAGTTGCTGCAGTTCCCTCTGGTGCTTCCACAGGAGAAAACGAAGCTGTAGAACTTCGAGACAAGGACAAAAACCGCTATTTTGGAAAAGGTGTTACAAAGTCTGTTGCTAACGTCATGGGTCCTTTGAGTGCCCTCCTCCTCGGCAAAGACATCTTCGACCAAATCCATATCGATCAAGCAATGATTGAAGCAGATGGCACTCCAAACAAATCCAAGTTTGGGGCAAATTCTATTTTAGGAATTTCCCTTGCAGCAGCAAGAGCTGCTGCAGATCAGCTCCAAATGCCCCTCTACCGCTACATTGGGGGATTACATGCCCATGTACTTCCTTGCCCCATGATGAACATCCTCAATGGAGGCGCCCATGCGGATAACATGCTTGATTTCCAAGAATTCATGATCCGCCCAATTGGAGCCCCAACATTTCAAGAAGCTGTCCGGTGGGGAGCTGAAATCTTCCACACCTTAAAATCCATTTTGCAGGATGAAGGACATTCGACCTCTGTTGGAGATGAGGGAGGCTTCGCTCCACAACTAAACTCAAACGAAGCAGCTCTTGATTACATCCTTAAAGCAATTGAAAAAGCCGGATTTAAAACGAGCCAAGTCTCCATCGCCCTTGACTGTGCAGCCTCCGAATTCTACGACAAAGCTGAAGGCCGCTATGTTGAGATGAAAAAGAAAAAGAAAGGAGAAGGGTATAGCGCCCGCACTGCGGAAGAGCAGGTAAACTACTTAGCTAAACTTTGTGATAATTATCCGATTGATTCGATCGAAGATGGCCTTGATGAGAATGATTGGGATGGATGGAAAATCCTAACCGAAAAGCTCTCTTCAAAAGTCCAGATTGTGGGAGATGATCTCTTCGTCACGAACACGAAGTTTCTAAAAAAAGGAATAGAGCTCAATGTGGCAAATGCGATCCTCATCAAAGTCAACCAGATTGGAACGCTCACAGAGACCCTAGACACCATCGAACTTGCTAAGCAAAATGGATATGCGACAATTATTTCCCATCGCTCAGGCGAAACGGCCGACTCTACGATTGCAGATATCGCTGTTGCGACAAATTCTGGCCAAATCAAAGCCGGTTCTCTTTCCCGATCAGATCGGATCAGTAAGTACAACCGATTGCTCGCTATTGAGGATCAATTGCGCTCCTCTTCCATCTACTATAAAACGGGGAAATAAAAGATCAATCTCTCGATTGATTTTCTTTCAAAACATCCACTTTTTGCATGGTATACTTTGGCTGAGCAGAAATCAGCGTAACGTGTGCGGCAATCACCCCTAAAGGCTTAGGAAGGGTGATAACCCATACATTATCTAATAAAAAACCGATCTGGGAGACAAAATCCCCCTCATTCACAAAGCTAATATGTGGGGGTTTTTCCTTCACTTCCTTCCACTGAGCTAACAATTCTTTAGAAACACCTGGAGGGTTAAAGGCTACAGAAGGAACTGTTTTATTGACCTGATCCGACTCATAAATAAGGGTATAGTAGACAAAAACACCACCTAAGCTAAAACCTACAAGGGATGCAGGGCGATGGGATTTTTTTACTTTTACAAGCCACTCATGGATCTCATCTCTTGCCCGTAGAAAAGTATCGTGGCCAGGTCCTGAAGTATTTAAATCACTCAAAACTGAGGCCCACCCCTTCTCAGAAGTGAGGTTTAAGTCGGTCCCTCGATAGAGGAGAATGGGGGCAGCATCCTCATCGCTCTTTGGAAGAAGGCCAAATCCCGGCATCCCTCTCCAAAGGTCAATCACTGTATCTACGATGTACTCAACCCCTTTAGGACCGATAACCGTCATCCCCTTTTGCAGAGGCCGGTAGCCGGTAACTTTGCCAAAAATTTCGTATTCTGTGAACTCCCGCTGCTTTACATTTTTAATTTCTTGGTCAACCGAACTGACCAGACAATTTGTCGCCTGGATATCTCTTTCTGATTTCGTGACAATCCCCACAATTGGGTGATAGATGGAAAAATATCCATAATTGGCATCAAAGGTGAGTAGGTCTTCTTCGGTGACTTCATAGTTTCTTTCTTCGACAGGGGCAACTAAGACATATTTTTTGTTTTTTGGTGAAAGCGTCCAAGTGATCAACTTGTCCCATCCTCTAATTGCTTGAACCCGCTGCTTTCCAAATTTCTTCATTTCCTGAGGCTGTTTCAAAACCGAAGGACAATCCTCTATGGCAGCACCAGCCTCTGAAAAATGGCTCAACAATAAAACAATTAAAGCGACGAGACTTCTACCAAATCTTATTCTGGACATTTCTTTCTAATTCCTTCAACTCATCTTCGACTTTTCTCTAGAAGAAAGATGACCATTCCTTGGAAATCAGCATAATTTACATAAGCCTGCAAATCTTCAGATTTCACATCTAGGCTTTCAGCGAGCCCGGGAATATAGGCATTGATGTTCCCCGACCTAATCTCCTCTTTGAATCGCTCGGTGAAACCGTCGATAAAGCCATCCCATTTAAAACTACTCCGGCGGATCCTGTGCATACAATGGACAAGCCGGGGATCATTGAAGACAGTCCCCAAAAATCGAAGAGGATGCACATGGCGAATATCATGGCCTAATCGCTCGAGGTGTTTTTTCTCAAAAAGAAGACTGAACACATTATTCTCAGCCATTGTAACGAGAATTTTTGCAATTTTTTGTTTTTCTTCTACAGAAATAGGGAGACTTTCGTATCCAACTTCCTCTTTGCTTGGAGGGTCAGCAAAGGTTACAGCTGGTTTTTTTGCAAGATCGGCCAAATCCTCTAGTTCGGGAGCTTTTTCATCCGCGACAAGTTCATCGGTCGATAAAGTTTGAATCAATTTTGCCGTATTCTGCTCAATCACCCCTCCGAGCGAAGAGGTCACTTCAAATTTCGGTGAACTTTCTTCTAAAACTTGCGCTGTCTCTTGTCCATCCACCTCATCAATGATTTTCGCATCTGACTCATCGTTAGCGAATTCTATCTCTGCATACTCCTCAACTTGATCAATTTTTTCCATCCGATGAACAGATAATAAGTCATCTATCTTTCCTCCCTCTTCACCATTTAGAGAAGCGGCCAAGAGTGCAACGGCAACTATCATTTTCATTTAGAACTCCTTTTATCTATAAAGCAGAAACTCTTACCATATCTTCTTTGTGATTTTGTGGACAAATTTTTTCGGTTTTCTATACAAGGAGATTCATGAAGCTTATTTGTTGCACCCTCGTTTGTCTGCAAACGGCCCTTTTTTCTAGCCCCTCTTGTGAAAATCCATCCCCTACTCCTCCCTCTGAAGAAGAACAGAACCTTCTTTTTTCACAGATAAATTCAGAGAGCCGAAGACTCTACAACTCTCTGGATTGTGAGGGTAAAAAACGGGCGGTTGAACTTTCTCCACAGTTTAGAGATAAGAATAGAGCGATCCAACAAGCTGCTAAAGAAATGGCTGTCCGCCAACGGGCTGAATTTCCTAACCAAGACACCTATCAAAAGCAAGAGGACGACCTCTCTGGTCAAGACGAATATAATAATCAATTCGGATATTGATATAATAATTAACTAAATGGTATTAGTTAATTATAGGTTTATATATGAATTATCGAGTGTTTTTATTTGGCGAATCTGAGAGGGGGGAAATATGTACCCCACTTAGGATTCAATCGTTAGTCCAACTTGCAGAGGACCTTGGGAATCCTCCCCAGGAAAGCATCGGAATAGACTATGCTATTCAGATTCTCCTCTTTGATCGAGAACTTATATTTTACCGTGTGCGAGAAGAAGGCTACTCTAAAGAGGACTATCTACGAGGTGTAAAGCTGCTTTACAACCATGGAGAGAAACTCAAGCCTACCGCAATTTGCATGCCGGGCGTCGGCGATCGACAGATCCTTGAAGAACTATCGCCTATTTGCGAGCGGCACTCTTCACTACTTATTCTCTCAGAGAAAGACCTTTACGACTATTTGACAAACATACCCAAGTAAAATCTCTTCAAGGTGATTTCGCCAATCGGAATTGAGGTTTTTCCTAGGATCCATTTGGAGAGCAGAGGAAGCTCCTAGCGGCTTTATTTGGATTAGTTCATAGGTTCAAAGTACTGAAGAAGACCTTCTTGGGTAGCCTTCATTGACTTTGCCCCCGCTCTCCAATTTGCAGGACACACTTCCCCGTGTTTTTCATGGAAAATCAAAGCATCGAGTAGTCTTAAAGCCTCCTCAACAGACCGTCCAATCGGAAGATCGTTGACAAGCTGATGACGAATAACCCCTTGCTTATCAATCAAAAACTGCCCTCGGTAGGCAATCCCCTCGTTTTCTTTAAGAACATGGTAGTTTCTAGCGATATCTTTGTTTAGATCAGAGACGATGGGATAGTGAACGCCTTCGATACCGCCTTTTTCCTTCGGTTGCTGAAGCCAAGCTGCGTGGGTATACCAGCTATCTACCGAGCAGCCAACAACTTGTGCATCTCGGCTATGAAATTCGGCCAAATGGTCTTGGAATGCATGGAGCTCGGTCGGGCAAACAAAAGTAAAATCGAGGGGATAAAAGAAAAACAAGACATACTTTCCCTTCAGGTCATCCAAAGAAAAATCATCCACAATTTTTCCCTTAACAACAGCTTTTGCCTTAAAATAAGGGGCCGATTTCCCAATTAATAGACTAGTCATCCTCTATCCTCCAAAATATTCTTTCGCATTCTCGAGCCAGGTCTCACGGCCGATTGTTGTTTCCTCTCCATGTCCCGGAATCACCCTCGTTTCCTTAGGCAATTGAGCCAATCTCTCAAGTGAGGTCCACATTTTTTCGGGCTCCGAAGAGGGGAAGCTCACATTGCCAATCGACCCTCTAAAAAGCGTATCCCCTGAAATCAACACCCCCTCGTCCGGAAAATATAGACAGACACCACCAGGTGAGTGGCCTGGGGTGTGAATCACCTCTAAATGAAGATCTCCAATAGACAGCTTCTCGCCCTCTTCCAAGAAATGATCGGGCTCTACACCATCTATTGGGAAAAGAAGGGGTAAAAGATCGGCCCCAGGGTTTTTTAGATTTTCAGAATCGAGCTTATGAACGTAAACAGGAATTTCTAGTTTTTTTTTGAGTAAAGCAGCATCGGCCATATGATCCCAATGGGAGTGCGTTAAGAGAATCATCTGGGGCTTCAACTTCAGCTTTTTGATTTCCCCTAGAAAATCATTAGCACTATCAGGAGGGGCATCAACAATAGCTGCCTTCAACGTCTTGGGGCAGGCGATGAGCAAGCCAGTTGTCATTGCTGGCCCAGAGCAAAAAGATTCTATAATCATTGCACCGGAGAGGATTCGAACCTCTGACCTTACGGTTCGTAGCCGTATGCTCTATCCAGCTGAGCTACCGGTGCGCTAGAGCACTCAATGATCTATGGAAATTCGTTTTTTGCCAAGAGTTTTGTTATTCTTGCTCCTAGGAAAGGTTTTTGTTATCCTTACCTGGCAAGATGTCTACAAAAATAAATTGGGAAGAGCAGTGGGCAATCCATTCACCGGGTTTTAAGAATGGGTTCACCACCATTCCTCTTTCAGACAGCCAATCGATCCAACTTCTGCCGGGGCCCGGGTTTGGAGACTACTCCCACCCGACTACTAAGCTGATGATCGAAGCTATGATCGGCCAAGTAAGTGGCAAATCCACCTTTGACATAGGGTGTGGATCAGGTGTTCTTTCAATCGCGGCGGCAAAAAGCGGGGCTCAGGATTTGTATGCCATTGACATCTGCGAGGAGGCGATTGAGCACACCAAAAAAAATGCCCGTTTTAACGATCTGAACATTTCATTTTCCCCACCAAAAACAAAACCTGTTATCCTCATGAACATGATTTTTTCAGAGCAGAAACCTGCTTGGGCGACCCATTGTCTGCCATTTGATCTACTGATTACATCTGGAATTCTTATTTCCAATAAAGCCGAATACCTAAATTATGCCAACTCTCAAAAATGGGAGCTTCTTTCTCAGTCCGAGTCTGATGGATGGCTTTGCTTTACCTTCAAGGATCTATCTATATGAGCCGTAAAAAACACATCTTCCTAGCTTGGACTATCTGGCTCCTTGCTGCTATCTTTATGTTCTATAAATTTGCTATCGAGGTCTCTCCGAGTGTGATGACTTCCCACCTCATGGGTGAATTCCAAATCGATGGAGCTCAACTTGGCAACCTTGCCGCCTGTTATTTCTACGCCTATCTCCTCATGCAAATTCCAGCAGGGCTCCTTGTTGATCGATTTGGCCCCCGCCGAGTTACCTCTATTGCCATTACAGTTTGTGGACTGGGAATGATCCTTTTTGCCAGCTCAAACATTCTTTTCATTGCCCAATTAGGCCGTTTTCTAGCAGGGTTAGGAGCTGCATTTGCTGCTCTGAACTGTTTAAAACTCACTGCCAATTGGTTCCCTGCAAATCGCTTTGCCTTAATGGCGGGACTGATGATGACTCTGGGGATGCTCGGATGTGTAGGGGGTCAAGCCCCTCTCTCTGCATTCATCAACGCAATGGGTTGGAGAGAAGCTCTTTTTGCCATTGGGGTAGCTGGGCTCATTTTGGCAGCGATTTTTTGGCTTGTGGTCCGCGACCAGAGCAAGTACAACCCAAACTACCAGCTTACCCCTGAAAACACCAACCTATGGGAAAGTTGTAAAGCCGTATTTACAAGCAAACAATCGTGGCTCCTATCTGTCTACAGCGGACTTGCCTTCGCTCCTGTAACCGTTTTTGGGGGACTTTGGGGAGTTCCATTCATCTCCGAGGCCTTTGAACTTTCCAAAACAAACGCAGCGCAGATCGTGTCTCTTCTTTTTATCGGCTTTGCCGTCGGGGCGCCTCTTTGGGGTTGGCTATCCGATTTCATGGGAAATCGAAAACGGCTCATGTACTTTGGAACGATCTTTTCAGCGATCTCTTTCAGCCTAATTCTCTATGCGCCCCTCTCGATCCTCTCCCTGAGTGTCCTCATGTTTTTCTTTGGCTTTTTCATCAGCACCTTTCTCATCTGCTTCACGATGATTCGAGAAATCAATGCCCCAATTGTTGCAGCAACAGCCATTGGCTTTATGAATACGTTTGATGCCTTTTTAGGGGCTATTTCCGATCCGATCACCGGGAAGTTCCTCGATCTAGGTTGGACAGGGAAAATGGTTGATGGGGCCCGCGTCTTCTCAGTCGAGACCTACAAGTGGACTCTTACTACAGTCCCCATCTATCTTATTTTGGCTGTAGTCCTTCTCTTTTTCATAAATGAAACCTACTGCAAGACCTCCTACCCAAACACGATGCCCTAGGGAAACACTGAATAACTGCTCAGCCGGAAATTCGAAGTCAAAGCGCTGAAAAAGT
>CAYGSB010000011.1:12548-74635 GCA_964352505.1 uncultured bacterium
ACTGATGAGTTGGTCGGTGGTTCCCTGAGGAAACACTGAATAACTGCTCAGCCGGAAATTCGAAGTCAAAGCGCTGAAAAAGTTAATTTGGAGATCGCAATTAACTCTGAAGAGTTAATGGAGGTCGAAAATTAAGTTTGTCAGATGACTTTCAATCGAAGAGCCGACTGATGAGTTGGTCGGTGGTTCCCTGAGGAAACACTGAATAACTGCTCAGCCGGGAATTCGAAATCAAAGCGCTGACTGATCAGTTTAGTGGTTCCTTAATAACACCCCTTATTAAAAAAATGAATATATGCTATCTCTCAGTATATGCACATATTGCCTTCGGTCGTCACCCTACTGGTAGCGGCTCAGTTTTTTATATCCTATTGCATAGCAAGTGATTCTGACGGAAATTCTGACCAGAGGAGATGCCTTCAAGAGAGCTTCCTCGCAGAGGCTCCCTCTGGGTATTTCCAGTACGTTGATGAATATTCTCACCCTTTGTCAGACAATCCTAGTAGTCAAGATCAAGAGAATTCTATTTTTGTTTGTTCTTGTGAGGATCGATGTTGTGAGAAACCCGAAAGATGTCCCTCTTGCGAGCAGGAATCTCGGCCTGAGAGAAAAATCAATAGAAGGTCTCCCTTCAAAAGCCCTCCGCTGATCAAATCCCCTAGAAGAGGGAGATCTAAATCCAGTTGTGAAAAAAAAGTAGGGTCCCCCCCAAAAAACAAACCCGATGAGCGGGGCGATAAGAGGGAAAAACCTCGTTCACCCAGAAAAAAAAGAAATCTTTCCGATTTATTTCTTCGCTCCCATCGAAATAAAGCTAAAATAGAACCAAAATCAGAGGATAGTATTGAGGATTCCGCTCCAGTTCAAGACGAACGATCAGATAAATCTTTAAAAAGCCATCCAGATCCGATTACGCTTGAAAACGACGAGAAAAACTTTTCAGCTGAGGAGTCTAGTAAGACAAATGATCGAGATGTTGATTGGCAATATCCAACTAACCGAGAAAAGGAGCTCGCTAAGCCAAAGCAAACCTATAAACAAAGAAGAGCTATTACTCCTAAAACAGCCCCATCTGCGTATCAAAAAAATCAATACAAGCTCGTAGGGAAGAAACCAAAGCCAAGGTACTTCTCTCGTCCAAGTATCCAGAAAGAGTCGACAACGAACCATCAGATCATCAAACCAGCCCCCTCTCAAAGAAAACTACAAAGAAAGAACTCAAAACGATCACCGTCTATTCAACCATCTAAGGAAAAGAGGGGAAGAAATGAATCTCTTGATCTCCCAAAACCTAGATACCGAAAGAGATTCCTCATTGAGACGCCCTTACAGGAAAAGGGATCAAAGGAAGAAAGTTGTCGGGTTTCAACCAAGCGAGAAAGAATCCTTGCGAAGACAAAGCAATCGTACAAACCTAGAGAAAGGCCTTTTACCCCCCAATCGATAAGGAAAAAATGGGTAAGCAGCTCGAAAACTAAAAGCTCCCGATCAAAAGGCAAAAAACCCGAAAAAACTGGCTTTCTGAATTAAAGGGCGACGCCAATAGCATCTAAAAAGGTTGATTCATAGTTCTCGATGGAAAAAACCTGAGACTCGGGACTCTGAAGATAGGCTCGGATGTTTTCGAGATAGATTTCATAGGTCTCTTTAGACATCGATTTAAGAAAATGATGCAATTCTTCAAGGGATGCAAAATCCCTTCGATCGATGAAGCAGTTTTTTGGAATATAGTCTTCAATATTGGGTGCTCCCCAGTAAATTGGAATAGAACCTGCTGCAAAACAATCGAAGATTTTTTCTGTTACATAGCCAGGTAGATCAGAGCAATTTTCATAGCAAATTGTGAATTTATAGTGTTTATTTACTTCTAGTTTATCTTCAATGGGACAGCGATAGGAGGGGTAGATATTTTTATCCCAATTTTTTCCATACAAAGCAAAATCTTCTCCTTTATTCTCGAAGTAACGAATTGCTTTTATCCTATGGGAATAGAGCTCACTAGGAAAACTTTTAGATTTATCATTTGTGGCTCCTGCAATCATGGTACAGAAACGCTTTTCTTCAAATCGGGGCAGATCTTCTAGCATTGAGCGCCTGCTAGGGTAGTGGAGCTTGAAGTAGGTTTCATTATCCACTAAGTCGTCGTTGAAAGTGTAAATCTTTGAGAAACATTTTTGGATTTGAGGCGAGTACATTTTTTTAAGCCGTATAGGAGGTTCCCACATGAAAAGTACCATTTTATCTTTCGGCATTTTTTCAAGATGTAGTGAACGATTCGCTGATTGGGGGATGTTCATGAAAATGATTTTTTCTACTTCAGGATCGACCTTAATCCGATAAGGGAGTCGAGTAAGAATTTTCCCTAAAAGTGATCGGTCTTTTCTTATTCCCCGAAACTTCGATAAATCACAGTCGGCCACTTCCTGGGTCTGATCATACTTGCTCAGAATGTATTCATAATGATCTGTATGACAGATCCCATTTGTGACAAGTTCGATTCTTCCCTTTGCAAGGAGGGGAACAGTGAGTAAAAAAAACCCGAGGGCTAACCCTCGGGCTCGAACGATGAGCTTAGAAGCCACCGATGCCACCCATGCCGGGCATACCACCCATACCTCCCATTCCACCCATGCCAGGCATCCCACCCATTCCATCCATAGGAGGAGCTGCATTTGTTTTTGGCTCTGGTTTGTCGGTGATCATACAAGAGATGGTGATGAGAATCCCTGCGATGGAACATGCGTGCATTAATGCACTTTTTGTGACCAGAACAGGATCGATTACCCCATCTTTAATCAGGTCGCTGAATTGATCAGTCAGACCGTTGTAGCCAAAGGCCCCTTCTTGCTCTGCTATTTTCTCTGCGATCATTTCCCCCTGTTTTCCACAGTTTGTACTGATGGCAATAGCTGGGGCAGCGGCCGCTTTATAGACAATATCAACTCCAATCATCTCTTCAGGAGAAAGCTTGAGGTTTTCTAGAGTTTTTCTTGCTCGGATAAGGGCAACGCCTCCTCCAGGAACAATTCCTTCCATCACGGCAGCTCTTGTTGCATGGAGTGCATCATCTACGCGCGCTTTTTTCTCTTTCATTTCAGTTTCAGTAGCAGCGCCTACATTGATCACGGCAACACCACCCGCTAATTTTGCAAGCCGCTCTTTAAGTTTATCTTTGTCGTAATCGGAGGTAGTATTTTCAATAGCTGCACGAATCTGTGCAATCCTTTCTTGGACGAGCGACTCCTTTCCTGCTCCATTTACAATGGTCGTCTCTTCTTTTCCTACTTTAACTGACTGAGCAGTACCAAAAACTTCCACCCCGACTTCCTCAAGTCTTAGTCCGAGCTCTTCTGTGACAAGAGTTGCACCGGTGAGGATAGCAATATCCTCGAGCATAGCCTTTCTTCGATCTCCAAATGCAGGAGCTTTAACCCCACAGATAGGTAGCCCACCTTTAAGCTTGTTGATGACAAGGGTAGCCAACGCCTCCCCTTCAATATCATCTGCGATGATCAATAGAGGTTTTTGCCCCATTTCGGTAGCTTTTTCAAGGATAGGAACAAGATCTCTTGCGCTTGAAATTTTCTTGTCGGTGACGAGGATATTAGCGCCTTCAAATTCGACAGTCATTTTTTCAGCATTCGTTACGAAATAAGGAGATAGGTACCCCTTGTCAAACTGCATCCCCTCAACAACCTCCAAAACGGTCTCAATTCCCTTAGCTTCGCTAATCGTAATGGTCCCATCTTTTCCAACTTTTTCCATAGCTTCTGCAATTAAAGCGCCAACCTCTCGATCGTTGTTCGCTGAGATCGTCGCAATTTGTCGGATCTCTTCACTACTATTTATCTGCTTTGCTTGGGCAGTTAGACCGTCGCAGAGTGTTTTAGCAGCTTTCTCAATCCCTTTTTTAATCAGCATCGGATTGGCTCCTGCGATCACATTTTTAACACCACCGGAAAAAATGGCCTCAGCCAGGACGATCGCTGTTGTTGTCCCATCTCCTGCGATATCAGCCGTTTTTGAAGAGGCTTCTTTTACAAGCGAAGCACCGATGTTTTCAAACTTGTCTTTAAGAGTGATTTCTCTGGCAACGGTTACACCATCTTTGGTCGAAAGAGGGCTCCCATACCCTTGATTAATGACCACATTTCGACCTCTGGGGCCGAGCGTTACGATGACAGCCTTAGAAAGTGTTTTCACCCCTTTGAGGATCGATTTCAATGCGTCTTCACGAAATTTGAGTAGTTTTGCCATGATTTTCTCCTATAAAATTAGTGGGTGTGGACGATACCTAATACATCATCCTCTGAAAGGATCAGATATTCTTCATTGAGTAGATCTGTTTGTACTTCTGAGCCGCTGTAGGGGCCGAAGAGAACACGATCCCCAACTTGGACCTGCATCTTTTCTCTATTGCCCTGCTCGTCATACTTCCCGGGACCAGTAGTGACCACTACTCCCTCTCTGGGTTTTTCTCCTGCACTTTCTGGGAGGAGGATTCCTCCTTTCGACGCTGGCTTTTTCGACCGCTTAACAAGTAGACGATTGGAAAGAGGCTTAAGCTTAGGTTCTCCCATATTTTTCTCCTATACTTGATTACGATTACCCTACGATGCTAGAAATTTTTTCCGTTTTTGTCAAGAGACTTAGCAAACCAGATGCAAGACTGCTAGCTTTTGATTTTCTCTGGAGAATTAAAATATTTTTTGATATTCAGAGGATATGGCAAATAAGACCTCAAAATTCATTACTCAAGCACGCGAAAAGCTCGATTCTCACCTAGGTGGATCCCTCGATCCGAAAACGAGAGAAAGAGAAGCAGTAACTTTAGCCAGTCTCATGCTCAAAGAGGCGATTCGCGTTCAAACCCACAAAGAAAAAAAAGAACAAGAAGAGATCGCTCGGATGATGAAAGACCCGAAAGGAAAGGCTTTCACCATGATGATGACCGATGAATGCTTTAGGAGTCGAAAGACAAGACGGATTGCCGACCAACTCATCTATCTCCTCCAAGAGTTTGGTATTCCCCAATACCTCAATTGGTTCAAGCGCTTAGAACTCTCTCTTTTTCAAAAATTCGGGAGAACATTTCATTTCTTTCTAGTCCCTTTAGCCAAAAATGCTCTTAGAAAGACCACATCCAAAGTGATCCTCCCCGGCGAGGCGAGAGCCCTTTCTAAGCACATGAAAAAACGGAGAGCTCAAGGGGTCCGTATCAACCTCAACCACCTAGGCGAAGCGATCCTGGGAGAAAAAGAGGCTCTCCATCGACTGAATGTCTACCTTCGAGATCTCGAGAAGCCAGACGTAGAGTATGTTTCGATCAAAATTTCGACCATTTTTTCCCAGATCAACCTCCTCGATTGGGAGGGGACGATGTCTGTCCTTAAAGATCGGTTAGGGCAGCTCTATAAAAAAGCAATGGAGCACCATTTTGAGAGGGCAGACGGAAGCAAAGTGGTTAAATTCGTCAACCTCGATATGGAAGAATATCGAGATCTTGAGTTAACAAAGGCTGTCTTCCAATCTCTTTTAAACGACGAGGAGTTTCTCCATTATTCGGCAGGAATCGTTTTACAGGCCTACATCCCAGATAGCTATGAAATTCTCCAAGAGCTGACCGAGTGGGCGATTCAAAGAAGAAGCCGTGGGGGAGCACCCATTAAAATAAGGATCGTCAAAGGGGCAAACCTGACAATGGAACAGCTCGAATCTAGCCTCCACCACTGGCCTCAAACACCATATAAGACCAAGATTGAAGTGGATGCGAACTATAAACGGATGGTCCTCTACGGATGCAAGAAAGAGCATGCCGAAGCGGTTCATCTTGGAATTGCAAGCCACAACCTCTTCGATATTGCCTTTGCAATGCTTGTTCGTGTTGAGAATGAGGTAAAAGAAGAGGTCACCTTCGAAATGCTCGAAGGGATGGCAGACCATATCCGCCGTGTCGTTCAAGAACTGACTGGGGAAATTCTCCTCTACTGCCCTGTCGCCACAAAAGAGGATTTTCAAAGTGCAATCGCCTATTTGATCCGGAGACTCGATGAAAACACAGGGCCGGAAAACTTTCTAAGGCACAGTTTTGGGCTCAAACCTGGGACAGAAACTTGGGATGGGCAAGCAGCCCTCTTTACCCAGGCATGCGAAAAGATCGATACGGTTTCGAAAAAACCACGCAGGAGACAAAATCGTTTTGAAGAGCCCACCCCGATCGATATAGAAAGCCCTTTTACCTTCGAGGCAGATACCGATTTTACCCTCCCCCAGAATCAAAAATGGGCAAAACAAATTGTTCAGGATTGGAAGGGGAAATCCTTTGAAAAGATCCCTCTGGTCATTGACGGAAAAGAAATCCATCGGGATCAAACGGGAGAAGGGATTGAGCCTTCCGACCCGCATAAAACCCTCTATGAATATGCTCTTGCTACATGGAATGATGTCGATGCAGCGCTAAATGTAGCTAAACAGACACAAGAACATTGGAAGAATAAGAGTCCTCGCGAAAGAGCCCAAATTCTTTCCCGAGCCGCAAATGCTTTTAGGAAGAAACGGGCTGATTTAGTCGGTGTGATGATGAAGGACGGGGGCAAATCAATCTTTGAAACAGAACCCGAAATTTCAGAAGCCATTGACTTTATCGAGTATTACTTAAGAAGCATGCTTTCATTTGACGCGATGGAAGAGATTGAATTTTCCTCCCTTGGTACCATCCTTGTTGCTCCCCCGTGGAATTTTCCTGTCTCCATCCCAACGGGGGGGATCAGCGCAGCGCTCGCAACAGGAAACTGTGTAATCTTCAAGCCAGCACCCGAGGCAGTCCTATCTGGATGGGTCCTTGTGAATCTTTTTTGGGAAGCTGGGGTTCCAAAAGACGTTCTTCAATTCATCAATTGCGTCGATGACCCTATTGGGAGTCAACTGATCAAGGATAAACGGATCAATGCTGTAATTTTGACAGGCGGTACTTCAACCGCTCGCCTCTTTATGAAAATGCGTCCTGATCTACATCTGTGTGCAGAAACAGGGGGAAAGAATGCGATGATCATTACAGGAATGGCTGATCGGGACTTGGCCATTAAGGATCTTGTCCAATCGGCATTTGGTCATTCTGGGCAAAAATGTAGTGCTGCCTCTTTAGCTATTTTGACTGGTGAGGTCTACGACGATAAAAATTTCATGCGCCAACTTAAAGATGCGGTAGAAAGTTTACGCGTTGGGCCTTGTTGGGATCTCTCTTCAAAGGTCATTCCATTGATCCGGCCACCCAGCGATGCATTAAAAAAGGGGGTAACCAAACTAGAGCGGGGCGAGAAGTGGCTAGTAGAGCCCAAACAAGATCCAAATAATCCTCATCTCTGGTCGCCAGGGGTGAAAATCGGGGTGAAAGAAGGGAGCTTCATGCACCAGACCGAACTTTTTGGACCTGTCCTTGGGGTGATGCGAGCAAAAAGTATCGTTGATGCTGTTCGGATAGCCAATGATACCCCTTATGGACTTACTTCGGGTATACAGACCCTCGACAAACGGGAAATCCAATACTGGATAAAGAAAATAGAGGCCGGCAACTGTTACATCAATCGAGGGATCACGGGAGCGATTGTACAGAGACAGCCCTTTGGAGGATGTAAAGCGAGCAGCTTTGGTCACAGTTCAAAAGCGGGTGGCCCGAATTATATTCTCCAATTCATGCACAAACATCAAAAAAGTCTCCCAAGAAAAAAGGCATCCATTCCTAAATCTATAAACACCCTCAATGATTTTCTCGACCAGCTTGACCTTGCCCCAGAAGACCTAGCTACTTGGTTTGCAACAATTTCAAGCTACGCCTATTGGGCGAAAGAGTTCGCAAAAGATCATGACCCGGAAAAAGTTGTCGGCCAAGACAACATTCTCCGCTATGTGCCACGAAAGAAGATGGCCTTCCGCCTTCAAGAAATGGATAGCCCCTTCGATGTATACCGGTGCCTTGCGGCAGCTCTTGCTTGCAATACCCACATAGAACTCAGCTATGATCCGAATACAAGCCCCATAAAAATTGACGACAATTGGAAAAGGACTTTTCAGGAAATTTCCTTTGCTGAAGAGGTTGAGGAAGCCTTTATTGAAAGGATCCGCTGGCGGAGCTTTGAGAGAGTTCGCTTCCTTACCGATCCCTCGCCAGCTATTCAAAAAGCTGCCGCAGAGGTGGGTGTCTACCTCAATGCCGAGCCCGTTCTTGCAACTGGCCGGTTGGAGCTTATCCACTACTTAAGAGAAGTAGCCTTTAGTATCGACTACCACCGCTATGGAAATTTGGGTCTTCGTGAAGGAGAAAAGCGCTCAGAAATTCTCTAATAGTGTATAGTCCCCTCTATGCAACTCAAAGAGCACCTTAATCCCGAGCAATGTAAAGCAGCAGAGCACATCGAAGGTCCTATGCTTGTCATCGCAGGGGCCGGCTCCGGTAAAACCCGGATCATCACCTACAGAATAGCCCACTTATTAGATCTCGGGGTCCCCTCGTCGGAAATCCTTGCGGTCACCTTCACTAATAAGGCTGCTGATGAAATGCGCCAGAGGATCCATAAACTCTCTCAAAAAGCAGTCCTTGCTAGCACCTTCCACAGTTTGGGCGCAAGAATTCTCCGAGAATCGATTTCCCCTCTCGGATATAAAAACCACTTTGCCATTTTTGATGAAGATGACAGTGAAAAAGTGGTTAAAGAATGTATGAAAGATCGAGGAATCAAGGATGAAAAGGGACTTTTAAAAAGTCTCCGTATGGGCATTTCTCATGCCAAGAATTATATGGAAGAGCCGGAAGATGACCTTGTGAAAGACATCTACGATCTCTACCGAAAAAAGCTAAAAGAATACAACGCCCTTGATTTTGATGATCTCCTCTATCTTACCGTCAAACTTTTTGAGCAAGAACCAGAAATATTACAACGGTACCAAAAGCTTTGGAATTTCATCCTCGTTGATGAGTATCAAGATACGAATCAGGCACAATATACAATCTTAAGACTCCTCTCAGCCGCCCATCAGAATGTCTTTGCCGTTGGTGATCCCGACCAATCGATTTATTCTTGGCGAGGAGCCAATATCGATAACATTCTCAACTTCGAAAAAGACTATCCAGGAGCTGCGGTAGTTCCCCTCGAGCAAAATTACCGGAGTACAAACACAATCTTGTCTGCTGCGAATGCTCTGATCGAGAATAATGAAAGTCGCTACGATAAAAAGCTCTGGAGCGACCGAGGTGAAGGCGATAAAATTGGCCTATATCTATCTGATACCGATAGAGAGGAAGTGACATTTGTCCTTGAACGGTTATTTCACCACCATAATCGGGAAAATATCCCTTTCAGTAATTGCGTTATTTTTTATCGGACCCATTTCCAATCAAGGGTCTTTGAAGATGCTCTTTTAAAGGAAAATATCCCCTATATCATTGTTGGAGGGGTCTCTTTTTACATGCGACGAGAAATCAAGGACCTGCTCGCCTTTTTACGAATTGCCTACGAAGGGGCCGATTTCATCTCCTTTTCTAGAACGATCAATTTGCCCAAAAGAGGAATAGGTCCCGCCACTCAAGCAAAAATCCGGCAAGTATCTGAAGGAGATTTAGTTCGCACTTGCCTAAGCGTTATAAGAGGGCAGGTTGATGTGAAGGTTTCCCACACCCAAAAAGAGGGGTTGAGAAACTACGTCGAGACCATTGAAGCAGTACGGATGCTTATCCATCAAGGTGCTCCTATCCATGAAATGATTGAGACCGTCGTAGAAAAAGCCAATTATGCTGAATTTTTGCAAGAAGACCCCGAGAGCGCCGATGATCGACAGCAAAATATAGAAGAGCTCATTTCAAAAGCCGTTGAGTGGCAAGAAGAAAATACAGAGGGAACCTTAGCAGGATTTCTAGAGGAACTCCTTTTAAAAACAGCACCAGATGAAACCCATGAACGGGATTCCCTTCGCCTCATGACCCTTCACAACGGCAAAGGCCTTGAATTCGATGTGACCTTTCTAGTGGGGATGGAAGAAGAGCTCTTTCCCCATGCAAACTCACTTGGAAATTTTGACGCCCTCGAGGAAGAGCGACGCCTTTGCTATGTGGGGATGACAAGAGCCAGGAACTATCTCTATTTAACTGCCGCGCGGAGTCGATTTTTGTGGGGATCGCTCAAACCGATGCGCCCCTCCCGCTTTCTCTCAGAAATCCCTGAAAAATATTTGCAAAAACACCACAAAGAAACTTTTTCTCCCTATGATTATCCCCAGTCGTCAACAAGCTTACAACCGGGGGACCGCGTACAGCATAGAGATTTTGGAGAAGGGATTATACAAAAGGCTTACAACACCTCTTTAGGTCTTACTTACGATGTCCTATTTATCGAAACCGACGAGACAAGAAGCCTCGTCGCTAAGTATGCGAAACTCGTTCAAGACCCGTGAAACCGGAACAAATTTTTGCCATTTTTTATCTCTTAAGCGGAGCCCTTTGAGATTAGGGATCCACTTGGGAGGGACGACAACTCTCCCTTCCCCCCAGGCGGGTCGCCAAAAATTTGCAGCGAGCTGAGAGCGGCAAATCGTAAGCGTTGGGATCCCCATGCATGAAGCAAGATGCCCAATCCCTGAATCATTTCCAATCATATACCCCGATTCTGCGACAAACTTGGCAACAGCTCCGAGATTCTCAAACTGGGGAGACTCTACCTCAGGCCACTCTTCTTTTTCTGTTTTCGTCAAAATAAAGACCGGCTCGAATCCCCTCTTTTCAAGTCTTTTTGCCAATTGTAAAAACCCCGATTGAGTCCAGTTCTTCCCCGCTCGAGAGCTGGTTGGATGGAGGATAACTCTTTGAGGATGTTTTTTCGATTCAACCCCACTGGGAAGAATTATCCCGTTGCTCTTCGTCGCTGAGTCAATCCCAAGTTTCACCTTGCAATAGGTCACTAAATTATCTGCAAAAGGGATATTTCCATCAAAGGATCCATTTTCCCAATAGGGATAGTCCCGATTCGGTGTCGCGATCGGATTCAAAACGACGGTCTTCTCTCCGTATTGCTCCAATGCTTCTTTTTGGACAGCTTGCATCCAGCCTAGTTTTTCATAGATGATATAAATCCGATCGTATTTCTTAAGGTCAGGGACCTGCCCAGGCCTAGGCAAGAAGGTAAGGGTAGGGAAAAACTCTTTTAGATCGCCCATCAAGGGATGAAAGGTCTCCACCTCGTACCCAGCTAGGGTGAGGTTATTGGATAGGATAGCTGCGATGAGACCATCGCCTAGGCCCAGACAGGGGAAAACGGCACATTTCAATGTAAAGCGGTTTTACATAGGAGGAAGTCGGAGAATATTTGCGACTCTCTTATTCTCTTCTTCTAGGGTTAAGTTTTCATAAAAATGAACGAGAACACCAAAGTCCTCCTCATTACATATATATTGGCCAATGTTAGCCTTTCGGGCGTTTCTAGAAAAGATCACAAATTCATAGTCGTTTGTCTCATCGGTATAACTGAGACGATCAAGATATTTTTGTTGAATCAGATAGGTACAGTGGACAAGGGGAACTTCTATGGTTCCCACCTTAGATTTTCTAAGAATTTGCCAGTATTCTGGATCGTCCTGAAAATACCCAGTTGGACTGCAAGCAGCGAAAAAGTTGCTATAGTTATCTGAAGGAACCGGAATTGCGTAGAGCATTGGAGCGATGATCGGTTTATCTTTCTCTATAAGGACTTTTAACGTTGAAGGGGCGATAAAATTATCGCAATCGACGACGAAGTAGTAGGCCACCTTCATTTTCTTGGCAAGATCGAGGGTTTTGTTCCGGATCATCGCTAGTTTAGAAAACCTCTGAGCATTCCAGTCATGGGGATTGGTCTGATCTAAATCTTCACAATGATGACTTTCAAAAATTACTTTTCGGTAGGCCTTTTTATTTTTTCTGACCCAATCTTTCAGCAGCTGCTCTGTATCATCTTCATTGTTATTGGTGTTGATATACAAAACGATCAACTTCTTATCGTATTCGAGGCTTTCAATACAGCGGAGATACTTTGGAAGGACCGCCTCCTTATTGCGAGCTAAAATACTCAAAAAAACTGTCTTTTCATCCTTTTTTTTACAGGAGCTAAGGAAAAGGAGGAGAATCAAGATGCCAGGGAGTATTTTTTTCATGGGATGGCTAAAAAAGCCTTGGTTAGGTGTTTTTCTTCTTCTAGGGTGATATTTGCATTATGAAAATTGAATTGAGCGCCAAATTCCTCGCTGTTGCAGATATATTGATCAATGCCTGCCCTGCGGGCATTTCTTGAAAAGACGATAAATTCATGGTGATCCGTTTCATCGAGATAGTTTAGTTGATCGAGAAATTCAGATTTGATCAGGTAAGTGCAATGGACCACGGGGACCTTAAATGAGCCTCTCCAGTGATTTAAAACGACATCCCAGTAGCCGGGATGTTCTCTATAGTACCCATTTTCATCTACATCGTAAAAGAAATTGCAATAGTAGTGCTCCCTTTCGGGAATTGACCGAAGGAGAGGAGCTATAATCGGCTTATCTTCACCGATCAGGGTCTTGAGGGTGGTTGGAATGAGGAAATTATCTACATCGACTACAAAGTAATAATCAGAGCCACTCTCTTTTGCAACCTGCAGACTTTTATTCCGAATCATCCCGAGCTTCTTCACCTTATCCCCGGTCCAGTGATGAGGGACAGCATCATCTTGGTCCATTTGGCTATGCTTTTCGTAGACGATTGCTCTGTAGCTATTTGTATTTCTTTCGATCCACTTTTCAAGGATCTCTTCTGTATCATCGATGTTATTGTTCGTATTGATGTATACGGTGATTGCTTTCTTATCATACTCTAAATTCTCTATCGTATGGAGAAATCTCGGCAAATAGTGGCCCTTATTCCGAGCTAAGATAGCAAGAAAAACGGTCTTACTGCTGTTTGGAGAGGCACAACTAAGGAGAAATAAAAGGGGGATAATGAAAAACTTTTTCATGGCAAAGAGAGGAAGGATTTTGTAGCAGACTTTTCATCATCAAGGCTCATCAAACGATTGTGAAAGGCAAATTGGACCCCAAAGTTTTCTTCATTGCAGATGTACTGGTCAACCCCATTTTTTCGAGCGCTTTGAGCAAAAATCATAAACTCCATTTGATCGGTCCCATCCACATAGGCGACCCGATCGAGATACTCTTTTTTGACGAGATAGGTTGCGTGTACCAGGGGCACTTTAAAGGTTCCGATAATTTCCCGGTTTAGAATGTCCCAGTATAGAGCGTGATCTTGGTATCCACCCCACTCATTGATCGCGTAGAAGAAGGTGCTCCCATAGTCATTTCTATCTGGAATGCTGTAGAGCAGCGGAGCCACTATCGGGACATCCTTTGCAACGAGTGCTTTTAGCGTACTGGGTACTAAAAAGTTATCCACATCGATGACAAAGTAAAAGTCACAATCGCTTTTTTTTGCAAACTCTAAGCTTCGCTGTCGAATCAAGCCAATTGTCCGGAGTCGATTTGGACTCCAGACATGGGGAGGAGAGTCTTCATATTTATCTATTTCGTGGTTTTCAAATATAACTGAAGCGTATCGTCCCTTATTTTTATTGGTCCACTCTTGTAAAACTTCGAGGGTTTCATCTGTATTATTATTGGTGTTGATGTAGAGCGTTATTTTCTTTTTGTCGTATTCAAAATTCTCAACCGATTTAAGGAATCGGGGCAAATAGTGGGCTTTATTCCTAGCTAGGATGGCGAGGAATACTTTTTTATTGCTTTTTTCCGGCGAAGAACAAGAAGAAAAAAGAGTGATAAAGAGTAGTAAAGCCGCTATTTTCATAAACTCGGGAGGCTAAAAATATACTGGAGCCGCTTCTTCTGTTCCTCTAGACTAGGATCCCCATAAAAGTGGAGAAACACCCCAAAATCTTCTTCATTACAGATGTACTGATCCACTTGATTCTTCCGCGCATGCCTTCCAAAATTGAGAAACTCAAAATCGGGCGACTCCCAGAGATAACTCACCTTTTCGTACGCATCAGACCGGATTAAATAGGTGCAATGAACAACAGGGACCTGAAAGATTCCTGTTTTCACCTGGTTATAGATGAGATAGTACTCTGGATCATCTTTAAAAAAGCCGTGATCGGTCACTGCTGCAAAAAAATTAGTGGTATTGTCATTGATCTCTGGGATCGGTCTTAACATTGGAGCGATGATCGGAACATCTTTCGCAATCAAACTCTTCAATGTTTGGGGGGCAAGAAAGCTGACAGGAGAGACAACAAAACAAAAATCACTCTTTGTTTCTTTCGCATATTTGAGGACAGCTTCCTTATGGAACCCCGATTTTGTATCTTGATCAAACTCGGGCTCTTCAGTGGTTGTGAAGAGGACATCTCGATACTGACTCCTATTTTTCTCTACCCAATCAACCAAGAGAGGCTCGGTCTGATCATCGTTGCACCCTGTTAAAATGTGGAGGGTAATCGCTTTTTTAGAGTAGTCCAAGTTCTCTATACATTTTAGAAAACGGGGAAGGATATGCTCTTTGTTTTTGGCGGTAACTGAGAGAAGAACCGTCTTTTCATTTTTAGAGCTGCAGGAGCAAAGTTGTAAACAAAAGAATAGGGTAAAAAGATATCGCATGGGGAAAATGTTACCTCACAAATTAGGGTTAGGGCAAGGACAAAAAAGGCCTTGTTATTGTAATTTCTTCTTCAAGGGACATGTTTTTATTCATGAAAGCAAATTGTACGCCAAAGTCCTTCTCATTACAAATGAATTGATCGACTCCACTGGCTCTAGCGGATCTGCAAAAAATAACAAACTCATGACTGTCTGTTCCATCAACATAGGTAAGCCGGTCTAAATACTCCCCTTTTACCAAATAGGTACAATGAACAACGGGGACTTTCATCGTTCCTGTAAGGGTTTTTAAAAAAATGTGAGACCAGAACCGATCGAGGGAGAAATACCCTGAATCGTTGATTGAGCTATAGCAGTTGACATTGTAATCTTCCGGATCGGGGATATCATAGAGCATGGGGGCGATTATCGGCTTATTTTTGGCGATGAGGGTCTTCAATGTGTGGGGTGCGACAAAATTATCGCAATCTGAAACGAAGTAGTAGTCACAGCCACTTTTTCTTGCAAGGTCTAACGTTTTATTGCGGATTGCACCAATGACTCTGAGTCTTTCGGTGCTCCATAAATGTCCAGAGCTGCTTTCCAGATTTGGGATCGTATGGGGCTCAAAAATAATTGAAGCATAAACAGATTTGTTCTTTTCGACCCAATTCTTAAGAATTTCTTCTGAATTATCCTGATTGTTATTCGTATTTACATAGATAGTCATCAACTTTTTATCGTAATCAAGTTGCTCGAGATTTTTTAAATACCTTGGGAGGAAGTGGGCCTGATTTCGTGCCAAAATGGCTACAAAGACCGTTTTTCCCTTGGGCTTTGCAGTACAAGAAAACAGAAAGAGAAATAGACAAAAAAGAGAGAGAAGCTTCATTTCTTAGGGCTTTTTCCAGAAGGATAATAGACGTCGACGATTTTCGTGACAAGGCGTCTGAATGCTTCATAGTGACTCTGGTCGCCCTGATCTTTGCTCGCTAATAGTCTTTCAATCTTTTGAAAAAAAATCCCAAGCCGAGGAAATTCATCCAGAACCTTCTCTGAGCTATCTCCTTTCGTTTGGGCTTGTATATACTCGGTGAACCCACCAAGCAGCTTCATCCAATCATTAAAAATCGGGGTCGACAAGAGATTGACAGGATTAAATGCAGGAATAGTTCTCCCATCTTCTTCCATTTCTACAAAAAGGAGCCTCTCGCAGAAATCTCCAAAACTCGAGGTTTCTTCTCTGTGAATATGCTCTTCTTTACAAGTGAGGTTCAACCCAGAAAACGGTGTGCTCTGCTCCATGATGAAAGCGACACATCCGCTCCAAAATTCAACCACCTTTTGATCAATAGCCTTTAGAGATTGATACTGCGCTCCTACAACAAGTGCTGAAGAATCGAGCCCTTCAGTATTTCCATACATCGCTGAAGCTTCACCGCTGTTAAAGTCAGAATGATCGACTCTTTTTCTGAAATCACGCAACTCCTTTGTCAAAAAAAAGTCCTTAAATATTTTGTCACAAGCGCCGATAAGCTCAACCCTTGACTGGTTGTTTTTCCTCCTGTATGCAACAAAGATATTGGGATTTGTTTGATGACACTTTGCAATGTGGAGAATCCATTTTTCCCCAAGAGATCGATCATCAAAGAAAAGGCTAGATAGCCCCGTAATCACAACTGAAGGAGCATGACCAAAGGCCTCAATAAGTAGTTCCAAAAATACCGGGTTTTCAATCTCCCCCTCTGACAAGTTGATCAGGATTGAGAGGGCAGCTTGTTCATCAGTATCTAGGAGTTCTCGTAGTTTCTCTTTAACCTCGCCCGGTTTTTCCTGAAATAGAGATATCAAATCCCGTGGAATGGCTAAATCTGGGCCAGCTCGAGGGAGTGGCGGATAGGAAGGCTTAGGAAAGAAATAGCGATAAAATGACAATGCAGTCGACAAAAAAGGACTCAAACCGCGAGTGGCCAACGAAGACAAATTATCCCCGAAAAAAACCCTGACAGATCGAGATGGGTGAGCAAAAATTGATGATGAAGTAGGGGCTTCGGCTTGCTGAGCTCCTGGTGGCACTATTTCAACCAAGAATCCCTCCGTCTCTCTGATGCGAAGAGTTTAGTCGATATTCAGCTTTTTTTTGAAATAGTTTTCCTTGAGAAGCTTCCAGCGGAGACTCTCTTCCCCTTTCAGGAAAGGGATAAGCTTGCGCTTAGATTGGTAGGCAAACTGAAAAATTTCTCGGTCTTTCAAGCGGAGGGCAACAGCAAGAGCCCTCTGCGGGCTCACAAGGCACACTCGAAGCTTTTTTATTGCTAATACGAGAGAGACCTGCAAGAAACAGAGCCTAATCAACAAGAGTGTCATGAAGAAAAGAGGGGCAAAGCGAACGAATACAAACGAATTGACGGGATAATCCATAAAGAGGGCGATTTCAACCCCCATCGGAATTAGAAGGAGCCCAATAAATAGGTAGGCCTCCCAAGGTTTTTGAAAGATGGGTCCTAAAAGTCTTCTGAAAGGGAGAGGCGATGTTTTATAGGCAAAGATTTCCTCAAAAAGGGGTTCATCGAACTGCATCCTAACTGCGTGGACCGCCTCATGAGCCAGAATCTCTTGCCTTCCATAAATCCCAAGAAGCTTCCCTTTTTCAAACTTCTCTTTCAACTGAACAAGGGGGATTCGGAGATCGTCTTTCTCTGTGATCCAAGTGGCAGCTCCTTGAAAGAAAGAGAGTTTTTGGTCACTGTAATACGCAACGATCCAGTCGGATGAAAAATCATACAGGTACTTTGTTACTTCCCGAGTCCCTGCCCAGTCGCGATCTGTCAGAAAATGATCAATATCTTCCGGAGGGTAAGAAAAAAAATGTTCTAGGGCTTCAATCCGAGCAAGAAAACTTTTCTTTTCTTCTTTAGGACCTGGAATCCAACCCTTTGCGTTGAACTGTTGCAATTCTTTTTGCATTTGTTGTATTGTGCAAATATGAACCCTTACGTAAAAGTAATAGCTCTACTAGCGATTCTGTTTGGTGTTGCTTATCTTTTTCATTGTAGTCCAAGGCCACAATTTACCCCTAGGCCCAAAGGATGTCTTTGCTCGTATCAAGATATGAAAGACGAGCTATGCCCCTACTGTACAATTACAGAGATAGCCGAATCCTCCGAACTAGAAGCGCTACCAATCCAAAGCCAAGAAGATTAAGCCCTCCCAGCACCGATACTGCTAAGAGGAGTTTATTTGTCTTTTTGCTAAGCATCATCAAGCGCTTTCTTGCCATTTTTTCAAACGCAGACTCATTTTCAAACCAGGTCCCCTTGTATTGGTGTTGGGCATAGAGAGCGAACTCCTTTTTGGGCGAGTTGAAATAATAGGAGGGAAGAGCAATATCGACATTCCCATCTTCGTTCGCACATTTTTTAAACGTTTCTCCTAATACAAGAAAGGTCCGGTGAGCGACTCGATTGATCGTAGCGTCTCGATCCCTCCCGGGATAGTCCTTCTCTATCCGATCCCAGTTTTTTTCCAACCAGTCCATGGATTTAGCAAGAATTGGGTGGCCGGCTTTGGCACTGAGGATATTGTTTGTAGGAAGCACAGAAGAACTAAGAGATGTGGGATAGGGAACCTCGAGTCCACAATAGAGATCATACGCCCGGTTTAGGGAATCAAAGCTTTTAAAACAGGTTACATCATGATCTGCATAGATTCCCCCCTCTTTATAGAGGATTTCTAGGCGAAGCAAGTCAGATTTTTCTCCAAAGTTATCGGAAGCATGATAAAAACGCTCGAGCTTATGAAAAGGGAGGTCTTGGACCATACAGAGCTCCATATCGGGGTGGGGCAGAGGGCGGACTCGATCGGTCCAAAATTTAAAAGTCCAGTCGGGATGGTGTGCCATCCAGGTCCTGACATTCTCCACCGATTCAAAGGGAAACGCTTTTGGGCCGATCCAAATGAAGTGGACAATCTTGGGAATTTTAGACTCTCCACTCATCGCCTGCAAAAGGGGGATGTTTTTCTCATAAATCTCTTTGAAGAAGGCGAGATTCTGGAAGTCTTCACGAGTCTGCACATGCTTCCATGCAGGGAGATCGCTCCCCATCAAGTATTCAAAATCTTCAGTGAAGACTCTCTTCACCTCCGTTTTCTCACATCCTGTGCAGAAAAAAGCGGTGAGAAAAAATGTTAAGACACAGTTTCTAAATCCCATAGGGCCAAGCTCTCCATCCCTTCCTGATTTTGCTCCATAATCTGGATCATTGGTTCGGGCATATTGTAAGGGGGAAGGGTCCAATTCACTGGCACAAAGCCCCCTGTTTTATTTTTGTGATTCTTCTTTACTTGTGGAAAATGGCGCATTAAAAGAAATTTTGCACCGCTTTTTTTAAATTGGAAAAGAGCGGAGCTAGCCCGGTTTGTAGGAAGGGTGCAGAGTTCATCCCAACAGAGAATAAGATCGGCCTTAGGTAACACATCTACATCAACTGAGAAGCTAAAAAATGTTCTTGTCTCTGACCCAAATAGCGCCTGCAGCTCTCGTGCTTTGTCTCTCGATGAGGTCACTCCAATATACCGCTTAATCCCTAGATTCGTCCTTATCTTATCAAAATCTAGACAGGGAATATCGACAATCGATTCAATAGCAAATCCCTGCAAAATCATCTGCAGCCTCTTGTATTCAGTGAAGCCATCCCACGTTTTCTGCTCATAGGTAATTGGACTTTCCTCTACAATTTTTTCCTGTTTTTTAACCACGAAGAGGGCAACACCAAGTCCAAAGATCAAAGGAATAAGAAAAAGCTTAGCTTTCACGTCTCCTCCCTTTTTTTTGGTTCACAAGATAGAGAAAAATCAGAGTAAAAGCAGATAGATTGACGACAAGTGCGACTCGGGCTATTGATAGGATTGTCTTGTTACGCCTTTGTAATTTATTCATCGCTTTTTTAGTGGTTTTTTCAAACTCGACATCGTGAACACTGTCGTCCGACCAGCTGTCTGCGAAAAAATGCTTCGAATAGAGAGAGGGGATGTCTTTTTTTGCAAAAAAATAGGCCGCTGGCAGAACAATATCCCTATTGCCATCCTCCTCCAATCGCTCCTCAAGGGCGTAGCTTAGCTTCATATAGGTCCGCTCCATCACAAGCTGTGATCGAGAGTACCCATCTCTACCTCGATACTTCTCTCCTAAATCTGCCCATTCTTTCCCGATCAACTCAATCACCCGACCCACAACAGGGTGAAAACTCCTCGCTCCAATCACCCCATTGCCACTGGTGATATTTCTCCCTGCAAACGGAGGGTGGGGGGCTTCTAGCCCGCAATAAAAATCAAATCCCTGGTGAAGTCCATCAAATTTCTGGAGGCAATTGGCATCATGATCTGCGTAAACACCCCCTTCTTGATAAAGGATTTCAAATCGGAGGACATCCGACTTCTCCCCCCAGTTATCCGATTCATCGTAACAGTGGCGCAAGAAGAGGAAGGGAAAGGAGTCTACCAGACAAACTTCCATCCCTTTGCACGGAGGGAGCCGCTCTCTATCGGTCCAAAACTTGAACTTCCAGTCGGGATGGTGGGCAACCCAGGTCCGGACATTCTCTACAGATTCAGGGGGAAAAGGGCGGGGACCAAGCCAAATGAAATGGACAGTTTTTGCAATTTTATAAGGACTGCCCTCAGAAAAGCGAAGGTGCTTATTCTTCTCATAGAGCTCTTCAAATTTTTCGAGTGTCTGGAAGTCTTCTCTATTTACAAGATAGTTCCAATGGGGAGTCTCTTTTCCCATAAGTCGGGAGAATTCGCTCCCCTGCAAAGAGATACTCAGTAAAATGGGGAGTAGACAAAACATCCCCTTTTTGATGGATCGTCCGTAAACCAAAAGACAAACACACCCAAGAAAGCTCACCGCAGATAAAATGATCGTTAGCAAAACGGCCTCGTCATCTTTTTTGATCATCTCATCGAATCTTTTTTCAATTCTTGCCTCAAATCTTGAGGGGGGGTTAGACCATTGGGCATCATGATAGTGGACAGCGTAAGAAAGATCGTGTTTGAGGCAATCGTTAAAATAAGAGGTGGGAAGGACAACATCACTGTTGCCTTTCAGATTAATGCCCCGATCAATCCCCTCAGAAAGGGCCCAGAAAGTTCGATGCAAAATCCGGTTTGACGATTCTATTTTCCCTTTACCCGGATAGGATAGCTCAAGTTGATCCCAGTGAGTCGATAGCCATTTCATCGTCTCAGCAATAACCGGATGTCTGGGCCTCGAGGCGATCAGGTGTGTCCCCGGAATGATTGAAGAGCTCAAAATAGAAGGGGCCGGTTTCTCCAGACCACAATAAAAATCAAATTGCTCATTGAGCCGATCAAACGGGTGATAGGGAAGCAGATCGTGATCGACGTAGACGCCTCCTTCTTTATGCAAAATTTCATAGGCAAGTATTTTGGCCTTCTCTCCAAAATTGATCGAATGGTAATACTCATTCCCCAGCAGATGAAAACTAAACTCCCGAGCAAAACACTTTTCCATTACTGAGTGGGGAGCTACTCGGTCTTGGTCTGTCCAAAACTTGAAGCTCCAATCTGGATGGAGCTCCACCCATTTTGCAATCCGATCTACCGATTGCTTCGGAAATGGATCGGGGCCCAGCCAAATGAAATGAAAAACTTTCGGGGTTCTCTGTTTTGAGGAGGGTTTTTTCGCTAGTTTACTCGATTGTTTTTCATACAAAGTTCGAAAAAAATCGATCCGCTCGAAATCTTCCGTTGTCTGAACATATTTCCAGCAAGAGGCTCCCTTACCCATGAGCTCTTCGAAATCTCTAGCCTTGGCATAAGAGAAGGGGATAAAACAGAGTAGAAAAAGACCGAGCAAAGCTTTTTGCATCTGCTCAATTTTTAGACATCAAAGATATTGCGTCAATCTCTACTTAGAAATTTCAGCTGAAATCTTTAGACACCGAGGGCACTTAGGCTTTTCGCTACAGCCAAATGCCAACGCAAGAAGGGGTAATATAAGGACGAGTACTTTCATATCTCACTCATATCTAATTCAAGATTTTTTTGTATACAAAAGTTTTTTTTCTTTCAATAAATAGGAAAAGTAGCCAAAACTAGATGCTGGTGCATAGGTATGACTAAAAAACTCATCATTGTCGAATCCCCTGCTAAGATCAAAACCTTAAGAAAATTTTTAGGGTCAGGGTATTCCTTTGCCTCCTCTGTAGGACATATCCGCGATCTTCCCCAACGGGGCTTTGGGATAGACGTCGAGAACGACTTCGAGCCCGAATATGCCCTGATGGAAGACAAGAAGGATGTGATCAACACCCTCAAAAAAGAGGCGAAAGCAGCCGACGAGGTGATCCTCTCTCCCGACCCTGACCGTGAAGGGGAAGCAATTGCATGGCATATCGCCGCCATCCTCCCAAAAGGGACCAAATACAAACGGGTCACCTTCAACGCCATCACAAAAGATGCAGTAAACGAGGCTCTGCGCCACCCCCGCGAAATAAACCAGGCGCTTGTCGATGCCCAACAAGCTAGACGTCTACTAGACCGGATTGTCGGCTATAAAATCTCCCCTATCCTAACCCGAAGAGTCCAGGGATCCCGTGATGGGGGCCTCTCGGCAGGGCGCGTCCAATCGGTTGCACTCAAGCTCGTCGTCGACCGGGAAAAGGAAATAGAAGCCTTCGAGCCCATTGAATACTGGAATATCGCCACCGAACTTGGAGCAAAAAAAGAAGACGCCCCTTTCTGGGCCTCCCTCTATAGCGTCGATGATCTCCGTGTTGATAAGGTCGCCTCCGATAAAACCTGTGCGATCTCAAACCAAAAAACCGCCGATTCTGTTGTTGAGCGGCTCAAGAAAAGCGCCTACAAAGTTGCGAAAATTGAGAAAAAAGAGAAAAAACGGAATCCGGTTCCCCCTTTCATAACCTCTACCCTTCAGCAGGAGGCAAGTCGCCACTACGGCTTTTCCGCGGCGCGCACGATGAACATCGCCCAAGGACTCTACGAAGGGATCGATTTAGGCGCTGCAGGCTCAGAAGGTCTCATCACCTATATGCGTACCGACTCGGTCCGAATAGAACCCGGATCAATTGGAAGTGCGAGAAACTTCATCCAAAAAGAATACGGGAAAGAATACCTCCCCGAAAAAGGAAGACAATACTCAACAAAGAAAAATTCCCAAGATGCCCACGAAGCGATCCGTCCCACAAACCTAAGCCATCCCCCTGATGCGATCAAAAACCACTTAAGCCTCGATCAATACAAACTCTACTCCCTCATCTGGAAACGGTTCATCGCCTGCCAGATGGTCCCTGCAATCTACGACACCATCTCGTGTGATATTGAAACAGACCAGGACATCCTTTTACGCACAACAGGCTCGATGATTAAGTTTCTCGGATTCCTCGCAGTCTACGAAGAGAAAATCGATCAATCAGAGACCCCCGAAGCGGCCAAGGGAACGCAAGATAAACTTCTCCCTTTCTTAGAGGTGGGCCAAAAGCTCAACCTGAAACAAGTTAGCAGCGAACAATCCTTTACAAGACCTCCGGCCCGATTCACCGAAGCTTCCCTCGTCAAGGATCTCGAAAAGCTAGGGATTGGACGTCCCTCCACCTATGCCGCGATCATGAACAAAATTCAAAGCCGCGACTACACCGTTAAAGAAAAAGGAACCCTGAAACCGACAGAGCTAGGCAGAGTGATTGCCACAATGCTTGAGAACAACTTCCAAATGATCATGGACATTGGCTTTACGGCCGCGATGGAAGATGAGCTTGAGCGGATCGCAGAAAATGAAAAAAATTGGAAAGAACTCATCCGTGAGTTTTGGACCCACTTCATCCCATCGGTGGAAATCGCGGAAAAAGAGGCCCATGTCCCGAAAGAAGAGACCGACATCAAATGCCCAAAATGTGGGAAAATGCTTCAAAAAATCTGGTCTCGAAGGAAATACTTTTACGGGTGCTCCGGCTATCCCGAATGTGATTACACAACTCCCATTGAAGCTCTTACATTCAACAAGGAAGACTACGCTCCCGGCTTCGACTGGGATCAAAACTGCCCTAAATGTGAAAGTGAAATGCAGCTGCGGTTTGGTAAATTTGGCCCCTTCCTGGGCTGCTCAAAATATCCCGACTGTAACGGCATTGTAAACATCCCAAACAAAGACGATATCCCTCCTGAGGATATGCCCACATGTCCTGCTAAAGGATGCGACGGCAAGATGGTCTCCCGCAGATCCCGCTTTGGAAAAACCTTCTTCTCCTGCTCAAACTATCCCGATTGCGATATCATTATCAATGATCTCGACAAACTCGACGAAAAATATCCAGATCATCCAAAAACACCCTATATCCGTAAAAAGAAAGCGTCAAAGAAAAAGACCTCTTCAAAGAAAGCAGCAAAAAAGAGTGCAAGCAAGAAGAAAACGACTCGCAAAAAATCGACCACCTCGAACCAGCCGAAAAAAGCTCTTTCGAAAGACCTTCAAGCAGTAGTCGGCGAAAAAGAACTCTCCCGCCCTGAAGTCGTCAAAAAGATGTGGGAGTACATCAAAAAACACGACCTTCAAGATCCGAAAAACAAACGGAAAATCATCCCTGACGCAAAACTTGCCAAAGTCATTGGCAAAGACCCGGTCGATATGATGAAACTCGCTGGCCTTCTCGGCAAGCACATCACTTAAAATTCAAACGCAAATGTAAGTGTAAGTCCCCGTGTTGAAAGTGTACCCCGTCTTTGATGGAACACATTTTCCCCTGAGTTGTTTGGGAAAGGAGTAACTGCTCCTCCTCCTCCAATCCGATTGACTCGCGGGAGTTGGTTTTGATCAAAGAAGACATTTTGTTCCCAGCTAAGCCTTGCCAAAAGGCCATAGGCAGAATCACCGATAAGGGTAGCATACTGGAGACCTAGAGCGAAGTCGAGCATAGCACGAGAACTCCGAAAATGATCTCTTGTTTCTAAAACTTTTGTCTTAGAAAAAGGGCTAACAGCCTGGCGAACAGCTTCATCATGTTGAACATCGAACCGTCCATAAACAATAGAAGCTGCTAGGTGACTGTATACGCTCCAACCACATCCAAAATGCCAATTCCCGTCTAGCCCGCTTCTCAACCCAACTCCTTTAAAGTCGTTTTTCAATGACACTTCGTCGTTGTACCCATCTTGAGAAACTGAAGCTGCTGTCCAGCGCCCCCCTTGATGGAGAAGATGGAAATTTTGATCGATTTGAGCAATTCGCATGCCTATAAAAGGGCGAATAGAAACTTTTTTACTTACCCAATTATCTCTTCCAAGCTCTAAATCAACGAAATAAATTTGTCCCTTCCAATTGGTATTGATGGTCTGTGCGTTCAAACCAATTCCCAGCGCCCCGCCTATTAATCCTTGAAAGGCAGACCAAAGGGGAAGGAGGGCTTCTCCTTCACCTGCACTCGAAATGAATGGCGAATTCCCTATTGAAATCTCTTCATGAGAACTTGCTCTTCCTGTATAAAAAGTGGCCATAACTCCTATGTCCCAGCCATCAACCGGAGAATGATACCCTACCCCAATCTTGACTCCCGGCTCCGCTTTAAAATTGGGAGTCAGATACTCTCCTCCTATAATATTATTTATAAATCGCTCCGCATCATCAATAAAACTAAAAACATCGGTATGAATTGCATATTCCATCCCATCCTGGAAGGCTTTCCAGCAAAGTGGAGAAAGGGTAATAACTACATCTCCGTCACAAGTCCTTGGGTTTACAGGAGCATTTACGATTACATCTTCAGGTCCCAGACAAAAGCAGGGGGTGCAGACATCTTGATTACAGGCTACAGGTTGAGAATGGCATGCAGAAAAACCGGATGCAGCAACCGTTAAAAATAATGGAAAAGCTTTTAGCATGGGAAAACTCCTTTATTATGACGAATAAAGGATTCAATCGAAAATATCAAGTAGCTGCTATTAATGTTTGAATCTCTCGGTGAAAGCGCTCCTTAGAGAAGCGGAGTGCGTGTTCTTGAATACTCTCTGGATTAAAATCCTTTTCGAGTTTTTCAAAACGGAAAAGAGCTTCTGCAATAGCATCTGCGGTTTGCTCTGAGAAATAGATCCCGGTGATCCCTGGAAGAACAATATCCTCACTTCCCCCTTTTCCATAAGCAATTACCGGGATTCCGGCAGCCTGTCCTTCCGCAAGTACTATCCCAAAGTCTTCTTCAGCTGCATAGACAAACCCTTTCGCCTTTGAGAGGAGTTCGCAGTAGTTATTTTGGGGTAAAAATCCCATAAATTTCACATTTGAGGGAGCCTTTTTCTCGAGTCTCTTTCT
Organism: uncultured bacterium; assembly: GCA_964352505.1. Taxonomy (GTDB): domain Bacteria; phylum Chlamydiota; class Chlamydiia; order Chlamydiales; family Rhabdochlamydiaceae; genus Sacchariniichlamydia. The sequence goes on from CAYGSB010000011.1 coordinate 38,533, forward strand.
TTCTGGACCATCTCCAACGATGATCAAGGTTTTCGTTGGACATCGTCTAAATGCATCAACGAGGAGGTCAAAGCGCTTGTAAGAAACAAGACGACCGCAAGTAATGAAGTATTCTTCTCGCTCTTTTGCAATTTGAAAGAGATGCGTGTCCACTGGAGGGTAAATAACAGTTGCATCCCGCCCGTAATAGTTCTTAATCCGTTTTGCTACATGCGTAGAGTTTGCGATGAAATGATCTACACCGCTCTGGGTGTTTTTGTCATATTCTCGAAGATGATTTAGAAAAGGAGCTGCTAACGCCTTTTTCAAAGGATGCATAGGGTAAAGCTCCCGATCCCAGGCAAAGCGCATCGGGGTGTGGCAGTAACAAATATGTTTCTGGTGAGGCTTTTTAATGACCGATTTAGCCATGCAGTAGGAGCTTGAAAAGATTAGATCATAAGAGGAGAGATCTAACCCCTCGATTGCCCTCGGAAAAAGGGGTAAAAGGGAGCGGAAATACCGAGTCCCAAAAGGAAGGCTTTGTAAAAACGAGGTGTGGATCGTCCGATTTGCAAAAGGGGTTTTTGAAAGATCTCCTTTGATCAAGGTGTAGATTGGGGCATCATACAGCTCTAAAAGAGCTTCGAGGACTTTTTCAGCCCCTCCCATAGTCTGTAGCCAGTCATGGACGAACGCGATTTTCACTTTTCACCAAATGAGTAAAGAGTCCAACCATTGGGATTAACCAATATGGGAAAAAAAGGAGGTGGTTGAACAGACTTGTGAATAGGATACAGATCAAAAGATAGATGTAAAGCCAGCCAAACACACCTCTCTGTATATGTTGAAGCGTCCAAAATAAACCATAGGCGGCAAAGGCAAGCGTAGGGATCAGACCAAAATTGATCAGGATAAAGAGCAAGGAGGAGTCCAAAACATGGGTTTGCAAATCTTCTGTGAAAAGAAATGAAACATAGTTGTGGCCCACTCCAAAGAAGGGGCGCAGGATGAAATAAGAAAGACCAGTCTTTATCGACTCAAACCGGGAAAGAGCCGAGGGATCTTCGAGAAAATGGAGGGTTCTTTCAATGAGACATCCAATATCTCGGCTGTAAAATAGGCTCACTCCGACTAATCCCAGGAAGGTGACCATCGACGAGATTTTTACCCTGATTTTCCATCGATGGGCCAAAAGAAAGCCCATCGAAAGGAAAGTCGCTGTCGTTATTCCGCTTCGGGAAAATGTGAGTAGGATACTTGTAAGGAAGAGAAGAAAAAGTCCTTTCTTTTTCAGATGATACGACAAAATAAGGGGGATGCACGCAATTGCCCCATAATAATTTGGGTCTAAAAAGGGGGAAATAAAACGCCTTTCATGGGGATCTCCTATGAAACGGACTCCATACCCTTCTAACAGTTGAAAGAAGAGGTGTGCTTTCGGGAAAAGGAAAAAAATAAGCCCTCCTATGATGAGTACATAGGTAAATATCCGGAGCATCTGCTCCTTTGTGATGAGCTCACCAAGTACAACTCCTGAAATGATCATTGCCATGAGTTTACAGCTATACATTACACTCACTAGGTCAAAACCGTTGAGGATCACTCCATACAACGTCGAAAGGGCTATTCCGACGAGTAGGAGAAGACTTTTTCGTAGATGAAGAAAATAGGCGGGAAGACATGACCCATAGAAGAGAAGCTCAACGATCGATAGGTGATTTCCAAAAGGGGCAATGGCAAAAAAACGGAAAAAATTTCCCCCAACCATGAATAGAGCAAAAAGAGAAACGACCCACTTCGCATAGAGGGTGTGGAGCGTGACAAGCGGCTGATTTCTCACTCGAAAAAGAACTATATCTGGCATACTGGCGATCATAGTTGACAATTGGATTTTTCCTGATGAAAATTATCGTTCTCGCTGGGGGCGAGGCAAATCGACTTTGGCCCCTCAACGCCCCTCCCAAACAATTTTCTCCTTTGCTTGGAGTAGAAACGCTATTTCAAAAAACCCTCAAGAGATTTCTCAAACAATACCCCGCAGAGGATTTTGTAATCGTAACGCAGAAAAAGTTTCTTGAAATGGCGATTCTACAGGCTGTGGAAATTGAGCCGGCTCTAGAGAGCAGGGTTATTGCCGAGGATAAAGGGCAAAATACAGCGCCAGCAATTCTCTTTGCCCTCGATTGGCTTGATAAAAGAGAAGAAACTCCCGATCTCTTTTTGGTTACCCCCTCTGATCATCTGATTGCACCTGAACAGTTGCTCCTAGAAAAAATCACGTTTGCCGAAACATTTGCCCTCGAGGGCTCTCATATTTTATTTGGAATTTTCCCCACCCACCCTCATACAGGCTATGGCTATATCCTCTGCAATACCGAAAGCGAAATATCGCCTGTTGACTGCTTCATTGAAAAACCCTCTCTTACCAAAGCAAAAGCGCTTCTTGAAGAGGGAAGTGTCTTGTGGAACTCAGGGATTTTTCTGTTCCATCGAAAAACCTTCCTTTGCGCCAATTCTCCCACCTCTATCGACCACGCCCTGTTGGAACATGCACAAAATTTGAAAGTAATCCCCTTGGCAATTTCTTGGTCAGATGTTGGCTCATGGGATGAGGTTTATGAAGTCTTTGGAAAGGACGCAGAAAAAAACGTCCATATTGGCAATGTAATCGATATCAATAGCAAAAACTGCCTCGTTTACGGGGGAAAGCGGCTGATTGCTACGGTCGATTTAGAAGACCTGCATATCATTGATACCGATGAAGCACTCTTGATTACAAAAAAAGGGAGCGGTCAAAAAGTGGCGAAATTTTCTGCCATGGCTCTTTCAAAAACAGCGAAATGAGCGCGAGCTGCCATCTCCCAGGTGAGCTGAGAGGCCCGTTTTATTCCTCTTTCAACTAACCCCTTTCGATCGAGTCTAAGGGTCTCTTTAAGCTCTTCAATGCTCCTTGAATCAAAAAAAAGGGCGGCATCTTGGCACGCCTCAGGAATGCTTCCGCTTTGGGCTGCGATCACAGGACACCCCAAAGACATTGCTTCAAGGGGAGGTAGTCCCCATCCTTCATAGTGGGATGGGAAAATAAGCGCCTGGGCCTGTTGATAGAGCCAGCAGAGCTCAGCCGTTAACACCCTCCCTAAATAGAAAAGATTATCCCTTTTTACTCGATGATATCCTTCTCCGACAATCACCAGCGGGATATTGGCATCGATAAGAAGCTGCAAATTTTTATGGGGTTTTCGATTTCCAACAAAAAGATAGAACGAGTCGGGGAGCTTTTCAACTTTCTTGGGAACGACACTCTTTAGATGATCAGCACCAGAATGGATCGCGGAGATTTTTCCTTCTAGATTTGGGAAGTAGGAGAGAAGTCTATTCTTGGAAAACTCAGACACAGTAACGAGTTGATCAGCGCTCTTTGTCACTCTCCGAAGGTACTGCTTCACATAAAGGTTGCTTGAGAGACAATCGAGATGGAAAAGATCGTGGATCGTAACAACCCGCTTCTTAGCCCTTATTGGGAAGAGAGGGGCATTAAAATGGGGAGACCAAAATAGATCGCACGTTGGGATTTTCAAGAGAAAGTCGGCCTGTTCTCTGAAGCTATAAATAGGTGCACGACTCTGGAGGAGCTTAAGATCACACCATTTTTCTAGAAAAGGGAGGATATTTTCTAAGTAGGTACCGATTCCCCCTTTTCCCACCATTCGCGCATCAACAACGACTTTCACATTCTACCTCCAGGAAAACTTCTTTTGGGCTCACCGGCCAGTGAAGGGCTTTTCCCTGATCAGATTTTGGAAACCACAGACCGACTTGGGGGGTATTGCGATAAATAGCAAGAAAAGGGCGGTTAAACGCAGCTGCTAAGTGAACGGCAACGGTATCCACCGAGATCAATAGGCTAGAGGATTGGATCTCCTCCACAAATCCCTCCCACTCGTGACGATCGCATAGATTGTAGGCATCAGTTGCGATTTTTGCTATTTCTCTTCTTTGACCTTCTCCTCTACCTGTAAAGTAGACCTCATAACCGCTCTCTTTAAAATAGGAGTGGAGCTCTATCCAAAAAGATAAAGGGAGGTCTTTCCTTGCATCTGCTGAAAACAGATGAAAAAGGATCTTTTGAGGCCTCTCTTCTACTACTTCAGATTGGGCGCTTGGAAAATCTCTACTTCCCAGTTGCTCGAGTAGCCGTTTATAGTGGTCGAGTAAATATTCATTTCCTTGCCAAGGGGTGATATCGGTCAAAAACTTTCGATCTCCAATTGTCTCAAAACCGATTCTACGGGGGATTTTTGCATCATATACCATATGAGCCAGCCCTGAGAAGTAGGGATTGGCAACAATTGCCAAGTCATATCTCTTTTGGGAAAGCTCTCTTGCAATCCTCCTTTTTCGGAGGAAAAAGTATTTGAGAAATCTCAAGTAGAGGAGCCCCTTTTTTTCATTTAAACGGAACCAATAGGGATGTAGATGATGAAAATCGACTCCCTTCACGGCTACTTTGCTTTGAGGGGTCGTAAGCATCCCAATTTCACACCCTGGAAACCTTTCTCTAAGAGGCTGAATCATAAAACTAGAAAGATAGACATCTCCAAGTCCTCCCCAATTGCAGATGAGAATGCGCTTGGGCTGCTGCGAGGCAGTCGTTTTCTTAAAGGGATGGAAGAGTCGGTAGAATAATTCAATTTTTCGACTTGTGAACCCTTTCATAGGTGTAAAGCTGCTTTACTTTCGTAATTCTGTAAAAGGAGCTCCGGATCTCCATCTGCAATGAGTTTGCCCCTTTCAAGCCAGATAAGACGAGAGCAAAGACTCCGTAGTATATCCGTTTGGTGAGAGACAAGGATTACGCTGCGACCCTGCTGGGCAATCGATCGCATTTTTTTAAAACACTTTTCTTGAAAGGAGCTGTCCCCAACAGAAAAGATCTCGTCAATAATCAAGATCTCGCTATTTAGGTGAGCCATCACAGAAAAAGCAAGCCGCAAAAACATCCCGCTCGAATACTTTTTGACAGGAGTATCTAAAAACTCCTCTATTTCGGAGAAAGCGGTGATTTCGTCAAAATGTCGCTTCACTTCGCTCCGCCTCATTCCGAGGATTGCTCCCGACAGGAAGATATTTTCTCTCCCGGTCAGATCTCCATGAAAACCGGTACCCACTTCCAGTAAAGCACCTACTCGTCCAGAGATCTCCAATTGCCCTGCAGAGGGCCAGGTTACGCGGGACAATATCTTCAAAAAGGTGCTTTTCCCCGAGCCGTTAGTGCCAATAAGGCCTACCGTTTCCCCTTCAGAGATCGCTAGATTAATCTCTTGGAGTGCCCAAAACTCCTCGTGGACCAGTCTCCTTTTCCCTTTGAGGAGTTTGACCACATCTTCTCCCATGCTACGCATTGGACCTTCTCTATATCGATCAATGAGGTACTTCTTCCCGAGATTTTCTGTTTTGATGATCATCAGATAACGTCCGCAAAGTAGTGTTCAATTTTTCGGAAAATACAAGCCCCTAAAGTGACCATAAGGATACTAGAGACTAAGGAGATGCTAAACGAATTCATCGGAAAGTCTCCTATCCCCAAAAGAGACCACCGAAATAGATCAATGATCCCGACCATGGGATTACACTGGTAAAGAAGTTGATATTTTTTGGGAATAATCGTGCTCGAGTAGACAAGGGGTGAGGCGTACATCCAGAGCTGCAATAAGAAGGGGACAATGTGCTTGAAATCTCTGTAATAGACATTTAGCGAAGAGACAAAAAGATTCACTCCCGATGAAAAAAGAAAGAGGACGAGAATAGAAGGAAGAAGGAAAGGAAGATTGGTAGAAACTCCCACACCATAACCTCCCATCAAGACAAAGAGCATTGAGAGGGCTATGAGAAAGTCTATAACAACTCCAAATGTCGCTGAAAGGGGAAGAAAAATTCGGGGGAAGTAAACTTTTGTGATGAGTCTTGTATCGTTAAGAAGAGATGTACTTGCCCTTTGCAATGCGCCTGAAAAGGTAAGCCAAGGAACAAGACCACAAAAGGCGAAGAGGATGTAGGGCACCCCTTCGCTTGCCAGTCCCATCACTTTTCCAAAAAGGAGGGTGAACAAAAGGGCCGTTAGTAGCGGCTGTAAAATAACCCAGGTGACACCTAAAACGGTTTGCTTATACCGGAGCTTGATATCTCGGATAATGAGCATGAAGAAGACATATCGGAACTCATAAATCTCTGCAAAGTCGATTTGCAGCCAAGGATTTTGCGCTTTTATGGTGATCTTTTTCACGAGATCAGTCTAACCAAAGAGGTCTTGAGAAACCAACAGGTTTTTGTCTAGAACCATTCATGGACAAGAATTGGAGTGGTCGTTTTTGAACTTGAAGTTAAAAGAATTTTTAGAGAAGCTTGGGATATTATTACTTAAAAATTGGAAGTGAAAAATGAATCGTATTCTCCTTTTTGTCTATTTGTCTCTATCGACCCTCGCCTCAATCCAGGCTGCACCGACAAAATGGCCCAAAGAACAGGAATCTTACTCGCAAGCCTCCCAGGATAAATTTGTCTATACTCTTCTCTACGGTTTAGTTGGGAAAGAGGAGACAGGATACTATCTAGAAATAGGAGCATCCCATCCGATCAACATCAACAACACCTATTTTTTAGAAAAAAATATGGGTTGGAAAGGTGTAAGCTTAGACATCACTAGTCATCATGTAAAAAGCTGGAATGAAAAGAGGAGCAACAGTTTGTTAATCCAGGATGCAAGGGAAGCTGATTATCTTTCTATTTTAGAGTCCTTTCCCTCAGTAATCGACTATCTTTCTTTAGATATCGATAAAGATTATGATGTTGTTTTAAACAAAATTCCTTTTGATAAGTACCTTTTTAAGGTAATAACCATCGAGCATGATTACTATAAGTTCAAAGATAAGTATCGGTCACTAGAACGGGAAATTTTGAGTTCGCTCGGCTACTACTTGCTCTGTCCTGATCTTTCCAATCGAGGGGTGATTTTTGAGGACTGGTGGATCCATCCAGACGCATTTCCACCGAGTGTACTTGAGAAGCTTTTCTCCTTAGAATTAGAGGGGAAAAACCACGACTATGTGATCGAGGTGCTAGAAAACTTATAAATTGCCTTCTAAAAGTTCGAGCTTTTTATAGTGCTGGAGCTCATCCCGGAAGGTAGCCGCATCTTCAAACCGGAGCTCTTTTGCAGCCCGCTTCATTTCTATTTCAAGTTCGCGAATTTTCTCTGAAACGTCTTCCTTTGTAAGATGGGAAGGAGTTTCCTTAGCTTTTGGTGTGGCCTCTACCTCGCCAAACGACTCAAAAAGAGAGGAGATTTTTCCCCGGCGAATGGTGGTGGGGGTAATGCCATGTTTTTCATTGTACTCTTTTTGGAGCGCTCGCCGCCCATTAGTGACATCGAGGGTCTTATCAATCGATTTTGTCATTCGGTCAGCATACATGATCACCCTACCCTCAACATTACGAGCAGCCCGCCCACAGGTTTGAATGAGGGCTGTTTCGCTTCGAAGGAACCCCTCTTTGTCAGCATCGAGAATCGCTACGAGGGAGACCTCAGGGAGGTCGAGCCCCTCTCGAAGGAGGTTGATCCCAACGAGGACATCGAAAAGGCCTCTACGGAGGTCGTTGAGAATTTGTACTCGCTCTAAGGTGTCGATATCAGAGTGCAAATATTTTGCTTTGACTCCGATTTCAGTCAGATATTGGGTGAGGTCTTCGGCAAGGCGTTTTGTAAGTACCGTTACAAGAACCCTTCCCCCTTTTTCTGTTTCTATCCGGATCTCATTGAGACAATCATCGACCTGATTGGTTGCTGGCTTTACAGTAATAACCGGGTCGAGGAGGCCTGTAGGGCGGATGATCTGTTGGATGATTTCCCCCTCAGCCTCTTGAACCTCCCAGGGACCTGGGGTTGCAGAGACATAGACGACTTGGTTGATTCGCTTGTAGAATTCTTCGAACTTTAGCGGACGGTTGTCAAAGGCTGACGGAAGGCGAAAACCAAACTCGACAAGAGAATTTTTCCGAGCCCGGTCTCCGTTGTACATCGCATGGATCTGAGGAAGGGTTTGATGGGATTCATCGACGAAGATGAGAAAATCCTTTGGGAAATAATCGAGAAGACATGGGGGCGGGTCTCCTTCGCTTCGTTGTGAAAAGTGGCGAGAGTAGTTTTCCACTCCTTTACAAAAACCGATCTCCCGGATCATCTCAAGGTCGTAGGTCGTTCTCTCCTTGATCCGCTGTTTCTCTATGAGCTTTTCTTCCTTATCAAAGGTTTCAATTCGCTCTTTTAGCTCTGATCTAATCGTATCGATAGCTGTGAAGCGCACTCCTTCTGGGGTGACGTGGTGAGATCCCGGAAAGATGGTGATTTTTTCTAACCGCTCACGGACTTGCCCAGTAAGGGGATCGATCGAGCTGACTCGATCGATTTCATCTCCAAAAAATTCGATCCGGTAGGCGAGATTTTCTTCGTAGGCAGGGACCACTTCAAGGACGTCGCCTCGCGCCCGAAAGGTGGCACGCGCCAAATCGTAATCATTCCGTTTGTAGTGCATTTCGACAAGATGGAGGAGAACTTCGTCCCGACGAGCCTGCTCGCCCACTTCGAGTTTGAGCTGCATTTTACTGTAGTACTCAGGAAGCCCTAGACCGTAGATGCAGGATACAGAGGCGACGATGATTACATCGTCTCTTTCAATGAGGGAACGAGTAGCAGACAGACGCATCCTATCGATCTGGTCGTTGATTGCGAGATCTTTTTCAATGTAGGTATCTGTCCGGGGAAGATAGGCTTCGGGCTGGTAATAGTCGTAATAGGAGACGAAGTATTCAACAGCATTTTTGGGAAAAAAGGTTTTAAACTCCTGATAGAGCTGCGCTGCGAGGGTCTTGTTGTGGGCAAGAATCAGAGCTGGTCGATTGGTATTCGCAATGAGGTTAGCCACAGTAAATGTTTTCCCCGAGCCTGTAATCCCTAAGAGAACCTGCGATTTTTTTCCAGATTTTATTCCAGAAGTGAGCTTTTGGATCGCCTGCGGCTGATCACCTTGGGGAGTAAAGTCTGTTTCTAATATAAACATTTATTGGGTCGTGTATTTGCTAATGAGTGGATCTAGTTTACCACTTTGCTGCAAGATATCCAAGCCAACAATTCCTATAGCGACAAGCATGACGAAGAGAATTAAAATTCTTTTGGCATGGTAATTTTTTAATTTCCATACCATAGCTGCCGGAAGAAATACGAGAAGAATCGCCACGAAGGCCCCAGCGTACTGCAGAGCGACATAAAACCCTCTTTGGTAGGTAAAAACAAAGAAAAGAGGGGGGATGAAGGTGAGGAGAATCGCCCAAAATCTTCCAGCTGGACCTTTTTTAATTTTGAAACCGTCTATTAAAAAATCAGCTAAACTCAGCGTCACCCCAACAAAAGAGGTGACAATAGCAAAAAAAGAAAAGAATTTAGCCGCTAGGCTAATCAATGGATTATGTAAAACACCTGCCAGTGCATCGGTTGCAGAATGACCTTCGATGAGGGTTTTTGAAAGAAGAGGGATAGGGACAGCCCCTAAAACGAGGACTTGCCATAGGAGATATACTATGATCGGAATACAGCTACCTATGAGAATGGTTTTACGGAGCAGCTTTCGATCGCGCCCTAAATAGGTCGTAAGACTGGGTATGATGATATGGTACCCAAATGCAGTGATCACCACCGGTATTGCAATCGTGATTGCAGGGAAGTCAATATGGCTTAAGTTTTCTATGCTGACCTGTCCCGGAACAAAAAACACAAGGAGGAAGTAGGAGACAACAAGGCCAAGCATAAGAACCCGGTTGATCAGATCAACCCCTCGAGTCCCTGAGTAGATGAAAGAGCCGAATAAGAGCGGAAGAGAAAAGGGAGCAAACCATCCAGGAAGCGTATAGCCAGTAAAAGCTTTTACCACTTCAACAATCAGCGGTGTGCAACCAGCAATATAGGCAGCTGTAAGGGCATAGAGAAGGAGGAGATAGACGACCCACGAAAGAAGCTTTCCCGGCAGGCCAAGGTGCTCTTCGGCCATGGAGACCATGTTGCACTTACCTGGGATCGCGAGGTTCGCATCCAAAAAGAAAAAAGCTGTTGTGAGCATCAAGAGCCAGATCAAAAGAAAAAGGATTGCAGAAGGGAGAAACCCTCCGTAAGAGGTGAGCGCAGGAAAAGCCAACATCCCAGCACCAAGTGTGGTGCCAGAAATAAGGAGGACTCCTCCAACAACGGGACTCTGAATGAATTTTCTCATAAAATTCCTCTATATTTTGGGCAGATACGGTGCGTGAAGCATGTGGGAAAGCTGAAAAAACATGATGAAAACCGCAATTGCAAATAAAACCACAAGGAGTGGCTTTCCACCAAAGAGGTGGTATCTCGATTTGATCTCGCTTATGTATCTCCCTCTCCAAACCATCAAAACAGGCATGATTCCGAAGAGAAAGACGGCACAAATACCCCCTGCAAAATCAAGGGCTCTGAGAAAGATATTTGGGAATAAGATCGCCAAAAACAGAGGGGGAAGAAGGGTTAAGACGATCAACCAGAATTCTTCGTGCTTTTTGTAGCTCACCTTAAGACCGTCAGCTAGAAAATGGGAGAGGCTAAGGGCCTGGGCCAAAAAGGAGGTGAGTATGGCAAAAAAGGCAAGAAAAGTGGCGCAGTAACTCACCCAGCTGGAGCCTAAAAATCCAATCAATGCCTGGGCAGCTTCAGAATCATCACGATAACTTGCAAGAATTCCCGATTCTCCTTCGAGAGGGACAATGCCGAGGACAACGATTTGCCAGAGCAAATAGATCGCAAGGGTAAAAAGTCCTCCTAAAAGAATGGCTCTGCGAACTTTTTTCAGATCGTTACCCAAATAGTCGGTCAAACTTGGAATCATGTTGTGGAAACCAAACGAAATAACGAGGATTGGAAGGGCGAAAAGGGCATATTCGCCTGAAGAGCGCTCGAGAAGTTTAGGTTGGATATGCTGAGCTCCCAAGAAGACAAGCCCTAAAAATGCCCCAATTTTGCCAATCATCAAAAAGCGATTCGTATAATCTACCCGCCTTGTGCCGAGATAGACAATCCAACCAAATAAGAGGACAAAGAAAAGGCTTCCTGACCAGTCGGGGAAGGATAGGTGGAAATATTCGTCCATGATTTTAGAAACGAGCGAACCAATCCCCGAAATATAGGCGAGCAAGAGAGAGTAAAAGAGGAAGAGGTAGAAAATCCAGCAAAGGACTTTTCCTTTATTTCCAAGAGTCCGGCCAACCATCGTGATCAAATTGACCCGGTTAGTAAACCAGCCATTTGTTTCAACGAGAAGAAGGCCTGTAAGGGTCATGAAACCCCATGCACCAAAAAATGCAATAAGGGAAGGCCAAAACCCAGAGAGTCCTGTCATGATAGGTAAAGCGAGCATTCCCGCTCCGATGCAGCTTCCAACAAGAAGGAGCATCCCACCAAAAACATTCCCTTTGTGTTTACCTTTCATTTGCCTGCCTTGCCCTGGCTTTTTCAACAATCCGAATTTCTTGTCCTAAACGGCCTAGCTCGTAGCCATCATAATCGACAAATTTGAAGTACCGTTCAAACTGCGGAAAAACTTGGGCTACTTGTTTTGACATCTCCTGGGCAATGAATCGATAAGAAGGGTGTCCGGCAGCCGTAGAACGGAGTTCACAGAGCCACTGAAGAGCGCGTAAGTTGACATGAAAATACCAATGGATGTTATTTCCCATAGGGACGAGGTACTGAGATTCTTCTGGGAACTCAGAAGCAATTTGATCGTAGGCTTTTTTCGCTTCATCCATTGCTTCACAATAGGTTTTTCCCATTTCCGTATCCCGAATTTCATTCGGAACATAGTACCCGTAATCACAGGTGAGGTATTGGCGATCTTGTGTCAGCATTCTATGTCGCTGTAGATCCCGATAGCATCCAAAATCGGCCACTATTTCGAAGGTGAAGAAGGCATGTTCAAGAGCACGAGGCGACTTGTGTCTCCGATTTTCGCGGAAGTTACTCCCCGCTTCAAGAATGCGGGATAAATCCTCTTCAGAGAGGCTTCGGCAATACTCTTGAAGTTCCATCAGACCAGCCTTAGATTGGCCAAAAAGCATCGCAGCTGCAACTCGAGCAGGAGAATCTTTGTCATACGAAACGAGACGAACACCGGGGCTGCGCATCGAGGGGACGTTGTCTGTTGTAGCCTCAACGACTGATTTTATTTCTGCGTTAAACTGCTCTGTGTACTGAGTAAATGCCTGTTGATATTTATGGTTACCCTCACTTCTTCGAACAAATGAAGGCATCACTTTGGTTAGTTCTTGATAGGATTTTTTGCCAATGTCTTGCATCTCAACAAGGGAATGGGAATTGAGTTTTTGAATCATTGTTTCAAAGAACCTCCCATTTCCAAACATCCCCATGTTGGTCAGGGCGCTCGTAGGCAATAAACCCCGCAAGCAGTCGAGAACTTTTGCCCGAATCGCTGCGGTATATGCGACGTTCGAAACTTCATTTTCTTTAGGAAATTTTTTCTCCATCACTTCGGTCAACTGGGGGATCAAAGCAGAATAGGTTTCAAAAAGACGATCACATGTTTGTAGGTACAACTTGCGATAGGCAGAAGTCATCAGGATTGGCTCCCGATAATAGAGGTATTCCCCACCTACCTTTTGATCAAAATAGATGTAGCGAGTCGATTTTTCAAGAGGAGAGCCTCCGATTCGGCAGTCTTCGATCACTTTTGCTGCAAGCATACTGATATTTTCAATGGCAATGTGTGCTCCTCCGAGCTCACCGATTGAATCATCGCCATAGCCATCGAGAATTCGATCATAAAAATTTTGAGCTTTCTTGATTGCCATGATCTGGTCTTCAACTTCCTTTTCCCCTTCCTCTGTTTTGACAGTTAAACCTGTAATGGCTGAAAAGGCGGTCTCTTCACTAAAGATAAACTCTTTGAGAAGAAGAGAGCGAAGACCCAAACTAGAGCGGGAATAGCGGGAAAATAGGGCTCCCTTGATCACTTCAGGTAGGTTTCGTAAACAAAAGATGTTGCTCGTGGTGCTGGTGACATAACGATTGAGAATGTTTGTCTGCTGCTCTGAAAACTCTTCGTAATTTTCAATCATGGGGCTCCCCTCGTAAAGAATAGGCACTTCCAAGCGTGACACAATCGTTTTCTCAAGTCAATCATATCTTTCCTCATAAAGGGTGTCGTATAAAGGGATCCCTGTAAGGGCCCTCGCCCCTATGTCTCGTAACCATGCCGACATACTTTGCGTCAGAAAGGTCCGGCTGCTCTTTTTTAAAAAAATGTCAAAGGGGACGTAAAAGGCGAACCCTTTATCAAAATAGGTGTGCCCATTAACCTTGTCATTTGCATTCGTCAGCGAAAGCCAGAGGGCAAATCGGGCTCCGCTTGGGAAATACCTGGTGATCTGGATACGAGCCCCTCTATCTTTAGCAAGAAACTGTCCAACCTGGAGCTCAAAAAGAAGATCAAGGGGCTTGAAGTCATAATATAAGTCGAGAAAGTATTGGAAGCCGGTGAAAGGCTCTCGCACTTCATCTCCATGGGAGTTGAAACGGGTGATTTCATGGGTAAAGCCAAGCCCTGTGTAGTTCCTTTTCCAAACAACAGCTGTCTCAAAACCAACGGCCCAGTTTGATTGGACCGGGTAGAGAAGGAGCTCACCGGCGCCGCCCCCATAGGCCGGTTCGAAATAGCCTCCGGCAAGTCGGAAAAACCACCCCTTGTTTAAGTTCCAAGCTTTTTGAAGAAAAAGCTCCTCTAGCCTGACCCGTCCACCCTGATAATACTTCACCGCATCGGTGCGTACGTGGATAATTTCTGAAGGGTTGAGTTCATCGCGGTTGCTCAGCCCATGCATACTCGAATAGGCTGAGTAAGATCCCTGCAATCGATAAACAAGATTTCCAGGAAGGGTGCCATCAAAAGCACCGAGAAACCCAAGGCTATACTTGTACTTCCCGGTGGTCGATCCAAAGAAAGAAATAATGCGGGGACGAAGCGTCAGTGTCCAAACCTCCCGCTTTCGTTCAAATAGAGTCTCCCAATCATAGGGATCGCAGCGACGACCAACCTCTTTCATCGGAGAAAGTGTTTCAAGCTCCCAAAGCCCCATACAACACTCTCTGTAGCGGCTGAGATCACATGTTCGAAAGCAGTAGCTGTGACTTTCTATCCCTTCGGCTTCGATCACCACTTTTGTCGTAGAGATATTTTCTGGTATCACTGCAGATAATAGGTCTTCAATCCTCTCGCGAACAACCGACTCTGCTCGATACCGGTTGTTGATCACTTTTAGGTAGAGCTGCCTTCCAAGCTGAGAATCGTAAAACAGGTAGGCCTCATATAGATCGAGTCCCTGATCAGCAAAATTATAGGCCAATTCACAGGCAAACTCTCTTTCGGGGCGAATAGGGCCCAGCGGCTGGCTATCAATAGGGGATTGGTAATTACAAGGGTCATCAACTTTCGGAATCAGTCCACATGTAGATCCGAGCGGGAAACGGATTGAAACAGAACCGGCTACTTCCTCTCCCCTGAGTGAACTGAGCGACAATTGAAGTGTATCTTTGAGAACATAAGAAATTCCCCCGTTGATTCGAGAAGAAACTTTTCTCCCTTGAGAGTGCTCACTCTCGTGATTCTTGTAGTCATTCGCATCATATTCAACGATGAACGACAGGTTTTTAAAGACGGGAACATCACTTGACCGAAACGGACTCCAAACAGCGGCTCCAAAAGGACCTTTGATTCGACCCCAGCCCCAACCGAAAGAACACTCCACGTTGTATTCATTCCACGTTTTAGTTGCGACGACATATTGTGAACTAAATCTTTTGGTTCCAATCACGTCATCCAAACCAAAGGCAAGGCTAGGAAGCATCGGAAGTCCATCTTCAGGGACAATAATGCCAAATTTTACATTGCCAATTCTGTCCGCATCATCTCCAAATCCCTTATATCCAAAATTGAGCTCTTCCATCCCCCGAAAAACACGGTAATTAGCAGAAAGCTCGACCCGACTAAATAGGGCAAAATTTGCCCCAAAAACCCAGTAGGGCGAGGGTGCAGCAACACCGAAAGCAAGATCCCCTGATTTGGGCAGCCGAGCAGAGGGCATTGTGAAGTAACCCCCAAGAAAAGAATAGTTATAAAAAAGGGGGAGCCGATCTTGAAGATCCCGATCGATTTTTTCTACGAGAGCTAGATCGCGAAATAAAGAAGAGCAATCTTCAGAATGTGCAGTAGAAATTGAAAAAACTGCAGCTAGTAAAATTTTTTTCATCGAAAGCCCTATGCGGGCCAAAGGTAAAGGGAATTTTTCTTTTTTTCAACACCGACCCTCATCCTTTGATATTTAAAGGAGCCCCCTCTATACTCTTTAGGTATTAGGGAGACTTCTATCACAATGAGCACTCTGCAAAATCAAGCAAATCAAAGGGTTGAAATGGGTTATCTAGTAGATTTTGAAAAAGCTATCGAAAATCATGACGCGCCATCGATTTTGCGCCTTTGGGAGGAGTATACTTCTACAGATGAACTGGATGCCGAGGATTTTAGAGATATCCTCGAAGCGGTTAAAGCTTCAGAACTTCGTGACTATATTGGCCGCCATGTTGAGAGGGGAATCCCCCTATGGGAGAAAGTAGAGAAAGGCCCCCTTTCTGATGATATTCTCCGACTCATTGTTGACCTCCAAGTGACGAACAATGAAGAGCTACGAAAAATTACCCTCAACCACCTCCACGAAAAATTTGGTCACGAAGAAGACTTTCCTGAAAAAATGCGGCTCATCGGCTTTCGTACTGATCAAAACGACTTCCAGAGCGCGATCAGTCACTACATTCTCTTGAACCACATGAAGAAAGGAAACTTTGTTTTTCACAACGCCGGTTGGGGTGTAGGAGAAATCATGGATATTTCCATGCTCCGAGAGCAATTGAGCCTTGAATTTGATTATGCTCCCGGGATCAAGGAAATGCATTTTAGTACAGCCTTCAATGCACTCATCCCCATCCCCGATGACCACTTTTTAGCTTTGCGTTTTGGCAGCCCCGATCAACTAGAAGTTCAGGCGAAAGAAAAACCGGTAGAAGTAATTAGAATGGTGTTAAGGGACTTAGGCCCCCTAAACGCCGCTGAAATCAAAGACGAACTCTGTGAGCTTGTCATCCCGGAGAAGGAATGGAACCGTTGGTGGCAATCTACAAGAACAAAAATCAAAAAAGACCCCCAAATTGAAAATCCGGATAGTATAAAAGAGCCCTTCCGCCTCCTCAAACAGGAAGTCTCTCACGAAGACCGCCTAAAAAAAGCTCTAGATAAGAAACCAGATCCCGACACTCTCATTCATATGGTCCACAGTTTCTTGAAAGACTTTTCCGATACACTAAAAAACCCAGCCTTCAAAGAGTCTTTATTAGCGAAACTCAAAGAACTCCTCTCCTTTAAGGAGATCACCGAAGCGCAAGAAATCCAGCTCCAATTCTTTCTACAAGACCTTTCAGGAGCAAAAGAGTACCCTCCAGTTGCGGAACTCTTAAAAAAGACCGCCTCCATTGAAACGTTAATCAAGAATATCCCTATTCAAGCATTTAAAAAACGGGTCTTGACTGCTGTCCGCCAATATAGAGAAGACTGGGAAAAAATCTTTCTCGATCTCTTCCTGGTCGTTGATCACAACTCTCTGAGGGACTACATGATCTCCGAGTTGACAGCATCGCCGAGCAAAGACAAACTGACAGACAAAATTAAAGAACTCTCGCTCCATCCCCACATCTATCCCGAAGTCGTCGTCTGGTACTTTCAAAAAATTACTGAAAACGGCCCTCTCCCTTTTGCAAATGATGAAGGGCGCTCCCGATTTTTAGAGGCCTTTTTACTCGCTCTCAGCCATCTAGAACAAAAAAATGAACGGCGCGATCTGGTCAAAAAAATGCATGCGATTCTGTCTGCCGGCAGATATAGCATCGTCCGCAAAATCATGAAAGAAGCGGAAACTGCAGATGTGCAAGAATTTTTACTTCTCGTTACGAAATGCCACTCCCTTACCGACCACGACATCAAGATCTTCTATGCATTGGCTGAAGTTGCTCACCCTTCTTTGAAGAAAAAAAGGAAGAAGGAACAAAAAGCCAAACAAGACGACGATGTCATTTGGACGACAAAAGAAGGCTATGCCTATCTTCAGCAAAAAATCGAACACATTGGAACGATAGAAACGGTCGAAAATGCGAAGGAAATTGAAGTCGCCAGATCCCATGGAGATCTTAGAGAAAACGCAGAATTTAAAGCGGCTCTTGAAAAGCGAGACCGCCTTCAATCGGAGCTCAAGTTTCTCTCAGATCAGCTCAACCAATGCCGGATCCTCACAAAAGATGATATCGATGTAAAGCAGGTGAGCGTCGGAACTACGATTGACTGTAAAAACAGTGATGGTGAACTTGTTTCTTATACCCTCCTCGGCCCTTGGGATGCTGATCCCGATAAAAACATCCTCTCCTTCCAGTCGAAGCTAGCTCAGAGCATGCTCGAATTAAAAAAGGGGGATACCTTCGAGTTCCAAGGAAAGCAGATGACCATCGTAGATATCCGCTCTGCGATTTAAATATCTGCGGGCCCTAATGGATAAGTGCGTTAATAATATTTACAGCTTTTAGGGAAAATAGTATTGTCTGTCTCTAACCTAACAGAGGATGCCCTCCCATGAAACTTGTCATCGCTAGTCGAAATGTCCACAAAATTCGGGAAATCCGGTCTATGCTCAAAGGAACCCTCAAGTGCGATCTTTTTTCCCTCATCGATTTCCCAAACTACACTCCTCCACAAGAAAGTGGAACAACTTTTGAAGAAAACGCCATCTTGAAGGCAGTACACGCAGCAAGCGCCCTAAACGCCTGGGTCATTGCAGACGACTCGGGACTCACTGTCCCTTCCCTCGGTGGGGCACCAGGACTCCATTCTGCTCGATATGCCGGCGAGAACGCCACCGATAAGGATAACCGGAAGAAACTACTCAAAGCTATGGAACCCTTCAATGAAGAAAACCGAGACGCCTACTTCGAGTGCTGCATTGCCCTTGCTTCCCCCGATGGACTAGAAAAAACTGTATCCGGGCGCTGTGAAGGGATCATCACAGAAGATGAGCGAGGCGGACAGGGTTTTGGCTATGACAGCATTTTCAAAAAACACGAGTACTCTAAAACATTCGCTGAACTCGAAGAAGAGGTGAAGAACCGGATTTCACACAGACGTAAAGCAATCGATAAAATGCTGCTCACTTTAGAGACCCTTCCCCAGTATACTACAAACTCCACTGAATAGAGAAGGTATGGCTTCTGCTATTCTAAATACCGTTTCACAAATGCGTTGGCCCTTTGAAATCGCAGAAGTTATCGAGGGGGCAATGCAGGATCGGGCAATTTATCCCCATAACATTTTTTCCTTAACAGACGGCGAGAGAGCGAGAATTTTTGCTCGTATTATCAAACTAAAAAAAGAACCTAACATCTCTGTCCAAGACCAAGCTGAACTTCAACATTTAGAATCGAGGGTTTCGAACAAATTTGACATTACAGATCTCGATGCTTTAAAGATTCTCTTTCATTTTGATCAGAGCACCTCTAACAGAGATCTAATCGGAACGATTTTGTATGAAAAAAGCCGCTCTTACTGCGGTGATGATGGGCAATGTTTTGCCGATGGCGGGAAAGAGACCATTGCGCACATGAAGGATCGCAAACAAAGAGAGTTTGTTTCCTATTGGAGTACTTATCAATGTATACAAGGGTTTTTAAAAACGATCCAAGATGCTCAAAGACTGTGTGACCTACCTTCGGATGAAACCTTTGCCAATGACATTGAAAAGACTTCTCCACTGATTGAAGCGATCGTTATAGCAGCCCCCTTTTTGTTTGATGAAATGAGGCGGTTTGCGGATCAAACCCTTAAACTTGCAGTAAATCAGCTAAAAGGAAGGTTTAGCATCCTGAAAACTAGTAAAGCCTACCGCCCGGATCTGCGGATCATCGACCTTGTAGAAATTGGAACAGCGAAAGTTAGAAAATTGGAGATTGCTATTCAATCGGATGAACTTCGTAGGTCTCTGGACAGCCCGCTTTCTAGGTGCCCAACAACAAGGGCAAAATCAAGGCATCTTCTTCGTGCTCAATCTAATTAATGCAAAAATGATTAATGATGAACCCTTTCAACGAAAGGAAAGCTATGCACTACTTCATCGATGGATATAACCTTCTCTTTCGTCTTCCTCAGAAAAAAAGTAGATCGTTAGAAAAGCAGAGAGACTCCTTGATTGAAGTATTAGATGTTGAGCTAGCCCCTATCAAAGGGGAAGTGAGCATCATCTTCGATAGCTCTGAAGAAATTCGAGACTTCGCACAATGTGCTAAGAAAAAAAATCTTCAGGTCCTCTATGCACCGAAAGGGAAAACAGCCGATGACTACATCATCGAACTGGTTGAGCAGAGAAAAAACGCAAAAATCATCACAGTGATCACTTCAGATGGAGATTTAGCTAGACAATGCCAGTATCTAGGGTCTCAGACAAAATCGATCGAAGATTTTTTTGCGTTCATCTCAACTAAATCCAAGAAAAAATCAAAGGGGAAGCCCCTATATAAAGAGTGTCCCAGCGAAATTGAAAGGCTGATCAAAATCTTTGAGGCTAGGTTAGAATCCGATTGAAAAATCGGGGTAAGTTTGCTCGGGCTCTTTGAACTCGGTCACAAAGTTGGCATCGAAAATTGACTGGAGCTTTTCAATAAACTCTCTTAAGTGCTCTTTTTCGCCTTGGGCAACAATCTCTACGGTTCCATCCCTTTTATTGCGGACAACCCCCGTTAAACCGAGTCTAAGGGCCGTAGTGGATGCGGCTTTTCGAAACCCAACACCCTGCACTCGTCCACTCACCAAAGCTCTTAACTCAATCATAGAGTCATTGTATGACTTTATTAACAATGAGAGCAAGACCCTCTCACCAATCAAAAGCGTTGATTTCAGCCACAACTTCTTCTAGATTCTCAGCCCTTACCACAATCTCTTTTAGCTGCTTCACATTGGCCCCTTTCTTGAGATACCAGGCTCCGATTCTTCGCAGGTCAAGATGGGCTTTGCGGCTTGGTTGATACTTTAAAATATAGGAAAGATGCTCAAGAAGAGCGTCCCGGATATTTTCCCCAGACCTTTCAATAGCCTCTTTTTTTTCGAAATGTCTAGCAATATCCTCAAAAATCCAAGGATGGCCAAAAGACCCTCTAGAAACAAGAACTCCGTCACATCCGGTATCAGCAAACATCTTCTCGGCGCTTGGCCCATCTAAAACATCACCGTTGCCAAAAACCAAAATTTCTTTTGCTGCATCTTTACACTGTTTAATGTAGTCCCAGTTCGCTGGCCCCTTATACGCCTGCTGCCTTGTCCTCCCATGAACAAAAATAATTTTTGCTCCGGCTTGTTCGGCAATCCGAGTAATTTCAGGCCCCTTAATCGAAGCTTCATCCCAACCTGCGCGAATCTTCACGGTGACGGGAATCTTTACGGCTGCAATCATATTGCATAGGATCTCCCCGATCTTTTCAGGCGTCTTTAACAGTCCAGAACCACTGCTGTCTTTTGTAACTTTATCTACTGGACAGCCGCAATTGAGATCGATTACATCAAAGCCGAGATCTTCTACAATTCTAGCACACTGAGCAGCAAGTGACGGTTTACTCCCGCATAGCTGTGCTCCAATGGGGTGCATTGAGGAGTCATAGTCGAGAAGACGAAACGTCCCGGTATCATGCCGGACCATCGCATCCATTTTCACCATTTCACAGAACATCAGACCCGGCTTGTACTGGGAGATCATCTTTCGAAAAGGGAAATCTGAACAGCCCGCTAGGGGTGAACAAAAAACGTTAGAAGGAAGGGATAGCTCACCGAGCTGGAAGGGGGTCTTATATGAGGGCACCGAGGAAACCTAAAATCATCCCTTCCAGAATCCGAAGGGCAAAAAATGCCAACAAAGGACTTAAGTCGAGAGCTCCTCCGATGGGTGGAATTAGTCTCCGAAAAAGACCTAAGTAGGGATCGGTATAGAATCGGACAAACCGCATAGCCGGATGATAGGCATAACGGGGAAACCAAGAGCCGATTATCCTAGCAAACAAAAAAAGAGTATATAGCCAAAAGGCCCAGTGGATGATTTTTCCTGCGAAATAAACCATAATTGGGACAGATTATATCACAGAAGAACATTTTCTGAAAATCTTAGGTGAGGTACAATCCCAACATGCCCATCCTTAGTAAAAAATTTTTCCTCGCCCTTCATGGCAACTCATTAGCACTTATTTCAAAAGAAAAAGAGGGGATTTCTATCGTTCGGTTGAGCAATTTCACCCCTGATGTAAAGCCGCTTTACATGCTCCGATCGATCCTCCAGGACAAAAAATTTGAGATCGTTTCGGGGCTAGACACAAATGAAGTTCTCCTGAGAAACATATCTCTCAAACTCAAATCTAAACGGGAAATCTTCTCAGCCCTCCCGTTTCAAGTTGAAGAACTGCTCCCTTTTCCCCCCGATCAAACGATATTGCTTCCGACCCTTTACCCCCTCAAAGAAAAAACAGAGGTTTCTCTTTTCGCAACCTCGAAAGGAGCCTTAAAAACCCATCTTTCCGACGCGAGCAATATTGGAATTGATCCCGATATTGTCTCTGCAGCACCGGTAGCTCTTTTCCGGTTTGTTACCCACTATTTCTCAAACGTCCCTTCGATGATTGCATTCCACCGCGGGACCTTTATTGTCATCTCTGAAGGGAGGCTTGTCACATCGCAAAGTGTAAAGGAAGCCGATTTTGCAAGGATCCTAGCTTACACCCAAAAAAAATTCCCTAAGATTGAGCATTTCTTTTCGTTTCAGAATGAACAACTTCCTATAACCTTCACCAAGCTAGAACTTCCAGATGCAGACCTCGAGGAGTACGCCTTTGCGATCGGACTTGCTCTCGATGCCGCAAAAGGAGATCAGCAGAGCTGCCAATTTAGAACTAAGGGAATGCTCTCTAAAAACCAACAGGAAAAGAGAAAAAGAAATGCGCTAAACTACTGGGCAAGTTGTGGACTTTTTGTCTTAGTCTCCCTTGGGATCAACCATCTTCACCTTCAAAGGCGGAATCAAACTGTTTTATCCGCTATCGAAGCAAAAGAAGGGCAAAATATTAAAGAGGCGATTGCAGAGTTAGAAAATAGTGTTTATCGGGAAAAGAAAGAAATGCTCCCTCTCTGCCCCCTCCCCAAAGTACACGAAGTTCTAACATTCCTAAGCACCCACCCATCACTTTCAGAAGGATCTATCAATCATGTCCGCTATGAAATTGTAAAAATGCCTCGCCTTGGGACCCAAGTTAAAACCTTCACGGGAAAAGTAGACGTTGAACTCACCTGTGAAACCCCTTCGACGGCCCGAGGATTTCATCGGGCACTACTAAACGACGATCGTTTCATTGATCATAGACAAGATGTTCGCTGGAGCGGAGATCATGGGATCTACCGAGCCACTTTTCACCTCAAGACCCAAGGGATGAAATGAACCAGCTTAAATCGCAGCTTCTCGAGTCGATTTCGCACCCTATTGGATTGATTAGTCTAGGACTTATTCCCTGCTTACTCGCCCTTACATTCATTGTCTCCTCCCAAAAAAATCATGCGAACCTAAAAAATAGGGCTCTCGATCTAAAGAATAAGAAAGAATGGTCCCAGCTGAAGCAAAAAAAACAGCAAATGTTTCTCTCTCAACTTCGCTGTGCAAATCGAGACTACCTCGAAAAAGATGTAGAAAACATCCAATTTCTTCGCGATGAAACATACACGCTCCAGGCGCTCGTTCACTCAGAACCAAATAATCAACTTCTGAAAAAAAGGTTAGATTTTCTCCAAAGCGGTGAGAACCGTCTGACTTTCAAAGAACAAAATTTTCAGCGCCTAGATAATTTTCAAGAAGTGGAAGCAATCCTAGACCACCCTGTAGAGATGAACCAAGATGACCTTTTTCACCTCCTCTCAAAAATAGAGAATGTACGGCTTGGTGAGTTTTTTCCAGGCAAAAACCCTCCCGATTTAATCATCCGAAAATTCGAGCTGACCAAAAAACCACTTACCTCGAATGAAGAGCATTTTGTCGTCAATTTAGAAATTATTAAAAGAGAGTGCTTCGAATGAAAAAACTTATCCCCCTCCTTCTATTATTTGCTGGCTGCCGCTCTGTCGACCACTCAAACACGATCACAAGCATGCAAACGATCGATCGAAATGGCTTTTGTGAAACGATCAGCAATAAAGACCGCCTCGTAACCTATCAGGGGATTGATTTTCTCGCCTCGCAGCCCTATGAAAAAGTCCTTAGAGTATACGGAAAAAACCACGAAGGAAAAAGCAGATCAAAAATCACCAGCTACCATCCAAACGGTAGCCACTGGCAGTACCTTGAAGCCCTCGACGGTAGAGCGAATGGTCGCTACTTAGAGTGGCATGAAAATGGGAAGCTTAAAATCGAAGCGAACGTGATGGAGGGTGTTGCCGACCTCACAGAAAGCGCCCAAATCAGCTGGCTTTTTGACGAAAAGTGTACTGTTTGGGATGAAAGGGGAAATCTTCAGGCCGAATTCACCTATAGCCGCGGTCATTTAGAAGGGGAAGCTACCTATTACTTCCCAACAGGTAATATTGAGAAAGTCGTCCAATATACCCATGGTCTCATCCATGGGGACTATTTACGTTTCGATGAAGAGGGAAACACCATCGAGCAAATTCACTATGTGAATGGAAGGAAAAATGGTCCAGCCAGTGGATGCTGGTCTAAAGAGCAACCTAAGTACCAAGAAGAGTACGAGGAAGACCTTTTGATAAACGGCACCTACTTCAACCCAATCGGGGAAGTCTCTTCAGAAATTAAAAACGGCCACGGGGTCAAATCTGATTTTCACGAAAATACACTCTATGCAACCCTAGAGTACAATAATGGGATTCCAGAAGGGATTGTCAAACTCTATGATGAAAAAGGCCAGCTTGTCAGCTCCTATCAAATCCAAGAGGGAATGAAAAGCGGTGAAGAGTGGAAATATTACCCAAGTAATGGAAAAGAGCCGAAACAGCAGCTGATGATCTCCTGGTTCGAAGATCAAATCCAAGGGATGACAAAAACTTGGTATGAAAACGGGACGTTAGAAAGCCAAAGAGAAATGTGCGGGAATAAAAAGCATGGCTTGAGCTTTGCCTACTATAAAACGGGGGAACTCATGCTCATGGAGGAATATGAAAATGATCGGCTCATTCAAGGCTCCTACTATAAAAAAGGGGAGCAAACACCCGCCTCTATCATTGACAAAGGGGAAGGGATCGCTACAATTTTTAGTCCTGAGGGGCACTTTTTAAAAAAAATCACCTACGAGCGGAGTCACCCACTCGTCGACTGATCGTCGTCGGAAGGAGCTTCATTCTGGTCGTGGAGCTGCTCTTCATCCTGGCTTGGACCATAAGGAGAATTTTTTTTCTTCTTCGGTGGCTTGCAAAACTTCGGCCCATTAGAGCTTTCAGCTAAAACAGCCGCTCCAGTTGCCATATTCACATTGATCCCAAACTCATCCCCATCTAGACAATACCATTGTACCGTATATGGGGTAAGGGTTCGATTGGAGTTTTGCTGCTGTTGGCCTCCTGGACCAAACGAAGAGTAGGCATCTGACCAGGTATTGAAATGCTCTGGGAGAACAACCATCTCCCCTAGATAAGTACCGTCGGCTCCCCGAATAACTGCCCGAAGTTTATATGAGCTGTCATTGTAGAGGCGGAGCGATCCGGCAAACAATCCCGGAGTGAGTAGGAGAAGCGGAAGGATCTTTTTCATTTAGTCCTCATTCTGTAAAGTTGCCCATTTAAAGTCCAGATGTCCAAGTGAGGAGAGAAAAACCCCTTCGAGCTTAGGATCTTTTTGATAGAGCATTGTGTAATGAAAGAGAGGAATGATTGGCATCTCATCCATAAGGATCTGTTCACATTTACCGAGAAGATGAGCCCTCTCTTCATTACTTGCCATAATGAATGAACTATCGAGGATGCTTCTATAGTTAGCATTTTCCCAATCGGTATTATTGGTGCTCTGATTTTTATACTTGAAAACCTCAAGAAAATTCACAGGATCGTGAAAATCGGCCCCCCAAGAGCAAAACGCTAGATCGTAGTCATGATGAGAGATCCGATCAAAATAGACCTTCCTCTCTGTTCCCTCAAGGGCAATTCGAACGCCAAACGCATCATGCCACTGCTGCTGGATCGCCTGCGCAATCAAATGCCCCCTCTCTGAGTGGATATAGAGTAAAGTCAGATCGGCTAGATCATCCCTTGAAGCCCCAAGCTTTGCTACTCCGTCTATAAGACACTCCAGAGCATCTTCCTTTGCTCCATCTTTGAAGTAGCTACTTTTTTGCAGTTGCATCGTTGGAGGGACAAGTCGCATAGCCGGGAGCTGCCCCCCTTGGAGGACATGCTCCGTGATTGAAGCTCGATTGATTGCTAGGGCAAGTGCCTGCCTCACCTTTGCCTCTTGCAAAATTTTTCTCGATGTATTCACTCTCAAAAAAGCAGTCTCAGCTCTTGGCTTTACAAGGATAGATCCTTTTTTCTTCAGATAGGGAATTGCATCAACAGAAATCGTAGAAAGAGGAGAGCCCATCCAGTGGAGGCTTTTCTGATCAAAGAGCTTCATCTCCGTATTGCTTTCTACCATAATGAAAGAGACCCCATCGATTTTCACCTGGTCTGCATCCCAATAAAGGGGGTTTTTGATCGCCTCTATTTGACTTTGATGTCTCCAACTCTTCAAAGAAAAGGGGCCGCACGTGACATACGAACCAAGGTCATTTGCCCACTTAGGGTTTGCCTCAGCAATCCTTTCGTTGACAGGGAAAAAAAAGGGCATTGCAAGCAGTTCTAATAAGTAGGGGGTAGGGTACTCGATTTCGAGGACAAGTGTCCGATCATCGGGAGCAGAAACCCCTATTTTCTCAAGTGATAGATACCCCTCTTTGGCTTCTTTTGCATTTTTCAACACATAAAGCTGATACGCATTATCCGAAATAAAATCGGGCGACAATATTTTTCTCCAAGAATAGACGAAATCAGAGGCTTTGATCTGATCCCCATTCGTCCAAAGGGCTTTTCTAAGAGTGAACGTATAGGTTTTGAAATCTTCTGAAATCACAACACTCTGAGCAAGAGCGAGCTGGGGTTTCTCACCCGGCCCAATTCTCGTTAACCCTTCAAAGAACATTCTCATGAGCATCTGAGCATGGGGGTCTCTGGCACACCTCGGATCAAGGGTATGAGGCTCATCCACCAGATTAATCCGGACAACTTTAGAACTTGTTTTTTGAGCCTTAGAGCAAGCTCCCAAAAACAGGACTAAAACGAGAATGACGGGAACTTTTCCTTTGAACATTCACAACCCCTGGGTTAGATTATGCAACGATAACTATCGGTAACTTTTTATGTCCACCTATCTAACGGCCCTATTTCCCACCCCCCTACTCAATAGGCCCGATTTCGATCGAGTATTTGGATCACCAACCCCAATCCTCGATGAAAAGGGGCTTTTTCGGCCTTTAGAGATGGTAGCTCTTCCAGAGACAACATTCTCTCTTGAGGAACAAGTTTCACCCCATATATATAGAGTAACTACCTTGGACTACCCCCACGGGAGCGTCTATTTAGATATCCGTTCTACTAAGAGAGTTCCTGGCCCGCCCCCCGAGAGAGAAAGGTCTCTCCCCCCAACAGAAAAAATCCTCTCTAGCCTGACAGACTCCCTGGGCCTCCCCTATATATGGGGGGGGAACTGGGGGCAGGGACTTGGCCAGTTTTGCTCACTCTACTCCACCCCCTGGATCTTAGCCGGTGTCGATTGCTCTGGCCTTCTTTACGAAGCAACAAATGGCTTCACTCCTCGGAACACTTCAGCGCTTCTCTCTTTTGGAAAAGAGGTTTCATCAATCAACGATGTAAAGCCGCTTGACATGATCATTTGGCCAGGCCATGTCATCATTGTCATCGATCCAACGACCACAATAGAAAGCCTTTATGGGAAGGGTGTAATCCTTTCACGATTAAATGAGCGGGTTTCCCAAATCTCCCATCAAAACTTCATTATCAGACGTTTTATTTAATAACTTTCGCAATCAAGTGATAATAAACTCGATAAAGTTAATTAATTAATTGAAATTAATTGCTCATGGTTTTAAATTAATAATTATAGAGAGCTATTAATTGTGGTGCATAATTACGCTCTCAATATTATGCCCGAAGAAATTTGGGTTGATCAACCTAAGGGAGAAATGTATGAACTGGAATATTCACAAAACTGTGGCTGCCATAGCCCTGCCGCTCATGGGAATGAGCAGCATGCTATCTGCAGCACAAAATGGCAGCGGGAACTGCGAACCTCAGCCTCCCGCTACTTGCTACCCCGATGATTGCTGCAGAACCTATTGCATGGGACCAGACAACTCAGGCACACTTGCCGCTGTTCGTCCAAGAACTTGCAATGGCGACTGGGTATTTACTGTCGCTGGATTCTATTGGAATTCTCACCAAGATGGAATGGAATTTGCAATTAAGGATGCTGTCCAGCATGACCTTGGTGAATTAGGCAACATCGTTGATGCTACTTATGAAAATCCAACCTTTAAGTGGGATTATGGATTTAAACTAGGTGTCGGCTATAACACAACATGTGATGGCTGGGATTTTGGTGTCGTTTGGACAAGCTACCATGGGAAAGCTTATGCTCACCCAGAAACAGAGCAAGATGACAACCACATCCTTCTTACCCTCTGGAGCAACTTCGTTGCATCAAATGGAAACGCTACAAACGCAACTTACACCGTTCCAACGCACGCTACAGATATTGAAGCGACCTGGAATTTGAATCTAGATCTCGTCGATATCGAGCTTGGACGGGAGTCTTGGCTTAGCAAACGCGTTACCATTCGCCCTCATGTTGGGATTCGTATCGCAAAAATTTGTCAAAACTATGACATTGAGCACAGAGGGGGAGCTTTCAGTCTTCCAAACCCTCGTCTCAACGACAAAGTAAGTATCGATAACGATTTCAAAGGCGTTGGTCTACGTGGTGGACTTGATACCGTTTGGAACTTCGGTTGTGGCTGGGCTGTTTATGGAAATACTGCTCTTTCTTTAATTTATGGAAGATTCAGTATTGATCACGACGAAAAAACAAGGGAAGCTTCTACTTCTTTCTCAAAAAACACATTTTTTGAGACAAAAGACTCTTTCCGTGCAACACGTCTTGCTGTTGACCTAGGTCTTGGGATTCAATGGTCGGCTCTTTTCTGTGATTGTCAATATGCATTCACAGCAAAACTTGGATGGGAAAACCACCTATTCTTAGACCAAAACCAGATGTGGCGTGTGACCAAAATTTTGGGAAGTTCAGGAGCTACCCCAAATTTTGATAATGGTCTACCACAAAACGTCTACGGGCAAAGCCGTGGCGACTTAGATACTCAAGGATGGACGCTTACACTCGTCTTTGATTTCTAATTCCCTCATTTAGCAACTGTGGAAAAAATGGGCTTAACTTCGGTTAAGTCCATTTTTTTTTTGCTAATAATTAAAAAAATTGCATGATGTGAAAAAAAGGAGGATAACCTTTATGAAGTACCCAACACTTTTCACCATTGCTTTGAGCATGAGTTCTGCTGCCTTTGCCGCAAACTGTGCGCCTGAGCAGCCAGCAACCTGTTACCCAGATACCTGCTGTAGATCCTACTGCCTTGGTCCCGATAATGTTGCGATCAATGCACCCGTAAGACCCTATACCTGCAATGGAGACTGGTCCTTCACTCTCGCAGCTTTCTACTGGAATGCTCATCAAGACGGAATGGAGTATGCTATCGACAACGCTGTTCAGCAAGCAGATAATGATGCAGCTGCTACACAACTAGCAAACTCAAGCATCGTAAGCGCAAGCTACGAAACACCAAGCTCGAAGTGGGAGTATGGTTTCAAACTCGGTCTTGGCTACAACACGACCTGTGATGGTTGGGACTTCAGAGTTCTTTGGACAAACTACCATGGAAAAGCTAATTCCCACATTGAAGCAGAAAATGATGATAACCACACCCTCCTTCCTCTCTGGAGCAACTTCAATGGGACCGATGGAGCTGCTGATCCAACCTTTGTACTCCCTGTATTCGCTACAGATATCGAAGCAAAATGGAACCTCAATTTAGATCTCATTGATTTTGAACTCGGTCGTGATTTCTGGAGTGGGAGAAAAGTGGCTCTCCGTCCCCACATTGGACTAAGATTTGCCAACATCCGTCAAAACTACGAAATCGATCAGCGAGGGGGATCTTGGAGCGAACCTGCGCCCAGGCTCAACAACGAGGTGGACATCGACAACAACTTTAAAGGCATCGGGATGAGAAGTGGTTTAGACACCCTTTGGACTCTTGGTTGTGGCTGGTCTATTTATGGAGACACTGCAGTCTCTCTAGTCTATGGTCGTTTCAATATTGACCATGACGAAACAAACAGACAAGCATCTACTTCATTCACAAAGGATAAGTTTTTTGAGACGACAGATAGCTTCCGCGCCTCAAGACTGATGCTAGACTTTGGGATTGGACTACAGTGGTCAGCTCTTTTCTGCGACTGTGACTATAAGCTTAAAGTCAATCTTGGATGGGAAAACCACCTATTCTTAGATCAAAACCAGATGTGGAGAGTGGTCAAAGTTACAGAGCCGGTTGGAACACAAGACACTGCACCATCTGGGATCACCCTTGCGAACATCTTCCACCAAAGACGGGGAGATCTAGATACACAAGGTTGGACCCTAACCGTTGAACTTGATTTCTAATAGAGTTTCCTAAATTTCTACGATAGAGAGGGCTTAGTTTTCTAAGTCCTCTTTTTTTCTAAAAATTAATTGACAGAAAAAATTTCCCCTTCTACTGTAAAGAGATACGAGGAATCTTATGATACGTCAGGACATGAAGGGTTTGCTTGCCGTTTCGGCAATTGCTGTCGCAACTATTCTATGTAGCTCTCAAGGAAGCCAAGAGTGCAGATCAAAAGAGCCTGCAAAATGTTTCCAATCCTCCTGCTCCCCCTGCTTTTGTTTGGGACCAGATAATCTACAGGCCAATCCTCCTGTACGCCCCATAACTTGTAGTGGAGACTTTACCCTGATAGCGGCTGCAACCTACTGGAAAGCCGAGCAAGATGGTCTTGAATATGGAGTCCTCAACTCTGTTCCCGGATCAGATTCTCTTTCAGGAAACCCAGAATTAAATAACCTAATCCAAGCTGAATATATAGGGCCAAAGTTTGCATGGAATGCGGGCTTCAAACTAGGAGTTGCCTACACATCTCCCCTTGATGGATGGGATGTTAACGCCCTTTGGACCGGGTACTCGGAAAGGCTGCGAGGAGCGGTTAGGGGAGAAGAGTCTGATAACCGCGCCCTCATCCCCCTTTGGTCATCCTTTCAATACCCGAATGCTGGACAAGCCTCCATTCTCTATGCAACAGAAATACGCTCTCTTTGGAAACTCGATCTCAACTTCCTCGATATTGAACTCGGCAGAGAATATTGGGCGAGCCCAGTCCTCTCCCTTCGCCCTCATATCGGAGTCCGTGGAGCTGTTATTGATCAAGAGCTAAATCTCCACCACAAAGGGGGGAGCTTCAACGATGATGGACTCACTCTCAACTATAATAACGAAGTCGAATTAGAAAACGATTTCAAAGGTGTTGGAGCTAGAAGTGGTCTCGATTCATTTTGGAATATCGGCTGTGGATGGGGATTTTTTGGGAGCCTGGCCACCTCAATCCTCTATGGAAAATTCCACATCGACCACGATGAAATCCTTCGACAAGCCCTTTCCCCCTTCTCTAAGGCAAAGCTCTTAGAAACAAAAGAATCCTTCCGTGCTTCGCGCGCAGCACTCGATCTAGCCCTCGGCCTTCAATGGAAAGCCCTCATTTGCGAGCGTAAATATGGGATAGCGCTAGGACTTGGATGGGAACAGCACCTATTTTTTAACCAAAACCAACTTTGGAGAGTCGTTAGAAACGGTGGAGTGAATAGCTCTGGTATTTTCAATAATTCCGGGGATAATATCTTCCACCAGAGACGAGGCGCTTTGAGCACCCAGGGTTGGACATTAACAGGAAAGTTCACATTTTAAAAACTTTTCAGAAAAAAACTTTGCTAAAAAAAAGAAATTCCTCTTATTGTGAGGTTAAGCTAAAAAAAGGCCCTATGCTATGGACGTGTGTGGGGCAGTGTAAAAAAACCACAGGAGCTTATCTATGAAAATGGATATAAATAAAAAGTGGCCTATTGCTGCCTTATCAATGATCGGGATAGCAAGTAGTCTAACCGCTGCGAGAGGCGGAGACAAGTGTGCCCCAGAACCAGCAGCAGCATGTTATGCAGAGAACTGCAACCATTGCTATTGCCTTGGACCTGAAAATTACGGTGTTAACGCACCCGTTTCTCCAAAAACTTGCAACGGAGATATCGTACTTACCTTCGCAGGCTTCTACTGGAATGCCCATCAAGATGGAATGGAGTACGCAATCACCAATAGCGTCAAAGGGCCTGGAGATGAGCCAGCTGCAATTACAGCTTATGACAATCTAAATAATCTAGTAGATGCAACATACAATACACCAAACTTCCAGTGGGACTTCGGTTTCAAAGCAGGAATTGGATACGCCTCTCCTTGCGATGGATGGGACTTCGGAATTCTTTGGACATGGTATCACGGTAGAGCAAATGACGAGATAGAAGCTGAAGCGTCTGACAATCAGACAATTCTTCCTCTTTGGTCAGCTTATGCCCCAATCCAGGGTGGAGTTCTCTATGCAACTGACGTTGAAACTCATTGGCAACTTAAACTCAATCTTATCGATGTAGAACTTGGAAGGAATTTCTGGACGAGTAAATACCTAGCGATGAGACCTTTCGTTGGCGTACGACTTGCTTATATCGATCAAAGCTTCGAAATCAAACACCGCGGCGGAAGCTGGAATGCGAATGCTCCTATCGGACAACAAGCGTTCAACGGAACTGTTTCTCTTGGGAATGACTACAAAGGGGTAGGACTTCGTGGGGGACTCAACACTGTTTGGCACCTAGGATGTGGATGGGGAGTCTACGGCGACTTCGCCCTAGCTATCCTCTACGGACGCTTCGATTTCGAACAGGATGAGACGAACCGCAATGCAGAAAATGCTCATGAAAAAGCGAAGATTGCTGATGCTGCAAATAGCTTCCGCGCTTCTAGAGCGACAGCTGATTTAGCTCTTGGAGTAGAGTGGGAAACGATGTTCTGCGAGTGCAAATACGGTTTCAATCTAAGACTTGGTTGGGAACACCACCTCTTCTTTGATCAAAACCAAATGTGGAGAGTGGTCCGTATCGGTGATACAAGACAAACTTCAACTGCTGTTGCAAACAATACAGGGGAAAACGTCTTTCATGAAAGACGGGGTGACCTAGATACACAGGGTTGGACTCTTAGAGCACAATTTGCATTCTAAGGAAGTCATTTTAGGCTGGGTTTCACGACCCAGCCTCTACTAACCTTAGGGAAAAGTTAAAAAAATCGGTCCTCTGGGCCAAATGAAATGGAGAATTCATTTATGGAAAAGAAACACCTCTTATCAATTGCTGCTCTTTCGCTACTAAGTAGCGTCAATGCAGCAGGTGGTAGTCGAGACAACTGCGCCCCCACGCCTCCAGCGTGCTACCCCGCAGACTGTAACCGTACCTACTGCCTTGGGCCTGACAACTACGGCGCTAACGCCCCTGTCAACCCAAAAACATGCAACGGTGACTGGATGGTCACAATTGCCGGATTTTATTGGAATGCCCACCAAGATGGAATGGAATACGCTGTTGATAACAGAGTAAAAAACCCAAACATCACTCAATCGGTGGCAGCACCCACGATCCCAGATGCAATTTTAGAGCTAAACAATCTGATCGATGCGGAATACCAAACTCCTAACTACAGCTGGGATATTGGATTTAAATTCGGGATCGGCTACGCAACAACTTGCGATGGTTGGGATTTTGGATTTGTTTGGACTTGGTTCAAAGATAATGCAAGCGATCATATCGAAGCAGAAATCGATGACAACCACACTCTTCTCCCTCTTTGGTCAGCCTTTTCTTCTGCTCAAGGGTCTGTTCTCTACGCAACAGACATCGAGACCTCATGGAAAGTTCAGCTAAACCTGATCGACTTTGAATTGGGAAGGAACTTCTGGACAAGCCGTCTCGTTTCCCTCCGGCCCTTCATCGGTCTCCGTTTTGCTCAAATCAATCAAGACTTCGAGATCCAACACAAAGGGGGAAGTTGGTCAGCACTTACTTCTGGACCCACCTTTTCTCCTTCACAACTTGCATACAACAACCAGGTTGATATTTCTAACGACTATAAAGGCGTTGGTCTCCGTGCTGGTTTTGACACATTCTGGAATCTAGGATGCGGTTGGGCACTTACTGGTGACTTGGCAACATCGATCATCTACGGTCGCTTTAACGTCGATCATGATGAATCGAACCGCCAGGCAACTACTCCTCACTATAAATCATCAATCCTTGAGACGCATGAGTCGTTCAGAGCTTCTCGAGCTATGCTCGATCTAGCACTAGGGATTCAGTGGGGTGGCCTATTCTGTGATTGCAAATACGGCATCACAGTAAACCTCGGTTGGGAACACCACCTCTTCTTTGATCAAAACCAAATGTGGAGAGTGGTTCGCATCGGCGATGTCCCTCAATCAGAACCATCGCTTCCAAACAATAGCGGAGAAAACGTCTACCACCAACGCCGTGGAGACCTAGATACACAGGGTTGGACTCTCACTGTTAAGTTCGACTTCTAACATCACCACCAAAATTCAATTCTCCATTCATGAGAACCCGACATTGTCGGGTTCTTTTTTTTATTTCCCAAAAAAAGATTCATCTTATATACAGAGATTTAGTAAAAACTATCATTGGAGGAACCCAATATGCATAAATCTCTCATCACCCTATCTCTGCTGGGCCTAGCATCTGTTGCACATGCCGGAGCGAGGAAAGCAAGTCCAGAAAACTGCGCCCCAACGCCCCCAACAACCTGCTATCCCGCCGACTGTAACCGGACCTACTGCCTTGGACCTGACAACTACGGAGCTAACGCCCCGGTCAACCCCAAAACATGCAACGGTGACTGGATGGTCACAATTGCCGGGTTCTACTGGAATGCTCACCAAGATGGGATGGAATACGCTGTCGACAACAGGGTAAAAAACCCAAACGTCACTTCTGGTGTAACCTCTACAATACCAGATTCCATTCTTGAATTGAATAACCTGATCGATTCTCAGTACCAAACTCCCAACTACAGCTGGGATATTGGTTTCAAATTCGGGATCGGCTACGCAACAACCTGCGATGGTTGGGATTTTGGGTTAGTTTGGACTTCGTTCAAAGATACTGCTAGCGATCATATCGAAGCTGAAATTGATGACAACCACACTCTACTACCTCTTTGGTCGGCGTTTTCTTCAGTTGTTGGATCTGTTCTCTACGCAACAGACATCCAGACAGCTTGGAAACTCCAGCTGAATCTCGTAGACTTCGAATTAGGAAGAAATTTCTGGACAAGCCGTCTTCTTTCCCTTCGTCCCTTCATCGGTCTCCGTTTTGCTCAGATCAATCAAGACTTTGAAATAGAGCACAAAGGAGGAAGCTGGTCTCAAATTACAGGTAATACCTCACAAGTTCGTCAACCTGCATTCAATAACCAAGTTGATATCTCTAACAACTATAAAGGCGTTGGGCTTCGCGCTGGATTTAACACATTCTGGAATCTAGGATGCGGTTGGGCACTTACCGGAGACTTAGCTAGTTCGATCATCTACGGTCGCTTCAACATCGATCATGACGAGACAAATCGCCAAGCGAGTACTCCTCACTATAAGTCATCAATTCTCGAGACGCATGAGTCGTTCAGAGCTTCTAGAGCTATGCTCGATCTAGCACTAGGGATCCAGTGGGGCGGGCTATTCTGTGATTGCAAATACGGGATCACAGTAAACCTCGGTTGGGAACACCACCTCTTCTTTGATCAAAACCAAATGTGGAGAGTGGTTCGCATAGGTGATACACCTGCAACTGATCCATCCCAAGCACCTACGCTACCTAACAATAGCGGAGAAAACGTCTACCACCAGCGCCGTGGAGACTTGGACACTCAAGGTTGGACCCTTACCGTCAAGTTCGACTTCTAAGACCACCATCCAACTCTTCACCCAAAAGGATCCGACGAAAGTCGGATCCTTTTTTGTATGTACACTACATGGAAAAAATTGAATCCTTGAAGAGGAAAAGTATAAAAAAATTTGTATAAATTGGCCCACACACCTCATACTCGATGTTTTCTCTAACCAGTATGGGGTTTTATGAGGCTGAAAAATCTGTTCCTATTCAAAATGTTCTTTTTTCTCGTTGTCCTATCAAAGGCAGTCGGCGCCTCTGTAGTAGTAGCAACGATCACAGTAGGTTCTACCCCTTTTACCCCTGCAATCACTGGAGACTTTGTCTATGTTCCTAATGGTGCCACTCCCGGCAACATCAGTGTCATCTCGAATAGCTCAAAAGGAGTAATTGCAACCGTTACCGTTGGTAATGTTCCTTTTTCTCCGGCAATAACTGGAGACCTTTTGTATGTTTCAAATTTTTCCACCAGCAACGTCAGTCTGATCGATAGTGATTCGAACGTTGTAATTGCAACCGTTACAGTAGGCACTTTTCCTCGAACTGCTGCGATCAATAACGACTTTGTCTATGTTCCTAATTCTACCACTGCCGGCAGCGTCAGTGTGATCAACAATCTCTCAAGGAGAGTAATTGCAACGATTACAGTAGGTACTTCCCC
>CAYGSB010000012.1:0-47313 GCA_964352505.1 uncultured bacterium
CCATCATCAATGATACTTACGCTTCCGGGCGAATCATTATTTGGAACGTAGACAAGATCGCCTAGCACTGCGGGGGTTTGTGGGGCAGAGCCTACAGTGACTGTGGCAACTACCACAATAGAATCACCAAGCGCCTCTGAAAGGATGAAAAAAAGGAAGAGTGTTTTTAAGAGGAAGAGATTTTTTATTCTCATAGATTCTCCAGTGATTTCCTTTCAATAAGGCAATAAAAAATTTAAGAATAGACGATCTTTCGGGTTTTGGGCAAGTTTTTGCAAATCTTGGGTTTGAAAAAAATAGAGGATCCCTCCTTCAGGTGATTTCCTAGGAAAAAACCTCAACTCCCATTAGCGAAAGGACTTTGAAGAGACCCTCTTAGGGAAGGTCCCTAGAATCAATAAGCCAATTTTCAGATAAATATCGCCTCCTTCATAAGAGTGATCCTGTTTGCACTTAGCGTAGCTTATAATCAGCGTAAAGTGGCTTAGGCGAGACGTTGGAGGGCGAGGAAAACTTTGGGGTGGTGGAAGGTTTGGTAGGCCTCAAGAGTGGAAGCCTCTTTGAGGAGGGTGTCGGTGAGGCGAGAGGAGGAGAGGAGGACATTTCGAGCGAGGGTTTTCGAGAGGGGGGCCTCAAAAGGGTCCTGAGGGAGGTTGTGGAAGAGGAGGAGGTCGCCGTCGGCGAGGGTGTCTTCTGTGGCTGAAAAGGTTGAGGTGTTTGAGAGGCCGATGAGGGGGTTTTCTGAGTGGATGGCGCGGGGCTCGTTGTGTCCTTGGGGGACATGGAAGAGGGGGCTAGCTGGACCACAGGAGAGATAGGAGAGAGAGTCATTATAGGGGATGAGTTTGAGGATGCTCAGGTGGAAGGTTTCTTTCATTTTGTCTTGGTAGATGAGGTCATTGAGGGTCGATGTGAACCTCACCGGGTCGAAGGCTGTTTCTGAGGCGATTTGGATGGTCATGAGGCTTTTGACCATGCCGCGGAGGATGGCAATGTGGGGAAGGCTTGTGACTTGGTTGGAGTTGGTGTGGGCGAGGATGATCACTTGGGTGTTGTTGTGGAATTTGAAGAAATCGAGGTAGAGGCCCAGCTCATCGATGGCCCGGTCTTTTGTGATGCCGATGTCAAATTGGTTCCAGGTGGGTTTATCGGCAGAAAGACTTTGGTCTGCTTTTGAGAGCATTTCGACAATTTCAATGGCTTGGTCGGCTGAGGGGCGGTCTTTTTCAATTTCAGGGGATTTGTAGTAGCTGGTGAGATTGTGGATGAACTCGACCGTGTCTTGGTAGCGCTCGGTAGGGGAGATAGCGAGGGCTTTTCCGAGAATTTTTTGGAGACCGGTTGGAAGGAGGGAGAGGTTGATCATCCCGTAGCTGAGTTTTCCGAGGATGAGTTCATAGGCGATGATCCCAAGGGCGAAGATGTCGGAGGAAAAGGTGGCGTTTTGTGGGTTTTCTTTCTGTTCAGGACTCATGTAGCTTGGCGTTCCTATCACTTTATGGGAGACGGGAGACTTTTCTTCATGGAGCTGGGCAATTCCAAAGTCGATCACTTTCACTTCCCCGTCTTCGGTGATGAGGATGTTTTCTGGTTTGAGGTCTCGGTGGATGACCCCGTGGGTGTGGAGGTGGGTGAGGGCGTAGGCAACCTGGAGGATGATGTCTAGGCAGCGTTTGAGGGAAAACGATTGCTGCATGAGAAATTGTCTAAGAGAGACACCTCTAAGGAATTCCATTGCAATGTAGAGCCCTTCTTCCCACTTCCCATAATCAAAGAGTTTTACGATGTTGGGGTGGTCAGCTAAGGCAATGATTTTTGCTTCCCAAAGGAAGTGATCGACCATTTCGGGGTGGTTTAAGTAATCGGGAGAAAGGATTTTGATGACGCGGGGTTCTTTGGTTTTTGGATCGAGCCCGAGGTAGAGGAGGCTCATCCCCCCTTTTGCTAAGAGGGTTTCGATTTTATAGGGGCCAATGGACGAGGGGATAGGGAGGGTTGCCGCCCCTTTTTCTTCAAAGGAGGGGAGAGTATTTTGTTTATAGAATTTTTTCTCCCCTCCCATAGAAGTTAGACTCCTACTTTAAGGAGCTTCACTCCAATCATGTCTGCAAGAGAAACAAGCTCTCCTTTTGCGACCCTTTTGCCCTGCGCGCAAAGGTAAATTGCCGGATCATCGGTAAAACTGAGTTCAAGAGGGTCTCCCGTTTTAAGTTTTGCAATTTGCGCAAGGGTCATCTCAAACCGCTCGATTTCGGCGGTAAGAGTCAAAGATTCGAGCTCTTGGGTAGGGGGGGTATTTTCATCATCATCGCCAGAGGCCCAGAGGGGTTTTTCATCTTCGCTTGTGTCTGATGAAAGGAGGTTTTGAAGAGGGGGATTTTCAGGGGTAAGAGCATGATCTAGAATTTTCGTCTCTCCCTCTTTGATCCGGACACCGAATAGGGGAGTGACACCAAGGCTGAGGGTTGCTGTTCCCCGCCCACTTTCTGGGTCGAAGGTACACCGGTCAAGAAGGAGAAAATCTCCTACCGAGATTTGGCTCCATTCTTTAGCAGTAATCGAGGTGCTGCCCACCGATAGAGAGAGGGAGAGGGGGAGGGCTGCAATTTCCGGAGACTCAAGAAGAGGTGTTTTTTCTGCTTGAAAAAAGGTGTCGAATTTTTCATTGGCATCTTTCGGGACAAGGATCCGGATCCAAACGG
The DNA here is from genome assembly GCA_964352505.1 of uncultured bacterium. Lineage (GTDB taxonomy): Bacteria > Chlamydiota > Chlamydiia > Chlamydiales > Rhabdochlamydiaceae > Sacchariniichlamydia. Next base: position 2,703 of record CAYGSB010000012.1, read on the forward strand.
TTTTCTCACCAAAGGCAAGAGAAATGTCGATTCCACTTAGGCTACTTTTCGGCAGAGGTGTTTCATCAGAAAGGGCTGCAGAGAGGGTGCCGTAGGGATTGATCCGGTTGAATGTTTCGAAGAGGTTGAGGAGGGTGAATTTCATAAACCCCTCTTCTAGATTAGGCTCGGTGAGCCCTTTCCCGAGAAGGATCGAGGTGAGTTCTTTTTGCGTTTTTTTAGGGACTACCAAAAAGAGCGTTTCAGGAACCGGAGAGAGGACAAAAGGTTCGATCAGAGGAGATTCCCCCATCCCTTCGAGGATCTGAGCATGATCAAGTGGTTGGGTGTTATGGTGGGCGACCCTGCAACTTTTTTGCTCGAAGGTTTTTGCGAGTTCTTCCGAGAATTGTTCAAAGGGAAAAGGAGGGATAGACCGAAGGGGGGGAAGATCCCCCATTTTTTCCAGTGCAGTTTCTAAACTTTTTAGCAAAAGGGCGCTGTTCATTCTTTTTCCTTTTCTCCATCGCGTTCGACCCTTTGGTGGGCATGTTTTTCATCTTCAGTGAGGAGGCTTGTGTCGAGGCGGTTTACGCCGAACCCAAAATTTCCTTCCCGAAGGGCAGTGACGAGCCCTGCTGCATGCGTTTCAAAGAAGGCAAGAGTTGCAGGGTTTGCGGAGAATTGGATATTAAAGATCTTGGGGGCGGTACTGTATTCGGAGATTGTGATCTGGGCTCCTTTAAAGATCGAGCCTGAAAAGGCATCACTGTCGAGGAAAAAAGTAGTCTCTGCAATCCCATCTTGTTTAATTTGGATGAGGGTGTCGACGAGTTTTTCGAACAGTTGGCTCACTTGAGCCGATTGCTCGATCGAGGCAATTGCTTTTGCTTCGATAGATGCCATCTGCTGAATCCTCTCATTGAAGGGGCCGGCAGCGCTCATCGATTGCATTTGCTCTGTTTTTTGCTGGGAGAGGAGCTCTTTTAGAGCTTTGAGAGATCCCTCTTGGAGTTTTTTTGCGAGGCGGGGTTTTTTTGAGGTTCCCTTCTCTTTAGAAAATGACTTAGTTTGCTTTATCCCTTCTTTTCGAAGTTTGCTGTCACATGGTTGCATATCGATGATTCTTGAAAACATGGCTTAACCACCTCCTGTTTTTTTGCGCTTTACGCGTTGTGTCTCTTTTCGTTTTACTTCTTTCGTAGAAGGGAGATATCCGGCATCTATCCGGTGCACTTTGAAAGTATAATTGCCCGCCTGAAAAGCTGCCACCAATTCTTCGGCGTTGTTGTTCATCGTGGTTACCGCCTGCTGGTTGCCGAGAAGTTCAATGTTGTAGGCTTTTGGGGCAGTGGAAAATTCGGTGATGGTGATTTGGGCGCCATAGAACATCGATTTAGCGAACTGGGGATTGGAGAGATTGATGGTCGTCTCTTTTACCCCCTGTGTGTTCATGACTGTAATGACCCCTACCATCCGCTCGAAGAGCTGCTGGAAGGGTGCCGGCAAACTGGCAAATGGAGCGGTGAGTGGGGCAACGGGGGCAGTAGGAGTTGTTCCCTGGGGGGTAACATGTCCGGGTTGTTGCAGGGCGGCAGCTTCTTCGGAGGTGAGGGCGATTGGGAGCTCTTTCTCTTGATTCTTCCCAACCTTCTCTTCTTTGGTGCTGTCTGTTGTGGCCTCCCACGCTCCTTCTGGAAGAGGAGGAACTTTGGGAGGGGGCCCACTCATTTCTTCAGGGGTTTGTTTTTCTTTTACAAGTTTCTCTTCTTTTTTCTTCACCGGAGGAAGGGGCATCTCTTCTTTTGGAGGAGGGGTCATTTCTTTGAGGGTTTTATTGACAGCCTCTTTCTCTTTCTGTGTAAGGGGGTGGGGAGGTGGGGTCGTAAGCGGTGCCTTCCCTCCTTTCTCAGGAGCTTTGGTCGGTTGTTTCCCTTCAACTTTGTGTTTTTTCTTCTTTTTTTCGGTCGGATGAGGTTTTGGACTCTCTTCTACCCTCTTCTTTTTTTTGTGATGATCTTGGTTTTGGGGCTGCGATGGCTGCGGTTGGTTTTGCTGATTAGGCGAGATTGGCGGGAGTTCTTCTCCTGCAGAGAGATCTGGGCCCGAGACAGGGCCGGTGGAGGCTCCTCCCGCATTTGACTCTGTCCCAGGTCCCGCTTCGAATGGGGGAGGCTGACTGGGACCTTCGGCACCGAGCCCTTGATGGGGGAGGGAGGTGTCTTGCTTCCCCTTTAGCTCTTCTTCTGCTTCGGCTTGTCGTTTGCGATTCCTTTTTTCTTCAGGGTCTGTTTCGCGCACTTTGCCAACTTTCATCATTTCACGGAAAGCTTCAGAGTCTGCTCCCTTCTTTTTTTTGGGCCCTTTTGGCTCGGGCCGATTTCCGCCGCTAACTTTACCCACGTCGCTCATTGCTTCCTCTTTTTCTTGCCCTTCTCTCGGATGAAGCGGGAAGTTCCCATCTCATCGGCTTGAGTAGCCTCTTCTTTTTCGAGTTCTTTGCGCATTTCCTCTGTCCACTCTCCGTGGTGCTCCTGCAGTTTTTCAACGTCCCGTTGTCTCTTTAGAACATCTTTTCGGGCCCGATCAACCTCTTCCTCAGCTTTTTCTACTTCTTTTTCCTGATTGTCTACCTTTTTCTGGTGTTGTTTCAATTTTTCTTCAACAATTTTCAGGTAGGTCCGCATTTCCTCGATTTTCAAAGCAGGCTTGCCGAGATCAAGGCCTTCTCTCATTTGAGTCAGTTTCTCTTGCCTGTGTTTTTTGACCGTGTCTCGCTCGGCTTCGGCTTTTTTGAGTTTTTCTTCCTCTTCTTCTAGCTTCTGTTTTTTCTCTCTCAGCGCCCGTTCAGCCTCACCTAGTTTTTTCTTCTTTATGATGACAAGCTGCTCAAGGGGGTATTTTTTTGCCATCAAGTCCTCACCTGAAGAGGACTTTTAGCTGCTGAAGCGTTTCTGCAAAGGAGGATTTTTCATCGACGAGTTGCTTGAGGAAGCGGTTCACCGGGTCGATGTATTTAATCGCAAAATCGGCCTGTTTGTCAGAACCCGGTTTGTACTCTCCAATCCGGATCAGAAGCTCGTTTTTCTTGTAATGGGAGAGGACCTCTCTCACTTTCCCAATGAGCTGTACGTGTTCTTTGTCTACAATTTGTGTTAGAACACGGCTGACAGATGCTAGAACATCGATCGCTGGGAAGTGGTACTGTCTGGCGAGCTCATTAGAAAGGATGATGTGGCCATCGAGAATAGACTTCGTCTCATCTGATACCGGCTCGTTGATATCGTCTCCGGCAACAAGGATTGTATAAAAGGCGGTCATAAACCCTTTTTCAGAGTTTCCCGAGCGTTCGAGAAGACGGGGGAGGGTGGCGAAAACCGAAGGGGTAAATCCCGCTCTTGCAGGGGGCTCACCTGCAGCAAGGCCCACCTCGCGAAGTGCTCTTGCATAACGGGTGACCGAGTCCATCATCAGGGTAACAGTTTTCCCCTGGTCTCGGAAATATTCGGCAATGGCTGTTCCCACATAGGCTGCGTTGAGGCGGAGTTGGGCGGCCTGGTCTGAGGTAGAAACGACAACGACAGAGCGCTTCATCCCCTCTTCGCCGAGGTCGTTGATCAAAAATTCGCGTACCTCACGGCCCCTCTCACCGATGAGGGCGATCACATTGACGTCAGATTTCGCATTGCGGGCAATCATTCCAAGAAGGGTGGATTTTCCAACCCCTGCTCCTGCAAAAATCCCCATCCGCTGTCCCTTCCCAACGGTGAGTACGCCGTCGATGGCTCGTACTCCTGTTTCTAAGGGTTCTGTGATGAGCTGTCTTTTGAGAGGATCGGGGGGCGATTGAATCACGGGGTAAGATTCGGTCAGTTCAAGGGGACCTTTCTCTTCTACGTCAATGGGATCGCCGTAGCCGTTCAGGACCCGCCCAAGAAGAGCTTCGCCCACTTTGATGTGCATCGACATCCGCAAAGGGATCACTTCCGAAGAAGGCCCAATCCCATGCATATCTCCCAAAGGGGAAAGGAAGACCTCATCCCTTGTAAAACCGACGACTTCGGCCATTAAGGGAGTATCTTCATCCCGTTTGATCATACAGATCTCACTCATCTTCACACTAGGGATGATTGCCTTGATGAGCATCCCCACCACTTCGGTGATCCTCCCGTGAACGGAGGTGAGTTCGATCTCATCGAGATGCGAGATAATCTTGTCAAAATCAGGGGTTTTATCCATATCCACGCTTCAGCTTAGAGCTGGATGTTCATCATCATCTTCAAGTCATCCACGGCTTTTCCGAGAAGAAGAGAAGAGTATTCCAATTCCTGTTGAGCTTTGCTCAACTTAATTTGGATCATCAACATGTCAGCGGCTTTCATTTGGGTCCCATTCTTAGACAGGTTGGCCAGATGCTGTTGTGTAGCTTCAAGCTGATTTTGTCCGTCGGTGACGAGGGATAGGAACTTGTTGAGTGGGCCGGAACCAGAGGGGACCTGCTCGTCATTTACAGGAGGAGCCCCAATTTTGTCGCTTGCAGACTTGATATGACCCTTTGCAGAATTGAGTTTGTTTTTCAGAAGGTATTTCGTTGATTGTTTGAGTTTTAGCTTTGGTGTTTGCAGTTGATTGGTAATGTCTCCGAGGGTTGACTGCGCCATCTTCGACTGTTCTTGGATAGTATTGAGGGTTGGTCCAGCTGCCGGCACTTTGCCATGGGCTAAATCAAACGGAGATACTTGCGTTTTTCCCGACTCTAACAGGGGATTGGGTCTGCCACCCTCCATATAGGGTTTAAAAGGGCGGACCTCTTCGCCAGAAGTGCTGCCCTTATTATCTGCAATAGAAGGAACAACGCGTTTTGAGGGATTTATCTTATCGGGAGTAGGAGCGCTGTCTACCATAATAGTTTATTTGTCCTTTTTCTTTTTCTTTTCTGGGGGTTTTTCGAGAGGAGAAGGAGCTTTCTTAATGAATTTCTCGACAAACTCTAACGCAGCTTCAGAGAGTTTTTTTACTTGTCCGTCTTTTGCTTTTTTCGCTGTGTCTTCGAGCAGCTTTTCCCCTTTTTCGAGTTCAGTTGCAGTGAGAGAGTAGCTAAGCCCCAAAAAGGCCTTGGCCATATCGTTGCTCGGTTCTTTCGCAATGACTTCATCGAACAATTTGCAAGCTTGCTTGAGTTCAAGTTTCATCAGATGCATGTAGCCTTGTCCAACTTTGGGAAGGGTATTCTCTGGCTTGAGGAGCTCTGAGGCTTTAAAAAGCTTTGTCGCAGCATCTTCATCTGCTTGATTGACCGCCACAAACCCCGCTTCGCAAAGCAAAATAAAGTGGTCTTCGAATTCTTTAACATTTGCCATAATTCTATACTCCTACCTTTATTGACTTCTTTGGTTGCGGATCGAATTGTTGATCACAGACATTACCTGTCCGATAATGTTGGAAATGGACTCACCAATCTGGGAGACCTGACTCATTTGGAACTGGAGAAGCAGGAAACGCCCAGGGGTTGCTTGTGAAATATTACTCGCCACATTTCGTACGGCGGAAACCACCTTACTCTGCAGCTTGATGTACGCCTTGATCATTGTCGAAAATGTAATCGTTCCCGACCAGGGCGAGTGATATGTAGGCCCACTCATTGCTTTTTTCTCCTTATTTCTTATCGATCACTTTTTTTAGCACTTTTTGCAAAGCTGCATAGCCATGCAAAAGGACGCCGTACTCATCAAAATCGTCGTTATCGGCCCCTTTTCGAAGTAAATTTTTCAATTCTCCGATGCGCGAATCGACATCTTTTAGTAACGCTTTGGCCTTGGCAGGATCCTTGTGCAGGTCCACTTCCAAGTCGAACTCAAACGGTTCATTAGGCTTCTTTTCTAAACCAAACATGGCTTCTCCTTAGTATTCCATCCCTAGCCGACATAATGCTCATCAGCTATTTTTTAGGCAACTACTCAAAGTTATAATTAATTCGGTACTTCACACCGTCTTTTTCGAGTAGGAGTAGTTTGGGGTGGATCTTTGTAATGAGCATCCCATCGAGCATATCACCCCTGCCTAAGATCTTGCCTCCGATGACGACATAAAACTCTTTATCGTCTCTCTTTGAGAACCCAGTCACCTGGAAGTCTTTGGATATATCTTTACGAGAGATGTCTCCCCTAGAGGTGACGACAAAATTCTTAACAAGTCGAATTCCTGGAATCTCTCTAAAATCTGTGAGGAGACCGTTGAAGGCTCTCTCCTGTTTCTCGTCGATCATTCCCGTGAAAACAACTTCCCCGTTGCTTAGCTGGAAGGTAACCCCTGAATACCCCCGCTCGATCAGCTGGCTTTGGAGCTCGTCTTCGAGGTTTTTCTCAATCACCACCTGGTTTTGCAATTTGTCGAGGTAATCAAAGTTGAGGTTGATGTAGTCGACGAGGTTTTCTGCTTCATCGAGGGTTTCGACATATCCTCGGAGGACAAATCTTCCAGGTCCCGGCCCATAAACAGAGACCCCAACCCAATCGCTATTGCGGGATAAAAGGGCGTTCATGTTCTGCCAGACAAGTTCATCGACAACGATGTTATCCTCGTATTTTTCTACGAAGGGGAGCTCTTTGATCGTATAGAGAAGCTCTTGATGATCGACAGTGGTCATCACATGTCCTGTCAGAAACAGCTTCCCTGAGGGGTCGTTATAGGAGTGGTGGACACCCGGGAACTTCGCGAGGGCCTCTTCGATCTTTTTCCCGTGATCTGCTTTCTTCACAACGACCGTCTCGCTCCGAAATAGCGACACCATCCCAAAAAAGCTCACAAACAGAACGCCGGCAAGAACGGCTGCCATCACGAGGTGCCGTTTAGGGATGACCGTCTCTTTCCAGTCCCGTTTTTCTCTTGCTTTTTGCTCCTCATTTGTCTTGTTTGGCACTTTTGGCATCATCGCAGGGGGGGAGATGATCGTATCTCTGGCTTCTTGGCGGTCGACCACTAAAAAGGTCGTTGTCCCGAGTGCCACCATATCTTGTGAGGAGAGAAGTTGTTTCTCTGAAATGAGCTCTCCGTTGACAATGACCCCATTTCGACTCCCTAAATCTTCGATAGAGGCATTCTCTTCTCCATCGATTGAAAGGCGGGCGTGTTGTCTGGAAACACTCAAGTCCTGAAAAACGATATCGCAAATATTGGGGTCCTTCCCAATTAAATAGGTCGATCCCTTTTCCATTGCAAATTCGGCGCCAGCATTAGGGCCGGAAATGACTTTAAGGAGCCATCTTGTGTCGGGTGTAGGGCCAAAATGGATCTCTGAGGCCAGGGATCCCTCGTCGTCTAGTGCGCCTTCAGCTTGGGGCTGATCGACCCTTTTGGGCGGGGTGGGTTCATTTTCTGGCTCTTTTTCGGTGAAATTAAAGAAGGTTGAACCGATCTGGATCGTATCGCCCTCTCTTAAGAGGACCGGTTCGGCGATGACCATTCCGTTTTGGGTAGCAGGATTGACCGAACTTAAATTCTCAAAAATAAATCCTTCGGGGGTAGCTCTTACGGTCGCGTGCTGACGAGAGACCATCGGATCCTCTAAAATGACATCGCAGACCTCAGGATCGCGCCCTAAAGACCACTCCTTGTCATCGGTACTCTCCTCAAAAACCACCGTCAGGCCGGCAAGTGGCCCCTCTTCTGCTACTAGGTATCCATTCATAGTATCTCTTCTTGAGCCCTCCGTATATGCATAGTGATCTCACCCTTCCAATAATCGACAATATTGGCGAAATCCTCCACGCTCTCCTTGAAAGCCCTATAATCCATGTCATAAGGGAAAGCCGAGGAGAGTGTCAAGAGATTCTCATCGTCCTTATATCCGATGGTTGCGCCAAGGGTTCCTTGGCCGAAAAGATTCGCCTTCATTAGCTGGATAAATAGCTCTTCCCGTTTCACCTTAGGACAGGGTGCGATCGGACTGGAAAAGTAAACCCCCGGGTCGAGCATCCGGACAGCCACATGGATCGTATCGGTCAAAGGAAGGAGGTAGGGACCTTTTTCACCACTCACCGTTGGGCTGGGGATCTGTAGGTCTTCGCAAAGCTCGATTAGATTCTTCTTCATATACGTTTAAATACCCGGGGGCTGCCTAAAATTAAAGCCCTCAGCGAATTTAATTGCAAGCTACTTCTGTAAATAGCTCATTATAAGACTTTTAAACGAAGTGTTTATTTTAAATTTAATTTTTGGTAGTTAGTAAGATATGTTCAAAGACGAATACACGCGCCTCCTTCAAATGGTCGAGGATTGCATCGACGTAGAGAAGGTTAATCTAGAGGACATCCTCAAAGAGGCTGTTGTTTTCTTTGAAACCCTCCGCCAGGAGTTTCCCAAAGCCTCTAAGGATGAGAGGGAAGAGATGGTTCAAATGATGAACCATCTCCATATCAAGCTCCAAGAGGTCTCTAAAAAGACGGCTGAAAGGGCTGGCATGAGCGAAGAGGATATTTCTGCTTATGCTGAGAATCCCAGCAACTTTACCCAGGAGCAGTGGGAAGCAGTTCAATCCTCTAAGCGTCAGCTCTATGATTCTGCTCGAAAGTTCTCCTCTGCAATCGAGCAGAGAAGGCGAGAGCAAGGTTTTGAGGGTGAGGAACCTAAGAAAAAGCCTATTAAAAGCCGTACACGGCGTTCTAAGCGTACCGACTGGAAAAAGTCTTAAGTTTTTATTATTTAACCACTTACACAATAGTCTAATTTGATAGTTAAGATTTGTTTAAGAAAATTTGACTTTAAATTAAATATTAGTTATAATTTGGGTAAGGAAGAATAGAATTGAACGAAAAAGGGGGATAAATAATGTCTTCACAAAATAATCCAGTTTCAGGCTCGTCAGAATCGGGGGGAGCACAGTACATCATTCCAGGTCAGTACCAGGGCGATATCAATGCCTGGGCGGCCGATATGGCCATATTGAACCAGCTTCGTGATGCCATTAAAGCTTTCGCCGCTCAGATAGAGCAACAAAGTAAACACGGTAAAACCCTTTTGGGGAGAGACGTCATGAATAAGATAGGCCTTTTTTGTGAGCAGGTCTCCGATACACAGGGTGACCAGTTAAAAGTCAGCGCAGATATCTCGAAATTGAATACCGATATCCGTAATGCGTTGGCAGATGCTCAGTCTGGTGACAGCACGATTACAGGAAACGCTCCAGCGAGCCCAGGCAAGGGTATGACTCCTGCACAGTGGAAGGAAGACCTTGCTGCTGCTCAGAAGCTTCTTTCTTTCGTGGATGGGCTTCAGGCGCTTGTCAATGAGATCAAGAGCAACCCAAAATATAAAGATCTAGCGGGAAGTGGAACGATCAAGAACCTGCAGGATGGGATTAACGGAATTATAGGTGGATTTAACGATACTCCTCAGGGAAAACAAGATATTTGGGGAAATGTCACTAAAATGGCATCTGAGTTGAGCTATTGGGTTTCTACAGAGAACGCAGGAAAGTTTTCACCGAACCCAAAGAAAATTCAAGATGGTCTGTCGCAGGTTAACCAGACAGTGTCGGCTATGGCGACATCGACGAATACAACAATGCAGTTTCTTGCAGAACAGGTAAAACAGTTCCTAGGGGTTACAGAAGATGTATTCCAGGCAATTTTAAAATTCTCTTCAACTGAAGTGAATAACCAGAGAAGTTCGTAAGGAGGGGGAATATGGACAACATTAGTACTACGAAGAACACTAGTTATGTTTACGCAATGCTTAAAGCTCTTCAAGGCAACCAAAACTCGTTGGAAAACATGCAGATTGTTGATGCAAAGTCAACAGAGGCACAGGCTGCCATCGAAACTTCGATGTATGAGCATTGGAATAGCCTTTTAGCTGATGATGCACAAAAAGTTTACGATGCTTCAACAGACTCGTCTAAGGATTCTCAAGAGAAAGTGCCGGGGCTTCAGGCAAAGTACAATGAAGCCTCTTCTGAGGCTCAGTCGAACCAGTCCCAACAGGATGGTGTTGTTCAATCAGGACAGCAGCAGACGTCGGCCGATGCTTCTAACTTGCAGATGATGGTCCAGTCGGTTCAGGCACTTAATGGAATTTTATCAGCACTATCAGGGATGCTTGGCAGGATAACAGCTTAATTTTAAGGGGGGGAAACAGATGTTTACACGAGATAATTTAGCAATTTCTAATCCATCTTTCGCTGCAGGGATACAGGAGTTTAATCCTGTTTCTGAGAAAGAGAAGAAAAAACAAAGGGCAGAACTCGCTCATTTGGTTTCGATTTTGAAATCACTAGAAGGAGAAGTAAAAAAGGCAAAAACTAAAGGAAAAGATGGAAAAGTTGTTTATTTAAATGGGAAAAGACCAGCCGCTAAGGGAGGCTCTACTTCTGGAGTAAATCCAGGGAATGCTTCTAATGGCCCGGATAATAGTGAATTTGGTCAGGCGATGGCTAAACTAGCTTTGATTTTGCAAATGCTTCAGGTGGAACTTGCAAAGGCAGCTGAATCAAAGTCGAATTCAGATGCGAAGATATCAACAGCCCAGGTGAATGCAGCAAATAACGCCTTAAAGGATGTTGAAGCAGCAATAGCTAAACTTCATAAAGAAGAAGATAAGAGTAAGGTTGTGAAGTTTCTTGAAATTTTTGCAGCTGTGCTTGTGTCTGTTGTAGCTGCCTGTTTCGGACAGGTTGAAGTAGCCCTTGCGATGATTGCCATGCTTGCCTTATCTCAAACAGGAGCATTAAACAAGGCGACGAAATTTATTGCGAAGAACGTATTTGAGAAGATGGGAATGAGTAAAGATGCGGCTAAAATCTGTGCTGCAATACTTGTGATTATCGTTGTTGTTGTTGCTACGATGGGTTTTGGTGCAGAAGCAGGTGCAGAAGAGGGAGCTGATGCAGCTGGATCGGCTGCAGAAAGCGCTGGTTCTAACGCTTTAGAGATGACAGATTTTTCAGCGCAGGCCGCTGAAGAAGGTGCTGAGATTGCAGAAGAGGGTGCAGCAACATCTTCCCCTCTCAGTATACTCAAGTCAATAAGACCTGATGCGATTACTGCAATGTTTGGCGCGCAAGCAGTTGCTGGAACAAAGCTTGTTTCAACGATTGCTGATGCTTACATGATTCATCATACAAATTATACAAAGGAACAGCGTAAGAAGATTGAGCAAACGATTTCAGAAGTCGTTCAGGCGATTGCAATGGTGATCCAGGCGATTGCCGGCGGAAAAATGGCTGGTGCTTCAATGGCCGGAGATGCGCTCAAAGCTTATCGGGCGACGATGCTTGGAATCATGGCAGGTCAAGCAACTGCATCTGGCTTTCAAGGTTCTTATTCGATTCAACAAGGTTCTACCGAGGAAGAACTTGCAGAAGTCCAAGCTGGCCTTCAGGAAATCCAAGGGGGAATTGATATGAGTTCTAGACAGACGAGGGAAGACCAAAGTTATGAGACGAGTATGTTGAAAAACCAGAACACCTCAAGTCGATCGCTTTCAAAATTAATGGCGGGTGAGGCTGCGATAGCAAACCTACTTACTGCCCACTCACCGGTTTAATTAAAAGATAATAAAGGAGAAAAAAATGACAGCACAAATTAACCCAAATCACCAAACTACACCCACAGAAGCACCTTCAACAGGGGCTTCACAAGGGAATTGCCTTCTTCAGATGTCCGTAGGTCCTGCTGCATTGGCTCAGAAGCTGATCTATGAGATCATGGCTCTCTATGCCGAGATTACAGGGCTGACTGCCCAGCAGAAGAAGCTGATGACTAAGGCTCAAAGTACTGAGATCGTCGGCGAGGCTAAGGCTACGATTGCCGGTGGTGAGGCTCTTAAAGACTCTCTCATCGCCGCTGGTGTCCTGACGATTGGAGCCGCAGTAGGGGGACTTGTTGTTTCTGGGTGTGTCGAGAAATTTGGAAGTCCCAAAGCCCAGTTAGAAAATGATGAAGCTACCAATAACTTAGAAAAAATGGATAAGGTCCAAGATGTCATGAAGATCGATGGATCTGATTCGGAAGGTGGCAACGTACGTGCTGGAGATCTCGATGATAACGTCGAAGCGAGGATTCAAGAATTTGAGCGGGGTAACTACGAAAATGCCGGTGACGATCAAGTCACAAAAGATGCAGTCCGCGAAATGAAGGAACGGGGCTTGGATCGTGATCATGAATTTAATTACGAAGATTGGAAAGAAGGGTTTGACAATGAGCTTGTACGCCAGTCGACCAGACAGAACAGTGCTTCTCAAAAACTGGTTAACCGGTCGAACCATTCACAAATGGCTAACTCGATGGTAAACAACCTAGTTGGAAGTGCTGGTGGTCAGTTTGCTCAAGGTAAAGGTCAAGCTGCCAAAGCACTCCATGATGCAAACGCATCTGTAAACCGAGGAGCATCGCAGATGGCCGCAGGCTCAGCAGGAGATGCAGGTCAGATGATGACAAAAGCCTACGATGCGCAGAACGCCGAGGTCCAAATCCTTGAGAGGATTCAACAGACTAATAGCGTAAATGGATAAGAAAAGAGAAACAAACTCCACCGGGCAGTTGTGCTCGGTGGATCTATTAATAAAAAGGGATAGTACCTTATGAGTTTTTTACTTCCGACTTCTTACAGGTTTTTTTCAACATCTACCGCTCATAGAGCGTGGATTACTGAGCATTATGCCCGCAATACTGTAAAGGGGTCTAGGCTTGGGAATGGAACAAGTGACGAGGTCGAATCATTTATTCAAGTGCGGGAATTATTGCTCGATCGTGAGATTAAACAGGGAGTTATATCCTCTGGTGATCAGAACACAATTGAAGACTTTTCCATCACATATGGAGCAAAAGTTGCTACCTACACGAATCCGCGAAATGGGGAACGGGCGGTCATCGATCTTACAGAAATTGAAGATGCCTCCATTCAGGATGCGATCAACGATTATTACAAGAAATCAGGGGGAGAAAAGTGGCTTAGGGGAAAAAGCCTCATCGCTTTAAACAAGGGAAATCAAAGCGGTGCTGCAACCTTAAAACGGGATACCAATGAGCTCAATGCTCTTCCTAATAATCTCGAAGATGGGTTCGAAAGGAAACTTCCTTTTGCTCTCACAAAATACCCTAACCAGTCAAACCGAATCGTTATTTCTAGGCGGTTTTTGTTTGTCGAATACTTTTTACGAAAATGGACTGAGAGACTCCGTGAAAAAATAGAAACGAAGAAAAGAGAGGCAAAAGACAGGCCTCTTGATTCATCTGATCTAGTTAGACTGCGGAAAGAAATCCGACAACTTGAAACCTTAACCAAAGAGCTGAAGAGTATCGATATGTATGCTCTTTCCATGGTACTTACTCACTACCCACTTGGAAAAAGACCTACAGAGCAGATGCTCGATGAAATTGCCGTCGTACTTAAAGACCGAATTCGTTCTGATATCGGGAAAAAAAGCTGGATAGGTAACAAGCTAGAGCCGGGGATTGTAAAAAAACTCCGCGAGCAGAGTGAGCAGGAATATATTAAAGACGTGATGGGGATGCTCTATGCTGATAGGGAGAGCTATTTTTCTTTCTGTAATCGATACGCTTTCCCAAAGAAACGGGAGGGAGCTGTGGATGTGATTTTGCGCGAAGCAGTCACCTTTGCAATCACTCAAGGGGCCGATTATACAGCCGAAGGGTTTAAAAAGAGCTCTCTTCTGCATGGTTTTTCGAGCTCGTTAAAAGATGAAGTGTCTAGTGATCTCCATGCTTGTGGAGTTTTAGCGACACATGCAATTGGCCCAGCCCTGACTGATGAATATACAGGGGAAATGACCTATCCTCAAGGGAGCACTGAAACCGATAAGAAAAAGATCGATGCAGATCGATTAAAACACATGGAAGAGTCTGTTGCAAAACACAGGGGGCGCGTTAATAGAGATCTTACGATAGATCAAGTGCCAGCACCTGCTGAGCCAGAAGTTGGAGCAGGGAGCCTGGTGCGGACAGGTGTTGCAAGTGCTGCTGCGGTTGGAACAGGAGTTGCAGCAGCGATGTATGCAGGGCTTGTTGATCCAAATACTGCATGGCGCCTTGCGAATTACATCCAAATGCACCCGGGACGTCCAATTGCCCTTGTTTCTGTGATGGACTCTATGCGGCAGAGATTTATGGGGTTTGTCGCCCCTCAGGAAAGGGTGGAGGATGGCAGTGTCCATCGGAGAATCAATTACCGGAGGCTGGCAGCTGTCGGTTCTATGGCAGCATTTGCAGCACTAGCTGGTATGTCGATGTACAATGCAACGCATGATGATCATGAAGACGACAGTTATATGGAGCAGGCAGGAGAATATGTCGGCGCACTTGCTGCAACGGCTGCAAATTCGGTTGACTATGTGTGGAACAATTCTTGGTTGTCGATTTCTAGAGGGAGGGCAGTTCCATTAATTGGTTATCAGTGGGAGGGGAATATTCCCATGATGTCTGCTTTGGGTCTTGCTGGTGGGGTTGCTCGCCGGATGCCGAGAGTGGTGCAGGCTGTTACGACTCCCGCACATCGTGCGCTTAGTAACGTAGCAATTGGGTCTTCGTTGATCCCATTGGTTGGGAGTATTGGATCGAGGGTTGCAGGAGCTGCACAAAGTGCAGGGTCATGGGCCTGGAATCAAATGCCTAGCTTTTCTTGGGGATCGACTGCTCTAGTGCCCTATTCTACTGACGCTTCAGCACTGGTGGCGTCTTCTTTACCACGCAGTCCTTATCTACAATTACCTCAGTAATTGAGGGGTCTGATGGGACCTCATACATTGTATCTAGAAGGAGGCTTTCTACGATCATGCGAAGGGCACGGGCTCCTGTGCCTGTCTCTTTTGCCTTCTCTGCGATGGCTCGGAGGGCATCGACTGTGAAGTGGAGCTTCACATTTTCTTCTTCAAATAGCTGGATATACTGCTTAATGATCGCGTTTTTTGGTTCGGTCAAGATGTCGACCATGTCTTCTGTAGTGAGCTCGTTACAGTTGGCTATGCTATTAAAACGGCCGACGAACTCGGGAATGAGCCCAAATTCGATGAGATCTTCCGTTTCTACTTTGGAGAGGAGGTAATTGGTCTCTTGGGAGTCAAAGTGGGTATCCCCGCGAACATCGAAGCCGATTGTGCTTTTGCCGAGCCGTTTAGCGATCATTTGATCGAGGTGGACAAAGGCGCCTCCGACGATGAAGAGGATGTTTTGGGTGTTGACCTTGATGTATTCTTGGTTGGGGTGCTTACGGCCTCCTTTAGGAGGGACGTTTGCAACGGTTCCTTCGACAATTTTGAGCAGAGCCTGTTGTACCCCTTCTCCGGAGACGTCACGAGTGATCGAGACGTTGCTGGTTGTTTTGCGGAGCTTATCGATCTCATCGACGTAGATGATCCCCATTTCAGCACGGGCAATATCATAGTCGGCCGATTGAACTAGGCGAAGAATGATGTTTTCCACGTCTTCACCAACATAGCCGGCTTCTGTCAGGGTTGTTGCATCTGCAATGGCAAAAGGGACATCTAGTGTGTGTGCAAGAGTTCGAGCGAGGAGGGTTTTTCCACTTCCGGTAGGACCGAGAAGGAGAACGTTCGATTTGCTGTACTCGATCTGATCTTCTTTAGCTAGAGCTCTGATTCTTTTGTAGTGGTTGTAGACCGCAACAGAGACCGTTCTTTTTGCCTTTTCTTGTCCGATCACATACTCATCTAAAGCAACTTTGAGCTCTTTTGGCTTGAGCATCTTGAGTTCATGATGAACAGGCTTTTTTTCTATGATATCAACGCATAAATGGACACATTTATCACAGATATAACTGCTTGGACCAGAAATGAGTTTCTCCACAGCTTCTTCTGTTCTTCCACAGAAGGAACAAGCTGGAGCTTCTTTTTTTGTCATTGTTGCTTGACTCGCACGATTAGGTTGTTGCTGCTGCCGCTGCCGGTTCAGCAGGCGTTTTAGCAGCGATTTTATCGATGATACCATATTTCATTGCCTGCTCAGGGTTCATGTAGTTATCTCTTTCCGTTTCTTCCCTGATTTTTTCCATTGTTTGACCTGTTTTCTCAGAGATGATTCTTCCGCATATTGATTTAAGCTCTAGGATTTCTTTTGCTTGGAGTTCCATATCGGAAGCTGTACCGGTCATTCCTCCGTGAGGCTGGTGGATCATGATCCGGCTATTGGGGAGGGCGTATCTTTTTCCCTTCGTTCCTGCCATGAGGAGGAGGGCTGCCATAGAAGCTGCCATGCCGAGACAATAGGTGTTTACTTCGTAGGTCATGAACTGGAGAGTGTCGTAGATAGCAAGTCCAGCTGTGATGTAGCCGCCGGGGGAGTTGATGTAGACATTGATGTCTTTTTTTGGGTCTTCAGCGCGCAAGAAAAGGAGCTGTGCAATGACGGTATTGGCAACCTGGTCGTTAATTTCGGTTCCGATGAAAATGATCCGGTCTTTAAGGAGACGGGAGAAAATATCCATCGCCCTTTCGCCGCGGCCTGTATCTTCGATGATATAGGGAATCGTATATGACATAGCAAACCTCAAGTTAAATTAGCACAATCCGCATCTTGCCCAGAGATTAGGGTTTTTCGCAAGCAGAAGCAAAGATTATTTCTTTTTTGATGCTACTTTTTTTTCAGCTGTCTTTTTTGCCGCTACCTTTTTCTTAGGAGCAGCAGCTTTTTCTACAGGAGGTTTCTCCTCAGACTTTTCTTGTTTGCCAGCGGGCTCTGTTCGAGCGTGGGCAATTACCCAATCTTCCGTTCTCTCGAGAAGTGTGCGGGAATAGGCTTCAGCTTGCTTGATGTCTGGCTGACGATGGTCGTGCTGCTCAGCAGACGGGAAGAGAAGCCCTTCGAGAGGGTCAGGTGTCCCAAGGGCAAGATCTTGGGGGTTGATATCGATCTTCTGATCTGCAGAAATCTTGCGAGATAGATAGAAGATCCGAACGGCTTTTTCTGCTTGGGTTTTGACGTTGTCAAAAAGATCCCGTTTTTCCGCGTCGCTGCTTCCATCCCACTTGGCCTTGAACTGAGCGTCTTGAATCATTTGCTGGAGGCGGAATTGGACCTCTTTTTCAATGATTGAGTTAGGGATTTCAAAGTGGTGGCTGAGAAGGAATTTTGTGACCTGTTCACGAAGCTCTTCACGAACGTGTTCGTCTGCTTTTTTATTAAGGAGCGCTTCGATTCTCTTGTGGAGGTCGGCGACGTTTTCTGCGCCGAGCTGCTTTGCAAACTCATCGTCGAGGGCGGGGAGACTTGCCTCTTCAATCGACTTGATGGTTACGCCTACTTTTTTCGGAGGGAATTCTTTTTTTTCTTCTTCGCTTAAGGTTTCGTCAGGCGCGCTGACTCCCTCTAGAACATCTCCGGCTTTTTTCCCGATGACGAGTTTCTTCATCCATTGAGCCATTGATTTGTCTGCTACTTCAAAGCGGGTGTTTGTGAAGAGTTGTTGTGCAGGTTCTTCTTCGATGATTGCAACGTCGAGGATCAAAAAATCGCCCTCTTTAACGGCCCGATCTTTCACTTGCTGCCATTTCGCAAAAAACATCTGGGTCTGGCGGATTGTTTCATCCACTTTTGCTTTGCTCGTCTCTGGGCGCTTCACTTCTTTCAGAACGCATTTTGCTGGGTCAATGACAGGAATGTTTGGGATCGTTTCAAAAGTAAGTGTGAGTTTAGCGCCGTCTCTGGAGTGGCTCTTCATTTGGAAAGAGATTGAAGCGTCCTGGCGAATGACGGGAACTTTTGCTAGTTGTGCCCCCTCTCGGTAGGCAGTGTTGGCGATTGCCTCTTGCCATCGCTTATCGAGTTCGTGAGGATAGCGTTTAGCAACGAGCTCAGGAGGGGCTTTGCCTTTGCGGAAGCCGGGAATAGAAACATCTTTTCCAACACTTCGAGCGGCTTGTTTATGTGCCTCAACGCAAATAGGGCGGAATGCTTCAACTTCATATTCAACGACGCAGTTCGGTTTCCGGTGAACAAGGACATGTACTTGGTCGTTCTTGTATTCTTCTTTTTTTTCTTTGGCTTTTTCCGTCATTTTTCTCAAATAAGGTTAGTTTAAAGCGGGTGATGAGGCTCGAACTCACGACCCTCACGTTGGCAACGTGATGCTCTACCACTGAGCTACACCCGCAAAGGCAATTGAGTTTAGGAGAGTCGGAATTTTTTTTCACGAAGTTTCTGCCCAAGCCTAAACCACCTCCTCCGAATTAAATTTTATATTGTTGAGATTCTTTTGGCTCTTTTCTCGTTTTTAGAGAAGCTCTCTTAACAATAATAAAAATTTACTTGGAAGAGAGGCTTTGAGGAGAAATTTTTCCTTGCAGTAGTAATGAAAAATTTGTAAAACCATATTTCTAACTCTACCTTAGGGAAAATCAGATATGCTCAATTTTCGGAAGTTAAAGCAAGATTTTTCCTCTTCGATTGTCAAAGAGGGGAAAGATTTTTTTGAAAACGATAAAGTGGTTTCTGCAAAGCTCTTGCAACTCGATAGTAAAACGATTCGGATTAGCGGCAGAGTTCTCGGGCAATATGACAACTACTACGAAAGTGAGATTGAAATCGACCGGCAAGAGTGTGAAACGATCGATTCCAACTGCGATTGCCCCTATAATTACGATTGTCAACACATTGCAGCTCTTATTTTTTTCCTCGAAGAGAATCTCGATCAAATTTTAGTTGCTTATTCTAAAGAGCAGGATATTACTGAAACCCATGATCTTGAAGAGGGGGATAAAGAAGAGCTCTTAGAAAAATTCAAAGTGGCCGAAGATAAAGAGGTGCTCAGACAAGAGGAGCATTTTCAAAGGCAAATCATCCAGGAATATGTTGCTTCCTCTGCTATTTTGGCCTCTTCACCCTTTTTCCGTCCCGATGAGAAAAAAGAATTTGATAAAGCAGAATTTTCCCTCATTTACGCTCTCCCAAAAAGCCGAGGGGGGGCTATCGAGCTACAAGTAGCTCTCCGGCTCCCTTACCGTTCAAAACCTCTCCATGTCCCTAATTTAAGCCGCTTTGTAGAGGCGGTCCGCTTCCAGGAAAGGATTTTTATGGGGGGAAAGAAGTTTCACTTTTCTCTCGATTCGTTCGACGTTGGACAGAGGGAGATTGTCAGGATGGTGATGGACCATCTGTATTTCCCTGAGAATGTCGCAAGCGAAAAGGGGCTTCGCGTAGGATTCCTCCACCCCGATTTCTTTGGGATGATTCTCGCTAGAATCTTTGAGCTGGCAAAACAGGAGATTTCGAAGAATGGTTTCCACGGTTCCGAAGATGATCTCCCAGCATTACCTGGTGTGTATGAAGGGAGCTTTGAAAAACCTCTGAAATTCTCTTCTTCTCCTGTCCACTTCCACTTTCATTTAGAGTATATCCCTCCACCGAGCAAAAAAATTCTGCTCAACCCAAAAATTGTGATTGAAAATGAAGAACTGACCTTAGAAGATATCCATCTTTTTGAGTGTGTAAAGCCAGGGATGATCCACGAAGGGGTATTCTGGCGATTCCCCCTCCAAATTACCCGAAGGCATCTTCGGAACCTTTCACAAATTCGGGAGATGACCATTCCAGAGCCCCTTTTTGGTTCTTTTGTCGAAAATTCCCTCCCAGAGCTTACGCAGTTTGCAGAACTTGCCAATCGGGAGATCCTCGATGACTTTGTCACCCTTCCCTATGTAGATGATATCCAAGCAATCTGCGACTTGTCCTACCTCAACGGAGAGCTGGAGGCTTCTATCCACTTCAACTACGGAGGAAACCGGATCCCGGAAGCTGCTTCGCAAATGAGTTTTGAAAATGTCTCTTCTTTTATTTCACCCGAAGGGATCCTCGCCCGGAACCTTGTCGAGGAGAAGAAAATTGTAGAAGACTTGTTCCAAGACTTTCTCTACGACTCTGAACAGGGAATTTATATCTCAAAGTCGGATAAAAAAATCGTCGATTTCATGACCGATGTTATTCCTAGAAATAAAGAGAAGGTCACTTTCAATTATCCCCAGAATCTTCTCGATCAATTCATTTATGACCAAACCGAGTTTAAGCTCCACTTCAAGCATACAGAAAAAATCGACAGTTATGACATTGAGCTGAAAGTCGAAGGGTCACTAAAAGGGATTAAACTCGATCAATTATGGGACTGCGTAGCTGCGAAAAAGGCGTTTATTGAGCTCGCTGCGCCAAAAACAAAAACGGTCAAAAAATCGGAGAAGGCAAAACTTGCAAAAATCCTTGTTCTCGATTTAGACAGGATCACACCGATCATTCAAGTCTTCGATGAGCTTGGGATTACGACCCTTGAAGATGGAAAATTAGAGCGGCCTTTGTGGAGTCTTGCAAACATGCAGGCAGAGACCTTTGAGGCTCTCCCTATCGAGTTTTCAATCACGGATCAATTAGTTCAAATTCGGAAACAAATGCTGGGAGAGAAGAAGTTCAAAACGACTCCTGTGCCATCTGAAGTTAAAGCAGATCTTCGAGAGTACCAAAAAGAGGGGGTCACCTGGCTCGAAAGGCTCCGGACGATGTTTCTCGGAGGGGTCCTCGCCGATGACATGGGACTTGGGAAAACTTTGCAAGCAATCGTGGCCCTTTCCCAATTACAAAAGAAAAAGTTGGGGACAGCCCTCATTGTTTGTCCTACCTCGCTCCTGTACAACTGGAAAGAAGAATTTCATAAATTCAGCCCGAAACTCAAGGTGATGGTGATCGATGGAATTCCGACAAATCGGAAACGGTTGATTAAAGAGCTGAAAAAGTATGACGCTGTCATCACTTCTTACACCCTCCTTCAAAAAGACATCGAGCTTTATAAGGAGACCCTCTTTTCCTATGTCATTCTCGATGAAGCCCAACACATCAAAAATCGGGGAACGCGGAATGCGAAGTCGGTTAAAATGGTCCGCGCTCACCATAAACTAATCCTTTCAGGTACGCCTATTGAAAACTCCCTAGACGAGCTCTGGAGTTTGTTTGATTTCCTCATGCCAGGCTTCTTGAGTACCTATGAGCGGTTTGTCGAAAAATATGTTCGGGTAGCGGGCGAAGAGCAAGCCAAAAACCTCGAGTACTTACGGAACAAAATCTCCCCTTTTATTCTTCGTAGGATGAAAGAGGATGTGCTCAAAGATCTTCCTCCTGTCTCAGAACTTATCTACCATTGTCAGCTGAGTGAAGTGCAGCAGGAGCTATACAAATCATACGCAGAATCAGCGCGCAACGAACTCGTTAAGCTCGTAGAGCGCGATGGATTCGATAGAGTTCAGATCCATGTCCTTGCGACCTTAACACGCTTGAAGCAAATTTGCTGTCACCCTGCTATCTTTGCAAAAGAAACTGCTGAGGTGAATGACTCAGCAAAGTACGAAATGCTCCTCGAGCTTTTGCAAACCCTTATAGAGGGGGGGCACAAAACGGTAATTTTCAGTCAGTACACTGGGATGCTCAAAATTATGCGTGCCGATTTGGAGCAGAAAGGAATTCGTTTCAGCTATCTCGATGGGTCGACAAAGAACCGATTAGAAGTGGTTAAACAGTTCAATGAAGACACCTCCATCAAAGTTTTCCTCGTTTCTCTCAAAGCTGGAGGAACGGGACTCAACCTCGTCGGAGCCGATACGGTCATCCACTACGACATGTGGTGGAATCCAGCTGTGGAGAATCAAGCAACCGACCGAGTCCATCGAATGGGGCAGACAAAGTCGGTCTCCTCCTATAAGCTGATCACGCTTGGAACGATTGAAGAGAAGATCGACGAAATGCAGAAAAGGAAAAAAGGACTCGTCAAGAAAGTGGTAAGTTGCGATGATGAGGCCATTTCTAAACTGACCTGGGAAGATGTCCTAGAACTGCTCAAAACATAAGGAAACTTTATGGATATTCTCGAAAAAACCAAGCCCACTACACTCCTCTCCAAACTCCGCTCAAGACTTGCTAATCGAGGGGGCACATTCTCCGGATTTTTCTCCAATGATATTGGGATTGACCTTGGAACAGCAAATACCCTTGTATTTGTCCGCGGCAAAGGGATCGTCCTCGCCGAGCCTTCTGTTGTAGCTGTCGATTCCCAAACAGGGGAAGTCCTTGCGGTGGGACACAAGGCAAAATCGATGCTTGGAAAGACCCCTCAAAAAATTCACGCTGTCCGCCCGATGAAAGACGGGGTAATTGCCGACTTCGAGATCGCTGAAGGGATGCTCAAAGCCCTCATCAAAAAAGTCACCCCCTCTCGCAGCCTCTTCCGACCAAAAATCCTCATCGCCGTTCCATCTGGGATCACCGGAGTTGAAAAGCGGGCGGTTGAAGACTCAGCTCTACGCGCCGGTGCACAAGAGGTAATCCTCATTGAAGAGCCGATGGCAGCTGCCATTGGTGTCGATCTCCCTGTCCACGAGCCTTGCGCTAGTATGATCATCGACGTTGGTGGTGGTACCACCGAGATTGCCATCATTTCTCTTGGTGGAATCGTCGAGTCTCGCTCACTTAGGATTGCAGGTGATGAATTTGATGACTGCATCATCAACTACATGCGCCGCACCTATAACCTCATGATCGGCCCCCGCACAGCGGAAGAGATCAAGATGACCATCGGTTCAGCTTACCCGATGGGAGAAAACGAACTTGAAATGGAAGTGCGCGGCCGCGACCAAGTCGCCGGTCTCCCGGTCACCAAACGGATCAACTCCGTTGAAATCCGGGAATGCCTTGCAGAACCGATTCAACAGATCATAGAAGGGGTAAAACTCACCCTTGAAAAGTGTCCTCCAGAACTCGCTGCCGATCTCGTTGATAATGGGATGGTTTTAGCCGGTGGTGGAGCACTCATCAAGGGGCTCGATAAGTCGCTCATCAAAGAGACGGGGTTGCCTGTAACCATAGCTCCAAGCCCTCTGCTGGCTGTTTGTTTGGGTACGGGTAAAGCACTTGAGTACATCGACAAATTCAAGAAGCGGCGTCACGCCTCTGTTTAATACCAGATAGCTTTCCTGCGATAGATTTGATGGAGTAGTATGCCCTTCGGGCATACGACCCCTCGAAAATTGCATTCATATAAAGACTGGCTTAGCTCTTATACTCTTTAAGTACTTTTTGAATGGTATTCATAGCTGATTGTTTTGTCTGGGTGTTTGTTTTTGAAATTCCCGAAGCTTCAACTAATGCTTTCCATAATGCCCATCCACGACCACGACTCCATGAATTTTCATCCATTGCCATTTCCTCTCGAAAAACAGTTTGGCTTTCGCCATCAAATAATGTCCAAGCAGTTGCCAGATCGCAAGCAGGATCGCCTATCCCTAACATTCCAAAATCAATAACAGCATGTAAATGCCCTTGTTGAACTAATAAGTTTCCGGCACTGACATCACCATGGATCCATACGGGAGTTTTTTGCCAGGAAGTTAAAAGAGCTGTTTCCCAAACGTCGATCGCTGTATTGACATCAATATTGTCCTTCAAGGCAATAAGGGCTCGCCTGACCTCTGTGTCATAAGTGGCTACTTTTCCACCTCGAAAAAAATTATGCTCACCAGGAAGAGGTCCATTTGTTGTATCGATCTGTTGTAGAGCAATAAGAAATTGTGCCAGGGTGCTTGCAAAATTATTGGAATTTGTTGTTGTTGCAACCGACGCAATGTCCCCTTCAATCCAGCGGTAAATGGACCACTTCCATGGATAGCCATGCCCCGGTTCTCCAATAGCTACAGGTTGTGGAATTGAAAGTGGTAAAAAGGGAGCGAGTTTTGGCAACCACTTTTGTTCCTTTTCTACTTGCAATGCATATTCTCTGGTAGTTGGCATGCGAATGGTCATGTCCATGCCAAGATGAAAAGTCTTGTTATCCCATCCACCATGTTTAACTGGTCTAATCGAGAGATTTTTCCACAAAGGAAACTGAGTAGCGATTAAGGAACCTGCAAGAGTAGAGTCTATTAATGCCATATCGAACAATATATATTAGAGGAGGCTCTTCTTCAATTGTATAGCTTGAAAAAATTTAAAGGATCTCCGATGGTGAGGGTATGCTTCAAGAGTGGATTGATCAGATACAGGCGCTTTGTAAGCCAAAGAATGTGCATATATGCGATGGTTCCCAAGAGGAGGCAGATTTGCTTGCTCAGGAGCTTGTCTCTAAAAAGTCGTTGGTTCGATTAAACCCTGAAAAACGTCCAAATAGCTATTGGTGCAGATCAAATCCAGATGATGTCGCACGTGTTGAAGAATCGACCTTTATTTGCAGTGAGAGAGAAGAAGATGCCGGTCCTACCAATAACTGGAAAGACCCTAAAGAGATGCATGAAATTTTAGGGCGTCTCTATGATGGATGTATGGAGGGAAGAACCATGTATGTGGTTCCATTCTGTATGGGGCCACTTGGCGCTGAAATTGCCCAGTTTGGCGTCCAGTTCACCGATTCTCCGTATGCAGTTTTGAATATGCGTCTCATGACGCGGATGGGAAAAGAGGTGTTAGAAGCCCTGGGTGATCGATTTTTTGTCCCGGGGGTTCATTCTGTAGGGGTTCCCTTAAAAGAGGGGGAAAAGGATAGCTTTTGGCCCTGCAATCCTGAAAACCGCTACATCGTTCATTTTCCCGAAGAGAGGCAGATTTGGTCGTATGGAAGTGGATATGGAGGAAATGCCCTTCTTGGAAAGAAGTGTTTGGCTCTGAGAATCGCTTCAGCGATCGGCCGAGATGAAATGTGGATGGCAGAGCATATGCTGATCATGGGGATCACCAATCCAGAAGGGGAGAAAAAGTATTTTGCAGCGGCTTTTCCGAGTGCATGTGGGAAGACGAATTTGGCAATGCTTCAGCCCTCACTACCGGGTTGGAAGATCGAATGTGTCGGCGATGATATCGCCTGGATGAAGTTCAAAAAGGATGGAAGGTTATATGCCATCAATCCAGAAGCCGGTTTTTTTGGAGTTGCACCGGGGACATCGTATGAGTCAAATCCCAATGCAATGAAATCGATCGAAAAGAATACGATATTCACCAATGTAGCTCTCACTCCGGATGGCGATGTCTGGTGGGAGGGGATGACAAGTAAGCCTCCACCTAATCTCACCGATTGGAAGGGAAATCCTTGGACGCCCGGCTCGAAAACAGTAGCTTCCCATCCCAATGCAAGATTCACTGTCTCTATCGATCAGTGTCCGATTGTCGATCCTAAAGTAGATGATCCTGAGGGAGTACCCATTTCCGCAATTATTTTTGGGGGGCGAAGACCCTCGACAGTCCCTCTTGTTTTTGAGGCCCTTAGCTGGCAGCACGGGACTTTTGTTGGAGCGAGCGTCTCTTCTGAGATGACAGCGGCTGCAAAAGGGACGATAGGAAAGTTGAGACACGATCCCTTTGCGATGCTTCCGTTTTGTGGGTACAACATGGGCGATTATTTTGGACATTGGCTTACAATGGGGCATCAAACCGAGCCCCACCTTCTTCCAAAAATATTTCATGTGAATTGGTTCCGTAAATCAGAAGAGGGGGAGTACCTCTGGCCCGGATTTGGAGAGAATATTCGCATTTTGAAGTGGATTTTCGAGAGAACAAATGACAAAGGGTCTGTCAAAGAAACCCCAATCGGTCGTATTCCAGCCGATGGAGCCCTTGATTTAACAGACTTGAAAATGGATCCAGATGCTATGGATGAGCTTTTTCAGATCGATAGGGAAGCTTACTTAAGGGAAGCTGAGGAGATAGAAAGCTATTTTTACCTCTTTGGAAAAACCCTTCCACAAGGTATAAGAGATGAGTTAGATGCACTAAAAAATCGCCTCACTCAATGAAAGTCGTCCTCCAAAGGGTACAAAAAGCTAAAGTTACTGCTCATGGAAAGGTTTCGGGAGAGATCGGTAATGGCCTTCTTGTCCTTGTCGGAATCCACCAAGAAGACCAAAGAAGCCAAATTCGCCCCCTTATCGAAAAATTGATCCACCTACGAATTTTCTATGACGAGGAGGATAAAATGAACCTTTCCCTTCTCGATATAAGGGGTGAGCTTTTGATCGTTTCCCAATTCACCCTCTATGCTAATTGTAAATCGGGAAGAAGACCCTCGTTTTTAGATTCGGCGCCTCCTAAGAAGGCACAGCCGCTCTATGATGCATTTGTCGAGGAAGCAAAGAAGCTCGTCGGTAGAGTAGAGACAGGGGTTTTTGGAGCTTACATGAATATAGAACTAATAAATGATGGCCCTGTCACAATGATTTTGGAGGGGTGATGTTTTTGCTGGCCTTTGCTTTTTTTTCTGGCGAACTGATTGGGCCACAAGAAAATCAGGAGCAGCTCGAGAGTTATGTACAGGAGTTTTCTGAAGAAGAGTACGAAATTGTGAATGGAGAAGACTTTCGATTATTTCTAAGTCCCGGCGAGCAGCCTCAATTGGATAAAGAAATTGAAAGGCTCATTTTGCGGCATGTAAAGAATGGAAGCACCGTTGTCGAGTATGGAGCAAAAAGGGGAGAGGGGATCCTCCAGCTCATTCCAATTTTAGGGCCGCAAGGAAGGGTTGTTGCCTTCGAATCTAACCCCGTTTTATTTCGACAGATGTATTGGAATCTGATGCTCAACGGTGTCCAGAATGCACAAATTTATTGCACAGTTCTCGGCGAAAATGAAAAAACGCTAGATCGGCATAATTTAAAAAATGTCTCCCTTATCCGGGTCGACGCAAGTGGACGGGAAGATGTTTTTTTACGGGGAGCAGAAAATACAATCAAAAGCTGCAAGCCGGTTTTGATCATTAATATTCTTGGTGGAATATCGCTCGAATATTCAGATCGATATGTGAAACAAGAATACGAATCCCGCTTAGACAATCTCCACCGGATGGGCTACACAACGCAGTGCATCCGGAAAAACCTCTACCTGGCCTTGCCAAAGTAAACTAACGAGAAAACGTCTCTTGGGACTTGAAAAAGAAGGAGACTTCTTGTTTTGCAGTCTCAGGGCTGTCAGAGCCATGGACAGCATTCTTATCAATCGTCTTTGCAAAGTCAGCGCGGATTGTTCCAGGAGCGGCTTCTTTGGGATTGGTCGCACCCATGAGGTCGCGGTTTTTTGCAATCGCATCTTCCCCTTCGAGAACAGAGATAAGGACTGGCCCTGAGATCATGAACTCAACGAGTTCTTCAAAAAATGGGCGGTGGGAGTGGACGCTGTAAAACGCCTTTGCCTGGTCTGCAGAGAGGTGTGCCATTTTCGCAGCAACAATTTTTAGACCCGCTTTTTCAAATCGGGCTAGGATTTCACCAATGTGGTTTGAGCCGACGGCGTCGGGCTTGATAATTGAAAGTGTTTGTTCATTTGCCATCTTTAGAAACTCCTTGAAAGTCTTATCTGAGAAATTATAGACTTGCACTCAATAAAATGCATGTGAAAACAAGTTTTAAACGCATATTAGTCATTAAGCTACGCCACCTGGGAGATGTCCTCCTTTCCGGTCCTGTCTTTTCAAATCTTCGAGAGGTCTATCCAGATGCAAAAATAGACGCCTATATCTGGAAAGAGGCTCGCCCGATGCTTGAAGGGCACCCGGCAGTTGATGGGTTTCTCTTGCATGATCGGGGATGGAAAAAACTCTCTTTTTTTCGGAGGATCATTAAAGAATTTGGTTTACTTAGAGAGATCAGGAAAGGGAAGTATGATCTTGTGATCAACCTCACAGAAGGGGACAGGGGGGTTATTGCTGCCTATTTGAGCGGTGCAAAAGTTCGCGTCGGTGTGAAACCAAAGAAAAAATTTCAGACCAAACTTCTGACCCATGTTGTAAAACCTTGCCCAAACCCCCGTCATACCGTTGAAAAAGATCTCGACGCTTTAAGGGTGTTAAAAATTTTTCCAAAACAGCGGGATCTTGTTTTTGCTGTCCCTGAAGGTTCAAAAAATCGGGCTCTTGAGCTTGTCGCTGAGGAGCAGTTTATCCTCGTCCATGCCGTTTCAAGATGGCGTTTTAAATGTCCTCCTGCTCACGTCATGGCCCAGGTTTTGAATCAGCTTGATTTACCCGTTGTTTTGACAGGTGCTCATTCTGAGCGAGAGTTTGTCGAGTCAATTGCCAGTTTAACAAAACAAGAAGTAATCAATGTGGCAGGGATGACCTCTCTAAAGGAGATGGGCGCTTTGATGGTGAGAGCTAAAGGAGTGATCACCGTCGATTCGGTCTGCCTTCACATGGCCTCGGCTCTGCAGGTTCCTTTGGTTGCTATTTTTGGCCCCTCATCAGAGAAGAACTGGGGCCCTTGGCGACACCCTCTAGCACGAGTCGTTGCAAAGGATCTTCCTTGTAGACCTTGCAGGCTCGATGGGTGTGGGGGGAGTAAAATGAGCGATTGTCTCTGGACCCTTTCCCCAGAAGATATTGTTCGAGCCTATTATGAAGTGACTTCGGCAACAGCAGATATTTCCGCTTCTTCGCTTCTCTCTTTGAATTCTTTTGAGATGAACTTCACCGAATAGACCCAAGCGGCAAAAACCAGCCCTAAGATTCCAGCTATATAAGGAGCTGATTGGGAGATGCTTCCCATGCTCAAAATCATTCCTTGGTAGGTGAGGGAGGAGCCAGATTTCCCGACTCCTGATCCAAGCCCATCAATCGCTGCTTTTCCACGGAGGCGTGATTCTGAATCAAGCGCGAGGAAGGCGAGCTCTTTTGATGCATCAAAGACCGAGTATTTATTTGCTTTGGAGAGGCAATTTTGAAGGGAACCGAGGTAGACGGTCATGACCAGCGGTGTAGTTCCAAAAAGGCCAAGAGCGATCCCTGTGAGGGCATTTTCAAAGAAAATAAATCCGAAGAACCCGATTGCCATAACGAGCATGATCATCGGTGTGATAAAGGCGACAAATGTCCACCCAAAACGTCTTACTAAGACCGAAAAGAGGAGGCCTCCGAAGGTCGCGATGCATCCAATCCCTATGGTCACATGATTCATATGGGCGAGCATTGCATTAGGATCTGTGAAGTGTTTTTTTAACTGGTCTTTCCAGAGGATGTCGGTGAAGTTGATCGCGATGTTATACCCAAGGACAATCAGAGCCAAACAGGTAAGGTATTTTGATCTAGAGATGTAGCGGATGCAATCGCGAAGGGAGAGCCGCTTTTTATTACTCTTTTTGACCGACTCTTCAAGACTGTCAGAGGCATTTTTCTCAAAAGGGACTACTTTCCGGTTAATCCAGTAGAAGACGCCCATTGCAGCTATTCCAAAGCCCGAGACCAAGACAGTTAGGCTAATTAGGGTGTAATGAAGGTGGCTATCTGAACTGACGGAGGAGTTTAGCACCCGTTGGATAAAGTAATTTGCAAGAATCCCGCCCAGGATAGGGGCCATATTCGAGCCGATATTGAGGAGGCCGTAGCAGCGCTTAGCTTGGGACATCGGAGTGATGTCGTTGGCAAAGCCCCAGAAAAGCACTGTTAGAACGAGAACAGACCACATCTCGGTGATCACATAGAAAGTTGTAAAGGTCCAGTTGCAGACCATCGCAATCAGCCCTGAAAAGCCAGAGGGGAGGGTTGCTCTTAGCTGGTCGGCAGTGCTATTCATGTTGAGAAAGTCGCTACTTGGAAAAATGATGAAGGCGAAGAGGAGGAAGTAGGTGATGAAGCCCCCTACAATCCAGTAAAAGACCTGTTCACGGTTAAATCGGCTGCGGAGCTTGGTGTAGAGCCAAGTAAAGAGGATGGCTCCAGGGAGTATTCCCCAGACTTTGATGAATGGGATTACTTCTGCCCCCGATGCTTTGGCTGTCAAAATCACGGTATCTTTCAGGTTGCGTAGGATGCTATAACAAATGCAGAGCAGGCCCATTAAAATGAGCATCGAGAGAACCTTTTTGGTTTCACTTCTCTCTATTGGCCAAAAAACTGAGCGCAGAAATCTAAGTACTTTCATAGTCTGAAGTCCTCTCCGAAATAGGTTGACCTGGCTTCTTTATTTTCTAAAAGTTCATTCACCGAGCCTGACATAAGCACTTTCCCTTCTTGGACAAGGTAGCTTCTGTCGACAATGGAGAAAATTTCTCTAGCATTATGATCTGTTATGAGGATGCTTATCCCTTTTTCTCTTAGATGACGAATCATTTTTTTTACGTCGTTGACTGCAAGGGGGTCGATATTTGCAAAAGGTTCATCGAGAAGGAGGAGGGTAGGTTGTTTCACGAGGGCTCTGGTGATTTCTAAGCGGCGTCTTTCCCCTCCAGAGAGGCTTATCGCTTTCTTTTTTGCTAGTTTCTCCAGGTGCAGCTCTGCCAGAAGTTCTTCTAATCTTTTTTTTCGCTCGGAACGATTAAGGGGGAGGGTCTCTAAAATACAAAGAATGTTCTCCTCAACGGTCATATGGCGAAAGACCGAAGGTTCTTGGGCGAGGTAGCCCATTCCTAGGCGGGCTCTTTCGTGAATGGGGCTCTCAGTGACGTCCCGGTTTTGGAAGTAGACATTTCCCGATTCGGGGGCGATCAAACCGATGGTCATGTAGAAGGCTGTCGTTTTACCGGCTCCGTTTGGCCCTAGAAGACCGACCACTTCACCTTCTCGCACTTGGAACGAAAGTCCGGAGACCACTTCTTTGCCCCCATACGATTTTGTCAGGTTTTGTGCTTTGAGGATGATTGGTGTTGCGCCGTCATTCATTAGATACCCCCTTCGCCTTGTAAAATGGGAAGATTTTTTTTAGTAGTTCGTTTTCAGCAGAAGAGAAGGCAAAGCGGACGTTTCCAACCCCTTTGACGTTTTCTCCTTTTTCATTTCGGAAAATATGTACTTCCCTTGCGCTAATCGAGAGATCTTTTTCTTCATCCCAGAACAAAACATTGTTTCCATTTTGGGCACAGAGGACCATTTTCTTCTCTTCCGGGTAGAAGGCGAATTGGTCGGCAATACTGCACCTGGATTGATTATTTTCGATAAATAGGTGGACGTTACCAGCTAGCAGTAGTCGACGGGGTTTAATAGTTTTCCCTTCTTCGGTGTAGTCGAGCTCTGCTCTATCTGCGCATAACTTCATCTCATCATGGAAGTATTCGATGGGTTGCTCATGTGGACTATCAAGAGTTAGGACAAGCCTGTCTTGGTCAACCTGCATCTGTCCGTAGCAAATCAGAAGGTGTTTAAAATCTTCGTCTAGCTGGTAGGTGATCTCGGTTTTGCCTTTAGCTGTAATGCTGCTGAGCGCCCATTTCCCATTTTCTTCTCTTTGTCTCAGTTCAACTTCTTCGTCACAGCGGATATCCCCAATACCAGCGTCTTGGACAGAAACATTTCCTCGGAGGGTGAGTATTTGGGGGACTCTTTCCCATATCAGACGATCGCAGGAAAAATCAACCCCTTGAGTGGAAGAAAAACTGGAGGGGGTAAGGCGCCCTTTAGGGGCGGTCAGGATCACTTTAGAGCTTTGGGGAAGGAATTCGACTTTCTCGGCTGTAATCCGATCATCGTAGTGGGTCAAGACGCAATTTGGCTCGGCGATAACCGAGGAAAACTCACCATCAGTATAGACTGCATGATCTGCTGTGAGAAAAAACTCTTTTCCGTATTGCAACTCGACGGTTTCATTTGCGTCTACTTTTGTGACTTTTAACAGGTCATTTTCCTTTTCGAATTCAACATCAGCGCTTTTACTCGAGAAAGAGAGAGGGCCTGCTAAGAGGTTCCTAAACTGGATCATCCCACCACTTTTTGGGACAAAATTTCCTCTCATCGCTTCGAAATCAAAATTTGCTTTTCCACAGGAGATTTCTCCTCGATTTTTCAATGCAATAAGAACTTCATCGGTGAGAAGTATTGACGAGAAGGGGCCCTCTTTTTTATCCCGAATTAGCCGGGCTCCTCCCGAATGCATAGTGCCGAGAGAATGTTGAAGCTCCACTTCTCCCTTGAGAATAAGGGCATTGCCATCATACGAGGCTCTTTGAGAAGAGATGGACGAGGTTTTGATTTCTGCGCTTAGAAGGAGGGGGAAGAGGAAAGATAAAAGAAAATACCTCATTCCTTCACCATCGTCGCCTGGAATTGGGCCGCTTGAAATTGCGGGGTCTTCCCGCTAAAGAGGAAGGAAATATCATGAGCTACGCCCCGTAAAAAGGCGTCGTTTTCACTCACCGGCCCTTTGGGGAGTTGGTGCCCGGGTAGTCGATACATAGATAGGGTCACACCATTGGCCAAGAATTCTTGCGTCGTATGGCGATAGATTCCATCGACTGCCTCGATCAGGCGGGCTTGTTGCATAAGATTTTCACCCACGTCATCGTGGATGAGCTTATCTTGCATCCAGCATTTGATCCCTTGAAGCGTCTCTACAACCTCGAATCTATTTTTGACAGGAGTTAGGGTGAGAGTAGAGCCTTCGCTCGCAATTTGGTAGTGAAGCCGGGAGCAGTCATCTTGTGTAAACCAAATATCTTTTTGGACTTGTTGTCTGTGTTGGTTAGTCGGAGCAGAAGAGTTCGAAGAGGCGATTTCTTTGAGTTGGACCATCTCTTTATAGAGGGCGATATCACCTGGTCGAACAAAAGCGAGCTGGTAGATCCAAATGCCACAGAGGGGCAGAAGTAAGGCAAAAGTAAGGGCCATCTGTTTCTTAAACACGAGCGTCCTCCTTCTCTTGGAGAGCCTCGTGGATCCGGATTACTTGGCGAAGGAGCCTCTCTAAATCGGAAAAAGGGATCTGTGACCCTCGGTCACTCTGCGCCTCAGAAGGGTTGTGATGCGCCTCTAGGAAGAGGAGGTCTGCACCTGCTGCAACAGCTGATTTGGCCAAAGTCTCAACGAACTGGCGCTGACCACCTGAGGTCTTCCCATTCCCTCCGGGAAGTTGAACCGAGTGGGTCGCATCAAAGCAAACCGGGTAGCCGAAGGACTGCATAATCGGGATTCCCCGCATATCACTCACCAGATTGTTATAGCCAAAACTTGTCCCTCGATCGGTAAGGATGATTTTTTGATTGCCTGTAGACTGGAGCTTCTCCACAACATTTTCCATGTCCCAAGGGGCCATAAACTGCCCTTTCTTGATGTTTACAGCTCTGCCGGTTTGTCCTGCCGCCAGGAGTAGATCGGTCTGTCTGCATAGGAAAGCGGGGATTTGAAGGACATCGCATACTTGTGAGGCAGCTAGGGCTTCGTGAGGGGAGTGAACATCTGTTATGACGGGTATTTCAAATTCTTTCTTGACTTTCTCTAAAATAGAAAGGCCCTGATCTAAACCAGGGCCCCTGAAGGACTCGACAGACGACCGATTCGCCTTGTCATAGCTAGACTTAAAAATGAGGGGGATTCCAAGCTTTTCGGAGAGATTTTTGAGGAAGTTTGCGGAGGAAAGGGTGCTACTCTCGCTCTCAATTACGCATGGGCCGCAGATGAGGGCAAGTGCTTGACCGCTTCCTAGGATTAGGTTCCCAACACTCACTTCGTGCATACTGTATGACATTATCTTCGAAAACACCCCTTATTTTCAATGAAAAACATCGGAAAGTTTATAAATTTTAGCTGGGCGATTAAAAAGAAACTTTGCAGCGATGAGGGCTCCCTCTGCAAAAGCTTTTCTTGAAAAAGCTTCATGCTTCAAAATAAGTTCCTCATGATCAAAGAGAAATTTGACTTGATGGACTCCGATCACATCCCCTATTCGCTCCGAGGTAATTGCGTCTGTATCAAGGAGTTCTCCCAGCCTTTTAGCTGTACCGCTCGGACTGTCAACTTTCTGTGTGTGATGCGTTTCTTGAATCGTGATTTTCGAGAGTTTTTTCAGTTTTTCCCCCACGGTTTCGAGCATTTCAAAACAAAGGGCTATCCCAATGCTAAAGTTTGGAGAGTAGAGGACGGGAACCTTTTTTGCTAGAGCCTGCAAATCCTGAAAGATTTCTTCACTCAGTCCTGTCGTACCACAGACAAGTGGCTTACCCATATCGATCGCTTTTTTCGTCCCTTCAGGCGTCGAGAAATCAATGACAACATCCCCACTCCTAACAATTTCAACCTCTGGGTCTTTGGAGGCCAGCTCAGTGATCATCTGTCCCATTTTCCCCGATTCACCAACAAGGGTGATCTTAACCTTTTTGGTATTGGATCTTTCGCGCATGGATTTCCCGAATTAAACCGTTCAAAGACTGGATCGAATCGATCAAGTTGAGGAGTGCAGTCCGATCTTTTTCAAATAGAGCAATCGGCATCATTTTCGCTGTTTTTGCTTCGATCTTCTTTTTGTACTTCTTCGCTTGTCTCTCTTCTTCCTTTTTTTGCTCCTCCTCTTCTTCATCCCGGGTATCTTCGATCCAATTAAAATCAGGGGAAATGGAATAGGAGAAAAAGCGATTACGCATCATCATATAGTTGGGAGGAGGGGTGAAGTTGGCGAACGGATGGCGATGAAGGTGTGTTTCAAAAAGCTCTTCCCACTTCGATGCGAGGACTGAATGTCCCACTGCCGATTCTAAGTGTTGGGGGATTAAATTAGCGTCGCGAATCAGTGTCAGTTCAAGTGCTGATTGGTCGGTCGCGTAGCGCTCGTGCGCTTTAATATCATAATTGTCGATTGTTACTGCTTCCATACAAAACCTCTTTGGTGCCACAAATATTTTTCCCGATTAATTCTTTTAGAGCAACTGAAAGTTTCCCCTTTTAAAAAAACAGGAATCGGAATAACATGTTCGTGCCGGAGCATGAACTATATGAATAAAATGAAACAAATCTTCTTGTGTTTTCTTCTCTTTTTTTCAACAGTTGGAAATGCAGAAGAGCACCACATTAACTTTAATGATGTCCCTGCAATTGAGTTCATCCGCTTTGTTAGCAAAATCACCAAAGCCAACTTCATTTTTGATCATCGGGAGCTCTCATTCAACATCACCATGTCTTCTGGAAGGCCGATGTCTTCCGATGAGATTGTTCAGGCACTTGTTCAGATGCTTCGGATGCATGGTTTTGGTGTTTCGGAAGAGGGGAGCTACTATGTTGTCCACCGTCTTTCAGAGGATGATCTAAAAAACGGGATGCACTACCTACAAAAAAACACAAAGTTTGCAGCAGATCGACTACTTGCCGGCGAGATCCCCTCGATGCCCGCTACTGAGATGGAGTTTGCGACCTATAAGCTTCGGTACCACCAGGGTGATGAAATTGAAGGGGCTCTAAAAAAGATCGCAGCAGATATGAGCTCCCGCAAAAACAAGCCGGTCAAGCTTCTCGAGGCGATCCAAACGATCCAGTCAGTTAAAGCGACCAACTCGCTCTTTTTCACAGGAGATAGCGAGGCAGTTGTCCAGCTTGATAAACTCATCAAAACCCTCGACATTCCCCGGAAACAGGTCTTCATTGAGGTCCTCGTTTTAGAAACCGATGCGAAGAAGAACACCGAATTTGGTCTCCAGTGGGTCGGTGGTGGAAAATTCAAAGACAAAATCGCTTTTGGGGCGGGAAATTTCCCCTCAAAATCAAGTGGTTTTGCCCAGTCTGTCCAAGCAGCGAATTCGGGAGGATCAATCTCAGGGCTTAGCCAAATTCCCTTGGGCCGCGGCTTTGATCTTGGAATTATAGGTGACATGATTCTCCACAAAGGGAAAACCTTTCTTACCCTCGGTTCCCTTGTTTCAGCTCTCGATACAGATGGTGATAGCAAGATCGTCCTCAACCAAAAACTGATTACCCAGGACAATAAAAATTCGAAAATCTTTGTGGGGGACAACCTTCCATTCACCGGATCGATCGTTTCAACTGTTGGCAATAGCCAACAGACGACAGCAAACATTGAGTATCGCGATATTGGAGTTGCACTTAGCATAACCCCCATGCTCGGTGATGACGACGTGATCACCCTCGATATCGATCAGCAGATCACCGAAGCGATCGACGACCCGATGACCTCCTCATCGGAGGTGGAGGGGATCCGCACAACAAAAACCAACATGTCGACCCTCGCTCACGTCCCGGACAACCACTTTCTCGTCCTTAGCGGGATGGCTCGCAACGCCCGTTCCTACCAAAAAATGGGGATCCCCTGCTTAGGCGGACTTCCAGTCCTCGGTGCAGCTTTTTCTAAAAACAAACGGCTCAGCGAAAAGAGAAACATCCTCATTTTCGTCCGTCCCCACATCATCAATTCATTTGAAGATTATGCTCGTCTCTCCAAGTCTCAGGAAGATTTCCATAAACTAGTCCCAGAAGAATTGATAAATTGATGATTCTTGTTCTTTTTCCTCTTGAAAGTTGCTGGATTTACCCTTAAACTATAGAGTTCAACTATGGACTGGTAGCTCAGCCGGATAGAGCATCCGCCTTCTAAGCGGAGGGTCGCAGGTTCAAGTCCTGCCCAGTCCAAATGGCAAAGAAACATACGGCCCAAAGGCCAATATCAAAGGCAAAGTTCCTCGGGGATTTTGTGTTAAGTGCGTATCGCTTTGAGCAGGTCGAAAAACTTCTCAAAGGGATAAAGACGCCGCAGTACGCTAAGCTCAATCACAAGCAGAAGAGTGAGCTGGTTAACCGTGCCCTTTTGGAATTGATCTTAGAGGCACCTGAAGACTGCTTTTTGCTCATTGCCGTTGTTGAATTTCTCGACCAGGTCGCAAGGCAAGATCTCTTGATCAATTATTCCCTCTCGAGTTTTGAAATCTGGCTCAACCAATTCTCAGGCCTCTCTGAGGAAGACAATTATCGTGTACGCGCCAAACTGATCGGCAAATGGATCCCTCGGGACGACTATCAAACCATTTTTCCAGTAGGCATGGGCAAAGTTCATCCTGGCAGTCATTTTGTCACGGCCCACAGCTCACCCGACTTGGATACGACGATCGCCTCATTTTGGGGGTGGGTAGACGCCTTCGGAGCGAGGGTTTCTGAAGGGATCCACATCTGGAATGTTCCGGGTGGTGCGCCTGCATCGAGCATTGAAGTAGCCCTTCTATTTCATCATATCTTTGGTCCAAATGTATTTCATCATGTTGCAAAATCTAGAGAAACTTTAGCCCTTTCGAGTCTTGAATTGATGACCCAGCGAGGGGTGATTAAACAGCATACGAATGACTCTTTCCTGGCTATCGATCATGAACGAACGCAAAAAGCAGTAATCCTTGTCGATGAACTCGGGTATTTTTTAGGTGATTGGCGCAGCTTTGATGTCGAGGGGGTCCGGCAAGTAATCATGCTTCTCAACAATTGCCTTCGCTGGTTTGAGAATAATCTCCACCTAAGTCTGGTTTCCCTTTTTGCAAAAAAGAAACTGAGCAAAAAAGACCTGCCCAAATTTGTTGAGGGGATCTTTGGCACCAAAATCAAAGAGTGTGATCCGGCAAAAGAGTTTTCCGAAAAGCAACAAAGATACATAGACGGGTATTTGCAAAAAGTCCTTAAGGTGGAGAAAGGGCTGAATGCGACGTTTGCTGAATTTGCACAGAGTATGAAAGATCGAGCCCTCTTTGATTTTCAAGAGTGTGTCGACAAGGTTCTCTCTCTTGCCGACTCTTCGCTTTTTGATGCCAGCGGCAATCTCGTTGAAGATCGCCCTGAAATTTTTCACAGCCTCGAAGAAATCATTGCCCTTCTCGACCGGGCGATTCAAAATGTCCGTCTCTATACTGAGCGGCTTGAAGTAGCCCTTGATATCAAGACAAACGTCTTCGGCTATCTTCCGCAGGTTGTCAGCTACCGGGCCGATGTCGATGAACTCAAGAGCAAAATGGCCAATTATCCCTACTTGACCGTTACTTCTTCTGATGAGGAGGGGAAACTGATCCCCCTTGGCGTTGTCCGTGCTCGAGATCTTCAGCAGCCAATTTTAGGGACGGTCACTCTGCGCGACTTTTGCAACCGGGATGAGACAAAGATCCCCTCCTATTTTGAGGTGATCAGCGTAATCGATCACCACAAAGTCTCCCTCAACACGCAGACACCCCCTGTGGCTTATATTT
This sequence comes from uncultured bacterium, assembly GCA_964352505.1. Classification (GTDB taxonomy): domain Bacteria; phylum Chlamydiota; class Chlamydiia; order Chlamydiales; family Rhabdochlamydiaceae; genus Sacchariniichlamydia. The sequence goes on from CAYGSB010000012.1 coordinate 40,571, forward strand.
CCGATGCGCAGTCTTCAAATACGATGGTAGCAATGCTCGCGTTTGGGATAAATGACAAATACAGCACTTGTGGGATGAGTCGAAAAGAGATCGAAGGGCAAATAGCCGATGTCCAAAAAGACCTCTCCAATCCTGTAAACAGACGGGTTATGCAAAGGCTTATGAGTCGTTTGCAAGCAGTTTCGAATCAAGATAAGGAATCCTACTTTATTGACCCTCTTCGAGAATTTGTAGAGTATCTCCATTTTCTCTATGCGATTTTAGATGATACAGATCTCCTCACAAAAGTCTCCAGGCGGGATGTCTCCGTGGTGGCGGAGCTGCTCAACAGACTCAAATCACTGATGGAAGGAAAAGAGGTAGAGATCATTGATTTTGATGACCTTGTCCAAGACGAAACCTTTGTAGACCGTGCTGCGACAAAAATTCTTCGGCATCCCGACATGTATTCTCTCTATCAGAAGATTTATATGGCTAAGGAGCAACTTGTAGAAGAAAACCTAGAACTCTGCGCTAAAGGAAAAGAATCGAGTATCTTTATCGATACAAAGCTCCAAAATGGGTGCGCTCGTGTTGGCCAAACGAAACTTTTTGCGAGCAACTTTGCTTCCTATTCCACTCATGCTGCCAAGCTAAGAGAGACTTGGATCAAAAGCTCTCAGGAATTCTTCGCTGATCGAAGAGAGGTTGATCTCTATCTTCAAATGACAAGCACCGTCAGTGGCGCAGATGATCTGTTTAAAGGCAAGGAAGGGAAGTACCAACATAAAGACGAGCTGTGGATATGGATCCCCATGACAGAGCAGTCTATCGAACATTTGATGGGCTTTTTGAATGCTTTCCGCTCATCGAAACAAATCGCAGGGATTGAAAAGGAAATTGATGTTGAGTTGATTGGACCAGAGGCCCAAGAGCTTGGCAAAATCTTCAAAGAGAGCTTTTTAACAACAGTCAGTTATCATATGTCTGATAAGACAAAGAAGGGAAGCTCGATGGCAATCATCCGCTTCCCAGCAGGAACAATTAATTCTCGCAAGGCGATGATCTCGCCCTACTTACCTCAATTGATTAGTTAGTTTCACCTTCGGTCTCGGTAGAGACTGACGACTCTAAACAACGCGAAGTAAGCTACGACGAAGCGGGTCAATAGCTCTTAATAACTGATCATATTTTTCAATCGAAATTCGCATTTTGCCTTTTTCATATTGGGCATATGCGTTGGGGGAGGCAGACCCCAATCGCGCAGCAGCTTCTCGGACCGTTGAGCCGCTTTTTTCTCGTTGCCGCTTCAAGGAGAGTGCCAATAAGAGCTTGTTGTTAGTGGCAGATAGTCCGATAATATCCTTATCGTATTCTGTAGCCGTAATGCTAAAGTTTTCTTCAATTTCAGAGTCAAAATAGCATTCTGCAAGACCAAGCGCTGCATCAACAATCATGCCAAGAGCTTCTTTTTTGGTTTTGCCTTGTGACATAAGATTAAGAGATGGGACCTCAATAATCCATATTCTCCCGTCTTTAAAAACTGCTCCCTCTAGTTCCATAACTTCACTCTTTAGGTGGATAACTCTCTGCTGTTTTTAGTATTTTTTTTGCTAACAATTCGTTAATTTCTCTATGTCTAGGGACCGCCTCATGTACTTCACCATTTGTCCAATAGTCGTGCTTCCCTCCATGACGAAGGAGACGCCACCCCAATTTTGAAAGTCGTTTTTCAAGGTCCTTCTTTTTCAAGACTTCATTCCATATTGTACATCAGAGTATGTACAAAGACAAGGTTTTGGTTCAATGTAATTTTGAAAATTTTAGATCTAATTGATTTCCAAAAGGTTATATGTTGCTAATTTAGGCAAAGTCAAGGGCTTCAACTTGCCTACAACTCAACTTTGTAAGTTTATATACCCGCCTGCCCCGGCTATTTATCTCCTGCCGTTCAGCTTACGGTTGAACTTGGTCGCTATTTAAAACAGGAAGGGTTTTTTTACCCCTTCCTGTTTTAAATAGCTCTCTCGAAAACAAATGTTTCTAGGTTTTCGAGTATATAAAGTTACAAAGTCGAGTTCAATAATTAATTACTTTCACCTTCGGTCTCGGTAGAGACTTTTTCGCCGTCTTCGATGATTTCTAAATTAACGCGAAGCCCATTGCGGCTGGCGACCGACATGAGAAGGGTACGGATCGCGTTGATCGTTTTTCCTTTCTTTCCGATGATCTTGCCAATGTCTGACTTTTCGACACCGAGCTCAATAATTAGGGTATGGGTGCCGCCAATTTCATTGATACGTACTTTATCTGGATTATCGACCAAGTTCTTGACGATATATTCAACGAATTCTTTCATTTTCGATCCTCTAGCAAGTTGAGAAATGTTCTGACTATTCTAGTCAAGCTTGCCCAATGAGATCAATAAAATTTTTCATATCGGGTGGAATAGGAGCAAACACCTCTAGAGATGTTTCTGAGATGGGATGGGTGAGTTTTAACGAGTGTGCATGGAGCATTTGCCTTTCAACTCCATACTTCTTGTTCACAGAACTGCTGCCATAGGTGGGATCACCAAGCACCGGGCAGTTCATGTCTTTCAGGTGGACCCGAATTTGATGGGTTCTTCCGGTAATGAGTGTTGCCTCTACAAGGGAAAGGCCCTGTCTACGAGCTAGAACTTTAAATTGGGTGATCGCCTCTTTCCCATCTTGGCTTACGGTCATCTCGGTTCGGTGGATCGGATGCCGTTTAATTGGGGCAGAATACTCGCCTGATTTAGGGACACCGGCGCAGACCACGAGATACTTCTTTTCGATTTGGCGGCTAGAAAAAAGCTCGATCAGCTTTTTGTGCGTTTTAAGGTTTTTTGCAGCTAAAAGAACGCCTGTCGTATTTTTGTCTAAACGGTGGACAATTCCCGGTCTGAGTCGATCAAACTCCTCAGGGTTTAAGGTCTTGCAGTGGTGAAGGAGGGCGTTTGCAAAGGTTCCCGTATAGGCTCCGGGAGCTGGATGGACAACCATTCCGGCCGGTTTGTTGATCGCCAGGAGGTTGGCATCTTCATAGAGGACATCCAAATCAATTGCTTCAGGTTGGACGTCTAACTGGGGGGTAAGCTGGAATGTAACTTCTACTTCGTCACCCTTTTCTAATTTCTTCTGTTTTTTAACGGGAAGTCCATTGAGGAGAACAAAATCCTCATCGATGAGATATTGGAAATAGCTTCGAGAGTGCTCGGGAAAGTGTTTTGCGAGGAATTTATCAAGGCGTTGCCCCAAATCTTCGGTTGAGACAGTGAGTTTATCGCTCAATTTTTACCTTCAATTTCGTCTTTGAGTTTTTTCATAGCTTTTTTCCAGCGAGCATCTTCCCTCTTGATTTCGGTGAGAGTTTGCTTAAGTAGGCTACTCATCATCATGTGCAGTTGCTTTTGTGTAAGGACTGCACCACTTCGGGCAAACATTTTTGCAAAAGGGGAGTTGGAAATGTTGGGTTCTTCTTTTGGTGTCCCGGGGTGTCCCTTGGGAGCTCCTGCGGGTTTGATCGGTTCTGGGGTGTGTCCTGGGCCCGTCGGACCACCTGGGGGAGTTGTTGACATAGAGCTACCTTCCTTACCTTTAGGATACCTGGGAAAAAGAAAAATTTCAAGGAGAGAAGGCTATCGGATTGCCAAGTAAAATTTTCTCTTGTCTAGGGGGAGGTGTTCGATTGAATAGCGAAGGGCCGTTCGGGGCATTTTCGGAGCATATTGGTCTAAAAACTCGAGTAAAATCTCTCTGTCGCGCTTCCCAATTTCTCTTAGCATCCATCCAACTGCCTTATGGATCAAATCGTGGGAATCTTCTAACAGGATTTCAATCAGTGCAAGGGGAAGTGTGTAATTCTTTTTTTTGATATTGTAGAAACTTGAAATAATGGCGATCCGCCTCTCCCACAAATCTTTAGATCGGGCCATCTCCAATAAAATCGAATGGTCCCTCTCAAAAAGGTAGGGCCCTGCAATGTAATGAGCCGAGCTATCGACAAGGTTCCAATTATTCACATATTTTGTATGGGAGATATAGGAGTCAAACACTTCCTTAGGCGATTTTTTAAACTGAGCAACCAGAAGAAGTAGGGCAGCTAACCTCTCTTCGTTGATGGGAGATTTAAGCAAGATCTCGATCTCGCTGAGAGGAAGCTCTACAAATCCCTTCACAACTTTTCGAATCTCAGGGACGGGGATGCCGATAAACTGATCACCCTCTGCATATTGGCCAGGGCCGGTCTTGAAAAACCGTTTTAATCCATCGATTTTGTCGGGATCAGCCCTCTTTTTTAAGGCAACTTGGACATCTTTCGCTTTCATCCATTATAGTATCCGATATGCAACCGATAAAAGCCAAAGCCTATTTTCTCCTCGCTCGGCGCCCCTATTTCTCCCGGGAGCTCTCTGCGAAACTTTTAGAAAAAGGGTACCCAAAGGGGGAAATAGACCCGCTCATAAAAGAACTGACCTCACGGGGATATCTCAACGACGCAGAGCTTGCCGCTCGCTTTATTGAGTCCCAGAAGAGGAGGGGGTATGGGCCGATGGTCATCAGCCATAAGCTCCGTCAAAAAGCAGGGGAGATGGATCTTTCTTGTGAAGAGGATGAGGATCTTCTTCGCTCCTACATTGAAAAAAAGCACCTTAAAAATCTTCCTGAAAAAAAGGACAAAGTCATCCAGTCACTCATGCGGAAAGGACATAGCTATGGATTGATCAATAAGATCCTAGCCACTATAACCAGAGATGATGAGTAACCCCCTCCGCTTTATCATTTTCGTCGTTCTTTTCTTCGTCCCACTGTTTGGAGCAGATGAAAACGACTTTGTGATTCTCCCAGAAAAACAGATCCATCAGGGGGATTTTTTTGCGTCTGGTAGCACCATTGAAATCTCTGGGGTCGTTGATGGGGATGTCTATGCGTTTGGCTCGCATATTGTCATTGATGGGAATGTTACAGGATCGGTCATCGCTTTTGGGGGGTCGATCGACGTACCCGGCACCATTTTAGGTAATGCCCGCCTTGGGGGTGGACAGATCGACATGCAGGGGATCGTGGGAGGCAATCTCACCATTTTTGCAGGGAGCTTCCAAATTGCGCCGGAAGCTAAAATTCAGGGAAATGCAGTCATTACTGCAGGACATCTAGAGGTCCTTGGAACCATTGAAGGGAATGCGACTCTTTCTGCGTCAAACGCCAGAATACAAGGTACAATTGAAAAAAACGTTCAGGCCTACGTTGGAACACTCCGCCTTGGCTCCCTTGCTCTAATCGGAGGAGACCTCACCTATAGCAGCGACGCTGAGGCGTTCATTGACTCTGGGGCAAAAATTGAGGGTGCTATCAACTACCAATCTTCCCCGTTAGGAGACATCATCAAGCGGAAGTGGAAGCATGGGTTTGTTGTAGGCGGACGAATCGCATCTCTCTTGATGAACTTTTTCTTCACGTTCGTTTCGGGGTGGATGCTCCTTAAGATTTCTCGAAAAAAGCTCGATGCGAGTATTGCAGCAATGATCAGATCGCCCTGGAGGGCTTTTTGGGTTGGGGTGCTCATCATGATCCTCCTTCCGATCGCATCTCTTGTCCTTTTTATCACGATCCTCGGCTTCCCGCTGGCTATTGCCCTTGCTGCACTGAGCTTAATGGGTTTTTATATCGCAAAAGTTATCCCGATCCTCTGGTTTGGCAATACCTACTTAGCCAAAAAGTGGCTCAAAAAAGACAGTCTCCTCACTTTCGCTGTGGCTCTGTTACTTTTTTTCCTTGTCTACCGGGTTCCAATAGTAGGCAGGCTCATTTCTCTCGTCTTTACCCTTCTCGGCCTCGGGGCTATTTTCCTCGGTCGCGTAAAGAAAAAATCGCCTCAAAAATAGAGATAAAGTCGAAAAATCCGTTAAATTTGACTTTTTCTACCTCCAGAGCTCAGCACACGAGAATTTTATGCTAATAGGCCGGCTCTGGCTTTGATAGCTCACTTTTCCTGTTCAGCCATAGTGCTTTGCATCTGCTTTCGTCTATGAAATCAACCACCCTCTTGTAGCCTCCTGATTTAAACTGTTTACGAACTAAAATGGGTGTTTCTATCAGTTGATTGTAGTATTAATAATTTTATTTAAATAAAACTCTATTTTTGCTATAATAACCCCAATGAACGAAATAACATCAAACCAATTCTTACAGAGTCCGGTACTCGAGGCTATGTTCAATCCAAGCCTGCCATTCTCTGATGCCCTAAGGCTCTCTAGAGTTTCAAAAGCCCATATCAAAGGAGCCCAACCCTATTTTGAGTCTGTGGCTAAAGTTTTCGGTATAACCTACCGCGATAGGGCAGAAATGATGGAGAAGCTTAAAAAAAGCATAACAAATCTTGATGGGACTACAACAATACATGAGAGAATCAAAAATTATATTTCCTCTATGTTTATCAGACCGGAAGCCCCCGGCCCAATAAATCGCGCAATCCAATGTTCTCTGGTTGAATTGAAACAAAGAAAAAAAGACCGAGACCTTTTACGCGTTGCCAATGTCATAGGGAAGGTATTGGGGATGGGACCTGAACCGTTTAGCCATGTTGATGAAGCAAGAGCTTACTTAAATGACCCAAATAATCAGGGAGCCTTGGCAAGTATTACTCTATTGAATCTTTCCGACTGTGGTCTCTCTTTTCTTCCTCCTGAAATTGGAAAGCTCGTAGACTTAAGAGAGTTGGACGTTTCCCATAATCAACTG
>CAYGSB010000013.1:0-11627 GCA_964352505.1 uncultured bacterium
GCCCCCGACCTCTACACCCTTACACTCACCTACCTGAGACACCTGCCCACCTTCCAAGATCCGCTCCCGCTAACCACATCCTACCTCCTCAAACTCCTCAAACACGAAGGGCACCTCGCCATCGACCACAAGCCCCCCACCTTTACAACACCCGAATGGACCACCCTTCTCACCCTGACAAACACCCGCTCGATCCAAGAACTAAAAGCCACCCCCGTCTCTGAAACCCTCCACAGAAAAACCCAAAACCTCTTCAAAGAAAAAATTTAAAGGAATAAATGAAAACCCTCTGGATAAAAAACAGTTTCTGCAACCACTTATATATAAATGAACCGGGAAGAACCATTATCATAAGAGGAACCATAACCTGTAACAGCGCTTCAATCACAGCTGAGAGCCTCATTGTTCTAGGTGAAATCACTTCAAGAGGATTTATTAGTTTACACTTAAAAAATGACCTTGTAAATCTTGGGGGCATTACCTCGAGAGCCACGACAGCATTTCCCAAAGACTCCCTAGAATCTCAGGAAACGATAAACCTCCTAGCCCATGCGCGAATCACCGTTCATAGGACGAGTCAACGCACCACGCTGATAATGCCGCCTAGAAGCATCCAGGACATCACTTTGACTCTGAACAAATCAACGTTGGCCCTAGAAAATGGAACCGGATGCGGAACTCTTATTCCACGAAGCGCATTTCCCCTGATTTAAGATATTGGAGTATCTTGTCTAGAAAAAATTGATGAATAAGCGAGGAATAAAATGCGGAAAGGGGGACTTGAACCCCCAAGAGATTGCTCTCACTAACCCCTCAAGCTAGCGCGTCTACCAGTTTCGCCACTTCCGCATTGAGAATAGGGCACCATCATACCCTGGCCTAAAAATCCCCGCAAGTAGATTTTAACCCCGACTGCTACCAAAAAAACGAAAAGCCCCTACACTTCACCTGAAACGGGAGGATCTATCTCGTTCGAACTCACAGAAAAAGAGCCTTATATAAGAAAATTTTGGCTAACCCTCTTCATAGAAGTTCTCTAAAAGAGCAAACGAAAAAGTTTGGTTAGTAGACTGAAGAGACCACTGCGGGCAAGAAAAGCCCTGCATCCACCTCAAAGGCATCCGCAATCTTCTTCGCTTTTGACTCATCAATATCCTTCCGCCTTTGAACCTCAGGGGTTGCATAGGCCCTTGTATTTAGCCTTGTCCTCTGCTCCATTCTGCTCACCATAGGAATGCTCATCGGCTCAACCGGATACTTCTTCTCAAAAGCTGTCACAAATTCTCTTTGGCGCCAACCGTTTAAATTCCACCGAAGAGCCTTAAACAACTCGCTCCGGTAATCAAGCTCAGCGCTACTCATCGAATAAAACCTAACCCGAAGGGTCCTCTTCAAGTCAGCAATTGCTTTCTTATGGGTCTCCTTAAAACTGCGGAGCCTCTCTTTCCCTTCGAAAACTCTAATCCTCCCCTCGTCCTGATCTAAGCCAGCTTGCAATTGAGCAAGAGACGTACAGAAAAGCTTCTCCATCCTTCTCGTAAAAAGAGGACTCGAATCCTCTAAAAGGGCGTACCGCAACCGATAATCAACCTTTTTCAAACTCGTCTTGTTTGTTTTAAGCATCGCATTTTGCGCATCTAAAATATCTCTGGCAATCTGACTATGAATGCTCTCACAGTCCTGGATCAGCTTAAACCTCTTTTGGTACACCTCTTTGCGCAAAACATCTTCCCGTTCATGCCCAATTTTCACCCCTAAAAGCTGATCAAAATAGCCCTCGTCTTCAGCCATAGAAACCGACACTTCCCGTACTCTGTCTAAATAGCACTTCAAAGCTAACGTCCGATCATCTTCCTTTTTCTGGTTTGCAATCCCCTTCTCAATATACTCCTCTAAAAGCTCAACAAACTTCTCCATCCCAGCTCTTGGGCCATACTTCCCTTCAGCTACAGCATTGACAACCTTAATCGCCTCATTGCGCAACCTTGAATCGCTATGGGTCCCATCAATTAAAATATCAGCCCGATTCACACACCGAATCAGCTCCATCGTTCCATTCTGCTGAGCATAAGCATGTCCATGCTTCAGATAGACAAACCCCTCGGGCTCTTTCCCATCATCCCAGGCTTTTTTTGGATAGGCCATAATACAGGGCAAAGTACTGGAATGGGCAGCTTCTGTCTTAAACGTCTCCTCCTTCCCATCGCACTTCAGCTTCACCGTACTCCCCTTACCGTACTCATCATTCGCCTCGATCCACTCAAAATGATAGGGGGTCTTATACACACTGATCAACTGCATGAAAAACAACTGGATCCGCCGGTCTAAATGGGCCTCAATCAACTCCTTATCCTTCTCGATCACCTTCTTTGGATCAACATAGACCTCCCAAAGCTCCTTGGAAATAACGCCGCCCCTATCCTTCGCACCTGCAATTATCTCATCAGCGATCGAATTCACATCAAAAGCCAACTTCACCATTGAAGTATCCCACTTCTTACCAACAACAATGGGTTCTTGTTCTCGTTTAGGCGAGCGGACAAATCTTCCAGTAACTCCAGTAGCCACCATAACCTCCAAATTCGCCCTCTATTCTACCACACCCCAAAATTTCGTTCTAAAAATTTCCCCCACTGCCTATCATAACAAAGATGCGTAACCTAATTATTTTACTCATCCTCCCAACCCTCCTCTTAGCCCGCCAAAAAACAATCATCACCCACCCTAACATCCAAATCCCCTATGAACCCTGGTTCACAGGCCCTGCCCTTGCCCCGACAGCCGTCAACATGAAACTGGGCCACCCGGCCCTCGAACCCGTCGTCACCCTCTTCGACAACTACGGCTCCTATAACAACCACTGGAAACTTGAAAAAGAAACCACCATCTGGACCCTCAACTACCTCATCGACTTCCAGTTTGCCACCTCAGAGAGGACTGGCGTTGAAATCATCGCCTCCTTCAATGAAAGCCACCGGAAAGACAAAACCTCCACCCACTTCACCGACACCATCCTCCTCCTTGGCTACCAAGTCTCTGACGACCAAAAAGACTCGTGGGTCCCCGACTTCCGCCTCTTCTTCGAAACCTTCTTTCCCACGGGGAAATTTCGCCAACTCAAGCCTGAAAACTTCGAAATTGACGCAACAGGGCAAGGAGCCTACTTCTTCGGCCCCAACTTCTCCTTTCAAAAACTCTTCTACCTCGACAACCACTTCTTCGTCCTCCACTGGTCCCTAGGCTACTTCTTCCCCACCCGTGCCCGCCTCAAAGAAACCTCCGCCTACGGCGGTGGCCCCGGCACCCGCGGCACCATCCGCCCCGGCCAGCTCCTCACAGCCTTCCTCTCAGGTGAATACTCACTCAACCAACGCTGGGTCCTCTCCTTCGACACTGCCTTCGTCTACCAACAAAGGGCCAAAGACTTCCGCGGAACCACCCTCATCCCGGTTGCCAGTCCCACAACCGTCCAACTCAGCTTCTCCCCCCAAATCCAATACAACCTCTCTCCCCAATCGGGCTTCCTCTTCGGCTCCTGGTTCACCCTCACCGGCCGCAACGCCGACGCCTTCGCCTCCCTCTTCGCCGCCTTCACCCACGTCTTCTAAACTTCCACCACCCGCCCTTGACAAAACAATTGACCCAATTTGTAATTTGATGATATAAACTAACTCCTTAATTAAGGAGAAACAAGTGGCAAGCACTATTCAAGAAAATACTAGTTTCTGGTGCAGTTTTAAAAATGAGGAAGTTGTCTGTTCGACACCATTGATCTTAACAACTAGTGTTCTTGCACTTTCTATTCTTGCTACTTTCGCTTATGGAATAAAGGCATGTTGTAGTACGCCAGAAAAAGAATATAGGCCCCTAGATAGAAATCCCCGAGGGGGCTTTGATTTTTCTAAAGTCATTGAAGGCATCGCCACTACCGTGGCTATATCTGCAGGTACAGCCTTACTTGCCTATCTTTTTTCTCCTCCTGTTGCTGTTGTAGCGGCCGGAGCTGGTGCTGTAAATAATTTAAGGAGAATATTATGAATATCAATCAATCAAATCACATTGCTCAAGGAGTAATATGCTCTGCTGTTGGGACTACTCTTTTTGCATCTTCATGTTTTGAAATGGCTAGAGCCTTTGAAATACAAAACCTCATTCAGAGTAAAGGCGGTTTCTTTTTTGCGCCTAATTTATTAATTGCTAATCTTGTAGCAACCCTGATCACTCATAGCGTTTTGATCTATCTAACTGCCAAAATTGCCAGCCTTGCTTTTCATTGTTTCAAAGCTCAATGGAATACTTACCAAGGAAAACCACTTGATTCACATATAACACCTTGCAAATCTTAAAAAAAATCGGGGAGATAAAAGAATGTCTTGTACCATAGAAAGATCAAGTTTTACCCGAACCGCTTTACCTAGTGCACAGTCTGGCAAAATGGGAAATAGATCTGTTGATTTTCATAGCCCCTCTCGCTTTTGTATTGGAGCTGACCAGCAAAAATTATTGTTTATCACTTTAATGATTTTAAGCATGATTCCCATGGCTCTTGCTGATCGTTGTGATGATGATACTAGAATTTGTCAGCAATCCTGTGGTGGCGACCCAAGGGCCGCTGGTGCCTGTCTTGCTGGTTGTTGGCTTGTGCATGTCCTATGCAAATTCTTTACAAGATAGTTCTTGTATGAAAAAGTCTCTAATAGCCTTAACCATTTGTTCTCTTCTATATATTTGCCTAGAACTTGGCCTGCAAAGCATCCTCCAAAATCCTAAAACTTCCAGCTTAGCACTCTCCACCTTGTATTCTTGGCTCCCCGGGTTTGTTGCGATATTTTATGCCCGCAAGGAAAAAATCAAACTCCCCATTTTTAAAAAACCCAACCGCTACTTTTTTATAGCTCTACTCCTCGGCTTTGGTTTCTGTATCTTAGCAACAACATTCACCAACTTCTTCGATTCCACCCCGTTAGATCAAACCAACTGGCAAAGACCCGGGATGATCAAAATAGGAGTAATCACCTATCCCATCTCCCTTCTTATATTTTTTATCGGCTTTTTAGGTGGTGAGCTCTACTGGAGAGGATACTTTTGGGAGAAACTAAAAAAAGCCCCTTATAGAGCAATCTGGCTCACCATCTTGATATCTACGCTCTGGTTAGCTTCCATGAATCTGTTAAATACGCAAACCGGTAATCTTCTGAAGAATCTTGTTTTGATCTCGGCATTGAACATTGCTATAACCCCCTTGCTGTTTTACTTTCGGGTAAAAGGTAAATCCATCCAAACCCCGACCCTTTTTTACAGCTCCATATTTGCAACTACCCAGGCTCTAACAGTTCTTTTTCAAACACCCGGATTTAATTCAGACACCTACTTCTTTAGCCTAATAGCCTTATGCATAGTTCCATCTCTACTATTAAATCTCTATAGACCCACATTCTGGAAAACCCCATAGCCCCTATTTTTCCTCCTTTCCATATCTTCAAAACGGTTTCGCAGCAAAGCTTTTTGAAGCAATGAAAGTCGAAGTAAAGCCCCCTCTCGTTGGCACACATCATTAGGAAGAACTTTTCGATCTCCAAACTAACTTTTTCAGCGCTTAGATTTCGAATTTCCTGCTGTGTATATCCAGCGTATCCTTTACTTAAATTCTTTGACGTTACTACCATGACTGGATAATGAGAAAGTGGATAGCTATACTTCTTGTTTTCTTTTTTCCCGCTTTACTGAAAGGGCATGCCTTTTTTGAAGATGCAGACCCAGCTCTTTTTCATCATATCAACGTAGTTACGGGAGACTTGAACCTTAACTTTGAAGATATAAGCATTGGTGGAGTTATAACCTATACGGTCCCCAGAACCTATGTTAGTAGAGGGTTTTCCCCCTATTATGATGAAGTCTCAGAGCGAAAAAAGGAGATCACCGAGAGCCCCTGGATCTTCCGTAGTGGATGGACTCTGCTAGCTCATGGGCATCTTCATTTGCAAGGCATTAGGGAAGAAACATTCATACGTGATGGGGATGGGCATAGACCTTTTTACTACTATTCATTTTGGCCTTCCATTACGGAGAAAGATGGTTCTACTCTCCAATATTTTACTAAAGGGAGTTATTTATCCAATGGAGAAAAAGAGTACTTTCCGAACGAACAAAGGGGTAAAAAAAGCCCCCATCCAAACCCACGGCGTGATCCACTCAATAATCGCCTGATTCTTGAAAAGGGAAAAGCGACCCTTTTACGCTCAGATGGGAGTGAGTGGCATTATTCTGGCGATCGCATCCCGGAACTATCTGGATACCAGACTCGATATGCAGAATCGGCCACCGCAAAGCAGGTAAGGAACTGGCGGCTTGATCTAGAAGTTTTACCCAGCAAGCATCGAGTGGTCTACATGTACGATGAGGCAAATTGGCTCAAGAGGATTGAAGTGCAAAATCCTGCAGGAAATAAAGTTTTTGGTTTTTTTGACTTTGATCATCAGAGATTTGAAGAAGAGAGAAAATTAAAAATTCAAACCTCAGACGGAACCGCACTCGAATACACTTTCAATGAGCAACATAAGAAACAATTCTATTTAGATTCTGTTACATCACCTTCTCGCCCTTGTGAACAATTGCTCTATCAAACCAGTAGAAAAGGAAATGGCCTGAGAATTGAAACTGTCAAGTTTGGTGACCATGCGGAATTGGGCGTAACCTACTATCGAGCATCCAAAGAAAAACAAGAGAAGAGATGGAAATCGGGAAAAGATCATCCCCCAATCGAGATTGATCGTGTACATCAGTTGCTTCTTCCGGATCCCGAAACCGGCGAATTGGTTCCATTTGCCGAGTTTACCTATCAATATGGGATTACGGAAGTACATAAGTCTGATGGTGGGAAGATCGTCTATCACTATTCAAACGGATATGAATTAGTTGAGAGAATCGAATATTTTGATGCTGCAAACAACCTCCATTCAGAAGTTCTCTTCAATTGGAAAGAAAACATACGCCTTAAGAAAAAAACCTTGAACGATGGATCAGGAAATCCAATTCTGTCCAAAAAGCTGCAGTATGATAAAAGAGGGAATCTCACTGAAGAAATCCTAAAAGATTACCAACAAAACAAGCGAGAAATTGTCCGATCTTTCCGTTACTACAAGGGAAATAACCTTCTAGAAAAAGAGACGAGCCCAACGGGAGTAACGATTCAATATGTCTACCTGCCCGGAACTGATCTAATCCAAAAGAAAGAGACGATTGGCCCAAACGGAAAGATCATTTACAGAGAAATCACCGAATATGATGAAGACAATCTTCCCATCAAAGTGATCCTTGATGATGTAACAAGCGAAAGACACATACAAATGTTTGAGAGAGATCCGGAAACAGGGCGGATAGAGAGACAGATTAACATCAGTACCGATTTTAATTTAGGGAGAGATGAATGGACCAACCTTCATTACTTCACCTATAACAGACAAGGTAGAGTAGAGACGGAAACCGTCACATATCCTGACCAGAGCGCCTATACTCTATATTACAGCTACGATAATCAGGGAAATCTCGTTAAACAAACCACACCAAGTGGGCGCGAGTCAACATTCCGATATGATCAATTCGGCAGAAAAATTGAAGCAAAAGAAGTTGGCAAACCAAAACAGACTTTTACTTATGATCCTAATGGACATTTAAGAATGAGTCATCAAGGAGAAAAAACCACCAATACTTACTATGATCAAAAAGGATGTTTGCTAAGCCTGATCGACCAGCTCGGCAACGAAATTAAACAAGAATACAACAGTTTTGGTAAGAGCGTAAAAACTTATTACCCTTCTAATGTCGACTCTAGAGGAGAGCGTTACACCCCCACCATTTCAACTCTCTATGATGTCATGGGTAATCCTACTGCCACTTCAAACTCCCTGGGCGAAACAACAAAGTGTACCCATGATATTTTTGGGAGCATCCTAACCGAAACCGATTCGGAGGGAAACACAACAAAGTATTCCTACAACCTAGCAGGATCCCTTACACGCATTTATTATCCAGATAGAAGCACTACCTCTTTTACTTATGATCCTCTAGAACGTGAAACCTCAAAAACAACCTATTCACCTTCTGGAGAGCTTCTTTCAGAAGAATACTGGTCCTATGACAGCTTTCACCTCCTTTCCTATACAGACATGCGAGGACTAACCACAACGTATCGTTATGATTACCGTGGGCGAAAAATAGAAGAAAATGCAGACGGCAGAGTCATCTCCTACGCTTATGATGCTCGAGGAAACCTCAAATCGGTGACAAAAAATGGGGCAACTTCCCATAAACTTTACAACGACGAGGGAGAAATTCTTGAACAGTGGGAAGCAGGTCCTAACGGAGAAATCGAAAATTGGATGTCATTTACCTACAATGAAGAGGGGCGCAAAACTTCGGCTACTCGCCAAACATCAGAGGGAAAAGCCTATGACACCTTTGTCTATGATGAAGAAGGGCGACTCATTTCTCATCGAGATCCCTTAGGAGCCTGTAGCGAGATTCAGTACCAGACTGTAACAAATTCCCTCGGTCAGACTGTGCAACAAAAAAAAACCATTGATCCCCTTGGAAATCAAACAATCGAACGCGATGATGCGAATGGACACCTAGTGCTCGTAGAAAAAAAAGACTCCTACGGAGTCACCGTTGCGAAAGAAGAGAGAATTTTCGACAGAGCTGGCAATTTGGCCAGGCGCATCACATCCATCTATGACCAAAGTCATCCAATCCGAACCTATCAAACAGAGTGGAAATACAATAAACGGGGCTTGCCTATCGAAGAGATAGAAGAAAGCAAAAAAACAACCCTCTACAAATACGACTTTCGAGGAAATATCATTGAGAAAACAGATCCAAGAGGGGTGACACTCAATCAGAGCTTTGATGCCCTAGGTCGCCTTGTCAAGCAAGAGAGTTCTGATGGAACAGTACAAAACACTTACCTCTACCAAAATAAAGGGAAAACTCTCCTTGCAACCGACCATATCCACAAGCGTATATGGAAACGCCTCTTCAACCAATTCGGGGAACTCATCTCGGAAGAAACACCTAGTGGATCAATCCAAAAATGGACCTATGACAATGCAGGTAGGTGCACTCTACATATATTACCCGACGGATCCAGTATAGCTTATTCATATAGTGCCCTACATATGGATCAAGTAATCCGTCAAACCAAACAAAAGGTCCCCCTCTACCGGCATACCTACAGTCACTTTGATGAAAATGGCCATGTTGCAAAAGAAGAGTGCATCCACGATCTCGGGACCCTAGAAACCCATCATGATCTCCTTGAAAGACCCAAATCCACAACTACCCCCTGGCATCAAGCAAGCATAAGTTATGGCCCTTCAGGACTTATAACCAGTAGAAAAAACAGCTTATTTCAGCCACAAGACTACCAATATGACCCCCTAAATCAACTCAAAAAAGAAGGAGAGAAAAAGCACCATTTTGACTCACTTGGCAACCCCCTTGATCAAACCATCAACTCTTACAATCAAATAACTCGAACAGGAGAGACAACTCTTCTCTATGATGCCAGTGGAAATCTCAAAGAAAAACTCAATCCCACCCAAGTCACAAAATACTCCTACGATGGATTGAATCGACTAATCCAAATAGATAGTGAATCCAAGGTCACGTTTGAATATGATCCCTTTTCTCGACTCTATGCTAAAATAACCCAGGCTCCGGATCAACCAGGCGAAGAATACTATTACCTTTTCAATCAAGACCAAGAAATCGGCATTTACAATCAAGATCTTCAGCTTCTCGAGCTAAAAGTTGTAGGATTAGGCCTCAGAGAAAATGTCGGAGGAGCCATTGCAATTGAAGCAAACGATGAGACTTACTTACCCCTCCATGACTTTTCAGGGAATATCATTGCTCTCATCAGCTCAATGGGACGTCTGATTGAAACTCGGGACATTGATGCCTTTGGTCAAATTCTCCTCACACAGCCCTCTCTTATTCCATGGGGTTTTAGTTCAAAGAGAACAGAGGAGGGACTTGTCTATTTCGTCGGCCGCTTCTACGATCCAGACTTGGGCCGCTGGCTCACACCCGACCCTGCTGGAGCAATCGACAGCCCCAATCTCTACCTTTATGTTTGCAATAACCCCTTAAGCAGACTCGATCTTTTCGGACTCACCGCTGAGCCGATCCGGATAGAAATCAAACAAGATATTTGGAGAAGAAAAGATCTGGATTTCATCCCAGCCATAGCCACTTTTGGGGAACACAGTATGGATTGCTTTGTCAGAGCAAGCCAAATCGAAAAAATTCAGTTTAGCCCAGAAGAAACCAAAGGAGAGACACTTTCCATCATCGACCATATCCCCGAAATCATTGGTAGCAATGGAAACATACAAATCATTTTATATTTTAATGGGATCAATAACACTGAAAATGACCATCTATCTGGATTAAAATCCATTTCTAACAATTTAGAAAAAGTTGCCCCGGGAAATGATTGTGTTATGATAGGCATGTTTAAAGAGACAAAAGGTACAAGGGGCGATCTTTTTGATGTTATCAAACAAAAAGTTGGTATGAAAACTCCAGAAGTGATTCTTGGCAGAGAACTTCTCACAACATTTGCTGAAATCCTTGAAAGAACCCATCCTCTGAACGCCCTAACTTCAGTTGCTCATAGCGGAGGGGGCTCGTGGCTTCGAGGCGCGCTTAATTCTATGAACACCGATCAAAAAGAACGTATGAGAAATAAAATCCTATCTGTTAACATAGCTCCCGCCTCTTGTATATCAAATGAATCAGTATTAAGAGCGACGAATTTTTATTCTAAAAGAGATTTGATTACGGGGATTTTTGGTGTATCTTCAACCTCAACCGCTCGAGCCACTGGGGGCATGGTAGGGGCCATGTGTTTTCCTTCAACATATAATGTGTCATTCGCGGAATCCAATAGGCCCCTCTCGCAAGGAATCGATCACTCGATTCTTTACGACACGCAACAGAGTGCCTTGATGCGTGGATTTGAAAAACTAGAGGAAAGTTATGGTTTTTATAAGAAAGCACGTTAAGCTTATTCTTGTATTGACGACTGTATTAGTTTGCTCAACTTGGTACATAGTAAAAAGGGAAAATGATTATTTTACTCATCTAAGATGCGTTACTAAAAAATTTATAAGTGAAGTGCAGGAAGAGTATGGGTTTGTATGTTGTGGAATAGGTGGCTCATTAGCAGAAAATATAAAGGAAATTTCCTTAGATTTTTTTTGTTATGAAAAAAAATCAATCGAAGAAGCCAGAAAACTTGAAGTTCATTGTGTTGAACGTCTTTGCGAAATGATCAATTCTAATAAAAAAATCCGCCCCCATTTAGAAGAGTTCCCTTTTCTAACAAACAGAGTGGGAATCATGATTTGTTTTTGCAGAAAAGACTTAACAAATTTTCCACCAGAAGAAAGCATTAGTTTTGTAATGAGTAGTAAAGAAACAATTGTTTATAAGATTGTATTTAATGATGATCGTCCTAATAAAACTATTTTAAGAGAGCCCTACATTGAAGCTTATGAGAAAATAAAGGGAATTTCCTCAGATGCACAGCAAGACACATTGAAATCAAAGTCCCAGAGTCAATC
>CAYGSB010000013.1:11727-44700 GCA_964352505.1 uncultured bacterium
AATCAAAGTCCCAGAGTCAATCATCAAACGACAATAAGCCCATCATTAACGACAGACTTGTCCCTGCCTCATGAAACTCCTCCTTCTCATTATGAGTAATTATTAAAATAATTCCTATTGATCTTTTGAAAAAAAGCTATACTAAATACCCTAGTGTCACTATAATATGCACTACAAAAACCAAGACAAAAAGGATGAAAGTCTTTAAACCTTTTTTCCTTTTAATGTCCGAACAAAGGTAAACAACAAAACTATATAACCGGCCCAAAAAATCAAAGGATACCAATGGTCACCTTAATAGAGGAAAAAAAGTACCTGAGGAAACTTCCTCTCCTTGATTTTACTGCCTCACTCTATCCGGGTGTAGACCTCCAAAACGTTTACATTCTGTGTGCTCAGCACTTAGCCTCAACGACTTACTCTCTCTTCCATCAACTTCTCCAATTGGGACTAAAACCTGAGAACCTCTCGGTCATCGGAAAGTGCTACTCAACTGATCCTCAAGTATTTATTCAAATGAGGGCATTAGGCATCGACGTCTGTGAATCGAGTCAGCATTTCGATAGTCATACTCCTTTCGACAAACAATATCGCGCAAATATAAAAAAGTTTGTTGTCAAAAGGGTAAGAAAAATTAAAACTAACCAGTTCGATAAAATTATCATCCTTGATGATGGTGGGGAGTTAATCCCTATTGCTCATTCTCTTCTAGGAAAAGGGGATAGTGTTGTCGGTATTGAACAGACGAGCTCTGGATATAACAAACTAAAGAAAAAAAAACCTGAGCTCTCAATCATTAATGTAGCACGCTCTCCTGCGAAACTAAACTATGAGTCCCCCATCATTGCTGAACTTGTACTCACTACTCTTCTTAAACAGATAAAACAACTCAATCTCAACCCAGGCAAAGCTCTTATTATTGGAAATGGTCCCATAGGATCTCATATTCGGGATGTTTTGGAAGCTACACATGAAGTAACAATCTATGATCAATTAGCTTCAAAGACCGAGATTAAAAAGTCTGATTTCCTTCGTTCCCTAAAGAATTTTGATCTGATCATTGGCTGTACTGGCAAACCTATCCTTTCTTCTAAACAACATAAACTTCTCAAGAAAGGGGCCGTTTTAGTTAGCGCCTCAAGCTCAGATAGAGAATTCAATGCAGTAGACTTAAGAAAAAAAGTTCCTCCAATTAACGACTGCCATCAAAATCTCCACATCAAAGGAACTTGGCTCATTAACTGTGGTTTCCCGATTAACTTTTCTTCCAATTTCAGAGCGATTGATTGCGACGAACTCCAACTCACACGAGCTCTTCTTCTAACGGCTATCCTACAAGCTGTGACTCAAACAGACCTTCCACAAGGATTCGTTCCCCTCGATCTAGAAGTGCAAAGAGATGTCGTGAAGAAATTCTCATCCCTCTTTCTAAGAAAAGGGCAAAAAGAAAAAGTGGCAGTGGCGGTTTAGGGAGGAAAAATGCAAAGCACCTACTATAAATTATCTCCTGAAAAAATTGTCGAAGACATCAAACACTCGACTGAGCTCTCCAAAACCACAATCCTTGGCAAAGAATATCTTATTTTCCCAAGTGTCTATCCCTCAGACAAATTCCGGACCACTAACTTTCTTCTCCAAAGCATTCAACCCTTAGTCTCAAATACAACTGTCTGCGACATGGGATGTGGCATGGGAGTTGTAGGCCTCTATGCCCTAGAAAATGGCGCTATAAGAGTTGTTCAGGCTGATATCAACCCCATAGCTATTGAAAATGCTTCAGCAAATAAAGAACTCTATAAGCACTCCGATAAAGAGCTTACTATCTTCAAAAGCGATTGTTTTGATGACATCCCTCACCAAACCTTTGACCTTATCATTTTCAACATACCTTTCCATAGTGAGCCTCACCAAATCACAAGCTCACTAGATTATGCTTTTCACGATCCAGACTTCAAATCGACAAAAAAATTCCTTTTTCAATCGAAGGATTACTCCCACGCTAACACAAAAATCATCATAGCATTCTCAAATAAAGGTGACACAAAAAAACTTGAGGAAATCTTCACCAAACTTAATTTTAAATGGTCCCTATGGAAAGTCGCAAACACAGACCAGAAATACGACAACCGCCTCTATTTATTAGAAATATGAAAAAAAACCATTGATTAAGGGTGGATTACAACCCACGGATTATTTTTGAGTGTTTATCCTTATGCAGGAAAAAGTAATTATACTTTTCATCGCTATTGGATCCTAAATGATGACAATGTACTAGGCTATTATTTTTAGACTGAAAAATATCATAACCTAACTGAATTAGAAGATCCAATATATCAGTAGGCTCATAGCCATTTTTCTTGCACCATTCTTCATATATTTCCATAAAAATGATCGGCTGATGTTTTGCAATTACCTGTTGTCCCCCGAGTAAAACATATAACTCCGCACCTTCTACATCACACTTAATAAAATCGATAGAACACCTCTGTTCATTAATAAATCGATCCAGAGTCGTAAATTTACAATCCACAAGTTTTGTTTTTTCATGATTGATCAAGTTAGTCATTGAAGCAAGTGCAGAGCCTCCCTTGAAGTAAACGAGGGGTGCATTTTTTTCATCCGCAAAAAGACCCTTGTTAAATAAATTTGCATTCTTAATTGCATTTCTATTTACGTTGCTGACTAATACTTCATATGTCATAGGTACAGGTTCGAATGCATAAACTTGTGAATTGGGATACCTTTTGGCAAAATTTAAAGTATACCAACCAATATGAGCGCCAATGTCAAAAATCGTATCACCATCTTTTAGTAAGCTAAAAATAACGGCTTCATCCTCAGGTTCATATGCCCCGAAACTCAGTATTTCAAGTGGGGCTGATCTAGCTCCTCCATCGGTTTCCATTTTTATTTCGAATTCACCAACTGAAAAAACAACCGTCTCTCGATCTATTTTTATTTCATTAATTATTGTTTTTTTCACGACACCAGAGAATTCTAACAACAACTTATTGAACTCGTGATGCTCTGATAAATAATGATACTTATCAATTAAACCAGTTTGATATTTTTCTCTTAACGATATTAAATCGGCCCTGAGATCCTTCTCATAAATAGGTTTCAATTTATTGAGTGATCTCGATGTTTTTTTTTCCTTTTTATATTCATAAAATATAGGAAAGCAACATCCAATAAGAATTAGTGAGGAGCTAACTACATCTCTACCACTAGGAAAAGCCCCTTGTTGCCAAGACTGAAGGACTACCACAAATAAATTTAGGGAATAGCCGAGAATCGCAATAATAATCGGTTGCGTAAACAAGAACGCTCTTAGAAAAAAGACCATTGCAATTGCATAAAGCACCCCAGACAATATAGAGTTTTTAACAAGCGAAGAATCAATTGTAGAAAAATCAACACCCGATTTAATGATTTTTCGAAATAGAAGAGTAACTAGTAGAATAGCAATCGACAATCCTAATCCACAAATACACTGATGAAAAGCAACCCTCTTTGGGGTGTCATGACGAACGATTATCCCGGTTATAAAAAAGATAACTGTGAGAGCAATTGCAGAAACAACTCCCGAAGTGCCCGCTACTAAACCATCAAAAACTGTAAACCCTTGAATATCATAAAAAAGGACATAGAAAACCCCAGTGCCGGCTATCAAAAGACCAAACCAATGATACAATGTAAATTTGTCTTTTAAAAGTAAATAGGCAAAGACAGCATATACAATGGCATCTGCACCAAATATTGAAGTATTATCAACTACACCAAAGGCAATTTTTGCCAGACTAAAGCAAATATACCCCCCTGTAGCCACTAATCCTCTGAAATAAATCCATTTAATCCTCTGCTTTATTGTTAAATGGCTTTCGCTTATTCCAGTCTCTGTATCTCTTACTATCCAAAGATTATGAAATAGGCGATTACCAGAAATCAAATTGTCTAGGACAATATACAAAAATAGAGAGACTACGGCAGAGAGAAAAAAAATGATAAAATTAAGTTGTAAATCAATTGTCTTGTAGGGAGGCTGAAAAAACACCGCACTTACCGCAATAAGCGACCAGCCCACCAATGTATCTCTAACACCCCTGAATTTTTTAGTATGCGAAGTGCTAATCCGTTGGTCTTTGATAAATTCGATAGTTCTTTTAAACTTTCTCATAGACATTTTGCACCATAGAAGTTTTACTTAAATAATAGGGCTAGCGCTGTACAGCGTATAACATAAATTTAATTTATGAAGGAATTCAAATTTTTGGAAAGTTGTCCTAACTGGTTTCAAAATAGAAATGAGGGAGTCTAGCTTTTTTCATACGATCGCCACCTCTTGGAGCAATCCAACATAACTTGAAAACTCCTCCCAAAAGTAAGGATAGGTAGCCAGAGACCTTCCAAGCGAAGCGTTAAGTCCAATCCCTTCTACCCAGATCGTTTCTTGAAGGAGCAAATCAGCACATAAAGCTCGAGCTGCGAAGCGGAGCAGTCTCACCCAATTTCTCCTCGACCATTACGTAGATCTAGAGCGTTTTTCCGATAATAGGCTAATTGACTGTAATTGCAGTCCATGCTTGAATCTTAAAATTCACATAAAGAAAAACTTTGGCCTGTGGTAGAGCTTATGAAGAAGTTAAAGACCCTTACCCATTTGAGCATACTCATCACAACTCCTTCACTTTTCGCTTATCCAAAACAGCATTTCCCTCAATCTACTTCTCAAACAGTCAACTGGTTGGGAGACTGGTGGAGTGGCCAGGAGCAAGCTGCTGAGTGGAGTCGCCCGACTACACCAGAAAGAAAAATGACAAAAAAACTTGCTTGAAGAAGAGCTGGATCCTGAATTTCTTTTCTAAAAATGAAAGTAAGAGCAATTATGGCCCAACCAAGTAAAGTATCTTTTACCCCCTGGAATTGAAGGCTCTTCTCTGTATGAATGCGATATTCTTTAATGAAGTGGATTAACTTAGCAAGCTTCCCTCCTTGGTCTGTATCTTTTCTTGCGTTTTTTTGGGACATCAGGCTCTATTCTCCATAAAAATAATATGCTACATCACCCTTAAACAGCACAAAAAAAACTAAACGGCGCAAATTTCTTCTTACACAAATTTAATTTTTGAAGGAATATTGTTTTTTCGAAAACCTGTGCTAAATAGCTCCATGAAATGGGGCGAGGTCAATGCCATACATTTTAAATTTTTCCTTACTTATAAGAAAGCCTTCATTTAGAACAGATCGAAGTAAATCTCTTTGCTATTCATCTCCCTAAATTTCAAGGCTAGTAATTCTCACGAATTCTCGCCAAGAAGCTTTTTTTTAGCTTTCTCAAGGGCTTCAATCGCCTCATCCAGACTAAATTCCCAATACCTTTGCCGCGGATGGGTATAAAATTGAACAATTAAATCACCTGTTTCTTGAGAAACTTCAGCCCACTGAACTCCATCATAAATAATTTCAGATACAAGCCGTTCTCTGTCTGGTAAACTGGCTAATGTTATACGAAACTTTTCCATTTTAATTACCTTATGGTTCTAAAAATCCAATAAACTCGCCACTAGCACTGTAACGAGCTCCTCCAAGACCTGGAGCATAAATATCAACAACTTTGCCGTATCTATCAAATTCTGCTGGGAGCATTTGCTTTTCAGGATGATTGAGGATTGATTCTAGTACTCTTTGACCATGAGCATTTACTTGATCTGGAGTCCCACAAGAGGCTTTGGGAAAACGCTTCCTTCCCTATAGCCATGTTTCATTAAATTCCTTCCGGCTTTAGTAAAACCGCCTCTATCTATGACTTTTCCTGCGTTTGATAATTTTTTAACATTAATTTTACCGCCACTAAAAACTCCTGGGAAAGGAATCAATCCAATAGC
Source organism: uncultured bacterium (assembly GCA_964352505.1). Taxonomy (GTDB): domain Bacteria; phylum Chlamydiota; class Chlamydiia; order Chlamydiales; family Rhabdochlamydiaceae; genus Sacchariniichlamydia. Next base: position 17,613 of record CAYGSB010000013.1, read on the forward strand.
AAAATTATTTATGGGATCATTTGCTCTGGTTTCTGCTGTAAAAAGATCTCCCTGATTCGTTGCAAAGAGTGTATCAATTGCATTATGGGCTTTAGCCATTAAATTTTCGAAGTTTACTTGGGGATCTCCTATTAGCTCATTGTTTGGTGGCATAAGCGTTTCTGGTAAAAGCTTTGAGCCCAAGTCCTTGATTTCATCGCAAAATTGAGGTAGTACACTAAATAGCTCAGTAACTTCCTGATATGCCTGATGAGCGAAATGTGCTCCTACCTCTCGAGCTTTTTCCAAAAAAGTAAGATCGTTCCATTCTTCTGATGGATGTGAGTGTTGTGCAAGTTGATCCTCTATCAAAAATTCTTTATATTCACGTATTTGTTCATCGATTGTGGCTTTTATAGTTGGGGCTGCATTGGCATCTTCTACAACACTGCGAGTATCTTCAAATCGTGATAAGTCCGAGATTTCCGTTTGAGATGAGCCGCTTTTCTCTTCTCGATTGGGTTTAGATGATGAAGCGGCTCCGGCGGCTCCGGCCGCTGCTGCAGCTGCTGGAGTTGGTTCAGGGTCTTCTGATTCTGGCCATTCTGACCAAAAAAAATCGGAATCAAAGGAAGAAGCTCGTGCTGTCACTGATATACCAAAAGAACCCGCTAAGACTATCGATAAAGTTGAAGCTCCTGTGATGAAAGCATCTATAGACGAGCATGTTGCTTCTCTTAGCGCAGTTACTCATTTTGCCTTTCATTATCTTCCTTAGCACATTTTATTGCTAACTGCTTTGCTTCTTCTAATATATTGAAAAAACCATCTAAAGTGAAAATCTGCTTAGGGGAGCCTTTCTGCGAGGAAACAATTTCAATTTCCATGTTATCGATGCCTTTCTCGTAATTGATTTCAGCAATTACCTGGTCATCATGACAAACAAGAATAACCATACCTTCAAGATCTACGTCTCCAAATATTTTCGTGCAAAACCCTTTATTTATGACCATACTCAACAAACCCCCTAAATGTTCCATCTTCTCTAAAATATGCTCCCCTTCCACTTTGAGAATAAATTTCTATTCCACCTCTGTTATTTTTTAAAACGGTTCTCTTAGAGTCATTCAAAATCTCTTTTAAAAAATTTTCGCCCTGTATATTTATTTGAGATGGACTACCAAAAGGTTTTGGGAAAAGACTTCCTTCTCTATATCCATGCTTCATTAATCCTCTTCCAACTCTTGTAAATCCAGCCCTATCTATAGCATTTCCAGCTTTTATTAAGTTGCTTGTATTGGCAAAGAGTTTGGGAATGCCACTTGGAAGAGGTATCATACCAATAGCAAAATTATTTATGGGATCATTTGCTCTGGTTTCTGCTGTAAAAAGATCTCCCTGATTCGTTGCAAAGAGTGTATCAATTGCATTATGGGCTTTAGCCATTAAATTTTCGAAGTTTACTTGGGGATCTCCTATTAGCTCATTGTTTGGTGGCATAAGCGTTTCTGGTAAAAGCTTTGAGCCCAAGTCCTTGATTTCATCGCAAAATTGAGGTAGTACACTAAATAGCTCAGTAACTTCCTGATATGCCTGATGAGCGAAATGTGCTCCTACCTCTCGAGCTTTTTCCAAAAAAGTAAGATCGTTCCATTCTTCTGATGGATGTGAGTGTTGTGCAAGTTGATCCTCTATCAAAAATTCTTTATATTCACGTATTTGTTCATCGATTGTGGCTTTTATAGTTGGGGCTGCATTGGCATCTTCTACAACACTGCGAGTATCTTCAAATCGTGATAAGTCCGAGATTTCCGTTTGAGATGAGCCGCTTTTCTCTTCTCGATTGGGTTTAGATGATGAAGCGGCTCCAGCGGCTCCGGCCGCTGCTGCAGCTGCTCCTACTGAAGAGGTCGCCACGACTGCGATAACTACAGTAGCTGTGGCCACAACGATTACGGCGCCTATAATGATTTCTTTTTTGTGTTTTTTGACGAATCGTTTCGTTTTTTTCCACTTTTTACTCAGATGGCTTTTGCAAAGAAGAAATTCAGCTTCTTGACCACCAATTGCTGGGAGGAATGCATGATCATTTTCATCTTGATCAAGAAATGCGTAATCATCAGCAAGAAGATCATTGATATCATTTATAAGTTCATGAGCATTATCAGAATTCGGCAGAGCGCTTTCGCTTGCTAAATAAGACAAAAAGCGATTAATCCTTCTCAAGTCTTTTTCCCGATACTCACTGGTTTCGGATTCAATATCCTCAATGAATTTTAAAATATCATCGTAGGAAGCAAGTTGATACCTTTGCGTTTTTCGAAAGTTTTTAGGGACTCTAGCGTGGGCCTCCAGCATATGAAAATCTGTTTGCCTAAAAGCATCTTGTGGATAGATCAACAATGAAGGGGAAGTTGCAAGAACACTTAAGTGGGTAATCAGTCTAAGTTTGCCCATAAGATCTCCAGGTCGCCAATACTATCATTATCGGGAACTTAGAATTCAAGCATGGATGGTAATTAGAGTCAATGTGAGACCGTTGCATAAGTCAGTGTAAATATTGTAAAATATTCCCTTAACCGGAGTGTAATTTTGGTACATCAAGTTTCAGGACAGTTCGATCTCGCAGATTCCCTGCTAGGAAATAACCTCAAGCTCAATCAACGTCTGGATAAAGTCAACCGACTTGTAGACTGGAACCTTTGGAAAAAAAGCGGGTCTGGCGGACTCCTCGATAAGGGCACTCCTAGATACGAGCTTTTCTAGGAAGAAAGAAATGTGGTGAGCCAGCTTTTATCCCAGGCGGATCGATGCTGAGAAAAACCTTCTATGTACATGAAATCGATTTACTCAATAACGCCCTTAATTAATTTAATAAAATCAATATACGATGACATAAATTGGGCCCTCATAATATAATTCTCTGCTGTAATAAAGTGATATAGGAGAAAATAATGTCATCTGTTTCAAGCACTAACAACACTGACACAAGTACCGATCCCAAATGGGAGCAGGCTCAACAAATACGAGAAGAAGGATATAAAAAACACGTTGAAGCTCAAGATCACTTAGATAATGCTACGTCAGCAGCCGGACAGAAACGCATATTTGAGGCTACTCGTCAAATAACAGAAGCCGCTTCTTCTCTTGTAGATGCTAATAAAGACTATTCAACAGCAAACAGGTTAGAAAATGAAGCTGCTCAGGACGCTGCTCGCCTAACAAGGGAAAAAGGAGGATGTATACTATGCTAAATCTACTGGAAATGTTTTTTTCTGCTTTTTTAATTGAAAGAGGTATTGGACTATTTTTTCCTGCTTATCGAAAGCTGTCTTGGAATCGATTTTGGGGGGTTTTTCTTGTTTTATGGGGATTGAATGGTCAGTATGTCAAAATAATTGAGTCTGCAAATATAAAGCTCAATGAAAAATCTTATATACAATCTTCTAACCCTTCTCAAGATGACTAACCTCTTTTCTCTAGGCATTAATGTTTCCAATAACAACCACCAATTCATCTAATTTTACTTATTTAGCAGGTAGTGAAGGTTTATTATCTGTTATGAACTGCATGTATAGTATGGCTGCAGTTACGGCTCTGTCCCTTGCGGCAAGATCTATTTTTAGACGCTGTTACGACCCTACAGTTTTGAAATGGACGACAGAAAAGGGTAATACGATAAAACTCATTAAGCACGGGCCAGACCTAAAATGGGTGTTGTCAGAAAAAGATAAAAACAAAAAACATTTTGCTTCAGCTTTAAATGACGCACTCAATCTTGAAACTTATGCAAAAGAAGTGGAGCCAAGTGAGCGAAAAAAAGTTGTTGATCAAGGACACCGTCTTAGGGAAAAAATCCTTCGAGAAAAAGATGCTAATTTTGATTCCGTGAAATGGATGAGACGTATCCCTCTTGATAAGCGCATTGCATTTTTCAAGGATCATGATTTGGGAGAGGCCCTAGTTTACCCAGATGGAAAACTAGAGGTTGAGATAACGCCCTTTGGAATTCCAAGTCAGTACGATGAGAATGTCATTTTAACAAGAGATAATTGGGCTGTAACTCTTCTCTCCGCCGGAAGTTCAGCAGGCGGGGCAGGTGCGGTGACAACCTCACTAGGATTCATCGGGCACACAGTCGTAGTATATGAGGGGCTCAAAAATAGAAAACTCTTTTATGGATTTGCTGATTTAAGAGGAGATGCTCAGGGGATTGGTAACGTGCACCACGAAGCTGAAATATACCCTTTTCCACACACGGCTAAGTCTAAAACATGGCTAAGAAAAAGCTATCAAGTTCTTTCCATGATAGAGAGCATACAACGTGATATAGTTCTTCAAAAAACAAAAGTTCTTCATCAATTTAGCATTTTGGGAGGCCAATCGGTTTTACAGCTCGTTCCTTCTCTCATTAAGGGCCTTTTTGGTTACCGCGAACCTGTAAAAGTCAACTGTCATACTTGGGCGGTCATGACACTAAGTGAAGCAGGTATTCACGCTGGTTCAATTTCACATCTTATTGCACCGATCCCTGTTTTTGAAATAGCTTTATTGAAATGGTAAGATTTACTATTCTTTTCACAAAAAGGGGCATCTAATGCGAATAGAAGAGTACTTTCCAAAAGTGCAATCTTATGAACAGCTTTGTGAAATCGCTAAATATGCAGAGCCTAAGTTGTCTTTTTGGGGAAAAGAATATCTCGTTGTGGACGGTTATCCAGGCACGCTGGAAATAAATGCTATTTACCGCCGGTCAATACACCTGATTAAGAAGAAGCCTGAGTTTAACGAAAGGGAGCGGAGTTTAGGAAAGAAAATTGCTGGACGAATTAGTTACATCTACGAAAAAAGTAATTCTAATTTAATTTCGAGTAGTATAATTACTAAAATCATCCATTTTTTTAGAGATTTTGAATTAAATTATTATGGACGACTCAAAACTCAGTGGGAATTCTTTGGGGACAGGTTTGCTTTTGAATTTTATTCTCGTTCACAATTTGAGAATGTTTTTTGGTGCTCCCCTGAAACTGCACAGAGCAGAGGATATCAACTAACGAGATGCAATGACCTATGGATGGTCGTTAGTTACCCACGTTTAATATGGCCCCTACATAATATTTTACCTAATAAAATACTTATAGAAGATGCTCATAAGACTTTGCATCAACCTATCAGCCGAGCAAATATCTTTGGTTAGATTAAGAGTTGCAGAAATGCAAGCTCCTTATTTTCACGATAAATGAGCAACCTAAAATGAGAATAAAAGAGTTTTTTCCAGGAGTCCGGTCTTATCCAACCCTTGTGAAATTGTTGCAATGACTGAGCCTAAACTCTCTTTTTTAGGAGAAGGATTCTTGAGGTCTAAGGGTTGGGTCTACTTTGAATATAGATGAAAGCTTCGTAGGAGAAAGTGAAGAAAAATGCTAAAAGTAGCGCCCTGATCTCAGAACTTGGCACTGCTTTGAAAGAACTAACTCCACGAGCTCCAAGTAAATTGTGCCGAAGTTGCTGAGGAGTCGATTGTTTTATGAATGGATTTTTTTGCAACCTCAGTCGATACAGCTGTAGTCGTTTCTACCCATCCTTCAGTTCTATCAGTCACCTTAGTTGCGAAAAGACCTCCCACAGCTTGTGCCAATGTAACAGGAACAAAAAGTATAGCCAAGATTGAACTAATTAACTCGGGAAGGAACTTTGAGGAACTAGTGTTAATCCCAATAGCACTTAGCTCAGCGGCTTTATCAATACATTCATCTGCTTTCACTTTGATTCTGGTGGTGTCCCAGTTGACTTTTTTATCTAAAGCATCGGTTGCTTCGAGGGTCATTTTTCTTCTCCTTGTTCGCACTTTTAAAAGCCAAATGAAATTTTATGCGCTCTAATTAATAACCGTCAACAAATAAGATTTTCAATTAGTTTTAATTACGTTTAAATTAATTAATTTCTATGGTGATTATTATGAGGAACAATCTTTCCTACTAAAATCTCTAAGGTCGTTCAATGAAAAAGGAATCGAGTTCTCGAAGATTTTAACTAGGACAGCTTCAAATACCGTTTGGATTTATGGAAATTTTTGGTGGAAAAGAAGTCGGGAGGGGCTGTAGGATTGGGGGCTATGCAATTGTTTTTGAGCGTAATATTATTATTTAGTGACCTTAAGGTTGGTTTAGCTTCTGTTAAAGAACGAGATCAGACATTTATTAACGATACGTTATTAGGTCAAGGAACTGTTTTCGATGTGATGAAGTATAGCCTCAGCGCTGTGAAGTGCGTCGAGGGACATAAAATTTACTTGGTATCTGATCGGATTGTCCCCTCGGACAATGGGCTGATGCTAGTTAGAGATGACTCTTCGTTGATTCTCCTACCTAAGCTCTACTCAGATCAGTATGGATGTTATATAAAGTCTTTTATGATGTGTAAGAGTTGCGGTTTTGATGTTCCCGAAGGGATAGAATACTGCCCAGATTGTTGGAGTGAAGGATGAGTAATACGATTTATGAGATTTGCGAAGCAAAGACCGACGAGCAGATGCTAGGATGTTTTGATCTGTTGAAGCTCCTGAGACCCCATCTGGAAAAGAGCGATTTTGTGAAGCGAGTGAAAGAGCAGCAAGCTGAAGGATACAAGCTGATTTTTATCGCCGATGATGAAGGGGTGAGGTCCGTTGCCGGATATCGTACAGGGCAATTTTTGGCTTGGGGAAAGATTTTACTTGTGGATGATTTGATTACCTTGCCCGAAGCTCGAGGTATTGGATTTGGAACCCATTTGCTGAAGTGGCTGAAGGGTGAAGCAAAGAAGCAGCAGTGTGACGGGATCCACTTAGATTCTGGAATTGATCAGGCAGATTCCCATCGCCTGTATCTAAATTTAGGGATGAAGATTGATTGTCTTCACCTGTCGATGAGCCTTGATTAAGCGCCTTTTTCTTTTTTTGATTCGTGCATACCAGTGGACGCTAAGCCCTTTTTTGGGAAAATGCTGTCGATTTTATCCAAGCTGTTCCCAGTATTGTTTAGAGGCGATCGAGAGGCATGGACCTTGGAAGGGGACCTGGCTAGGGATGAAGCGAATTGTGAAGTGTGGCCCGTGGCATAAGGGCGGGGTTGATGAAGTTGAGTATTAGGGTATTGTTAGGGTTTGGCCCGGTTTGAGGTTGTCCGATTTGAGGTTGTTCGTTTCGCGAAGGGCTTTGACGGTTGTTTTTTGTTGATTGGCAATTTTCCAAAGGCTGTCGCCTGATTGTACTGTGTAAGATTTTTTCCCCGTAGAGACTTTTTGTGTGGCGAGTGGAGTATCGACCTTTAGCTCGAGGAACCGCCGTTTTGCCTGGTCGAGATTGAGGGTTTCAGGAAGATTTTCTGCGGCTTGCTCGTAAAGGATAGCTGCGGCTTTTTTCCAGACCTCGTCACTACGGGGACTGTCGAGAAGAGCGCGGAGGAAAGAAGGGGTTGTTCTGTCCCCAAGAAGATCACAGATGTTGATGATTTGTTGATTTTCAAGATTGAGGAGGAGGTGTTCTTGATCGGTTTCTAAGAGAATTTTGGCAGCAAGGCGAGAGCGATTATCTACAAGCTGGAGGAGGAAGTGTCGTCTTTCTGCGACGGAGAAGTCGCCATGGTTCCGCAGGTGGGTAGCAACTTCTGAAATGGTTGGCCAGTCACTTTGAGAGAGGAGGGTGGCAATGTATTCTTTTTTTAGGGTGATCCCTGTTTTTGTGAAGAGGAGGTTGATGAAGTGGAACTCTGGGCTGAGGTAGAAAGCCTCGAGGAGGGATTGGTCATGGGGCGGCTTGCCTAGTTTTAGTTGAGAGAAGAGCCCCTCAGCGGTGAGAGGCCAAGTTTCAGTTTTCGCATACTGGACGATCGCTTGGTATTGGTAGTCAGCAAGGCCCGGGAAAACGGTGAGAGATGTTTCTCCATTATTGTCGGTGGTTTGGAAGGTGATGTCCCTCTTTTGAAGGGTGAGACCACCAAGAGCTCTTTCTAGGTTGAAATAATGAAATCGGACGAGGCATGCAAGAGCGAGATCTCTGCGGGTGAGGCCCGATTCGACATGGTCGGTATTGCCAAGCCGAAGTAGAAGATCTTGGAAGGAGAGGTTGGTATACTCTGAGAGGAGTTGTTGGATGCCAAGATGGTGTTTACTATCGGCTTTGATCTGGGGGGATTGGCTAAGTGAGACCGAATTTTTATCTTCTTTCATCGCAAAGTAGATGAATGTAGATAGGAGCCCAACGTTGAGCGTGCCACTGATAATCAGGGCTTGGGTTAGCCATTTTGCTTTTTTTACCCAGGGGTCTCTGTAGGATCTTATGGCCATAGCTTTACTTATGATGGTTACATCTGTTATAAGGGTATACTCAATGTAACAATTTTTAAACATGAAAGTCTCACTTAACTGGCTAAAAGAATATTTAGATTTAACACAGTCTCCTGAGGAGATTTCCGATGCACTGACGCTGAGCGGTCTCGAGGCAGAGGGAATTGAAGTGAAGGGCGACGATGTGATTCTTGAAATTGGGCTTACCCCCAATTTAGGCCACTGCATGAGTATTGTAGGGATGGCTAGAGAGCTTGCTGCCACCTATCAGCTCCCCTTGAAGAGAAAGAAGGTTGAACTAGAAGTTGAAAAAAGCCCAGCTCCCCTACAGGTAAAGATTGAAGCAAAAGAGCTGTGCCACCGTTACTGCTCGAGAGTTGTCAAGGGAGTTCGTGTTGGACCTTCACCAAAATGGCTGAGCGAGCGGATTGAAAATGCAGGAATGCGGAGTGTCAATGTGGTTGTCGATATCGGCAATTTGGTGATGCTGGAAACTGGGCAACCTCTTCATATGTTTGATTATGACAAGCTCGATGGCGGTAAGCTTATCGTTAGAGAAGCGTCGGGAGACTCTAAAATCACGACCCTCGATGAAATCGAGAGGTCAGTCCCTGATGGCGCGCTCCTTATTTGTGATGCAAGAAGACCCGTTGCCTTCGCTGGAGTGATGGGAGAATTTTCCACCGCCGTTTCAGAAAACACAAAAAATGTGTTGATTGAAGCTGCCCATTTTACTCCACAAGCAGTCCGTAAAACCAGTAAGTTGATTCAGCTTCGAAGTGAGAGTTCTCTCCGATTTGAACGGGGAATCGATCCCCTTGGCGTCGCTTCTGCGATGGATCTGGCTGCAAAGCTTCTCGTCGAGCTGGCACAGGGGGCTGCAGACGGTTTTGTCGAGGATGTAGCTCTAGATTACCGGCCTCAGATTGTTGAAGCCGACCCTCGTAGAATCAACCAACTTTTGGGTACGAATTTAACGATTTCTGAGATGAGCGGCCTTCTCAAACGACTAGAGATGGTGGTTTTAGAGGAGTCAAAGGATCGGATTCGCCTTCAGATCCCCTCCTACCGAAATGATTTGAAAGGAGAAATCGATATTGTTGAAGAAGTAGGCAGGATGTATGGGTTCAATAATATTCCCAGAAGATTCCCCCTCCACAATTCTTCGACACTGACCCATTCTCCTCTCTATTTATTTGAGGAGGAGGCGAGAGATAAGTTGATCCGTTTAGGACTCCAAGAGTGTTTGACCTGTGATTTAATCAGTCCGAAGTTGGCTGAGCTTACCGCCGAAAACACCTTAGGGTCAAATGCGCAGATTCATGTTTTATATCCAGCGTCGGAAGACCAATCTGTTCTTCGCCCATCCCTTCTACCCGGCCTTCTTGAGGTAGTGAAATACAATCTTGACAGACAAAATACAACGATCGCTGCTTTCGAAGTAGGCCATGTTCATTTCAAAGAGAAAGATAAATATTTTAGTGAGCCGGCAGCCGGAATTATTTTAACAGGAAAGCAAGCCCCCTATCACTTCGAAGAAAAACCAGGCGACGTCGATTTTTTTGACTTAAAGGGCTACGCAGAAAACTTTTTAGATTCGATCGGTCTTGATGGAGCTACATTTTCTCAGAGCCACCTTCATAATTTTCATCCCGGCAGACAGGCTCGTATTGAGATTGATGGCGTGAATGCCGGAGTCATTGGCGAAGTCCACCCAAGGCATTTGGCGCTCCTTGGGATTGGTCAAAGGGTTTTGTATGCAGAGCTCAATTTGCACGATCTGATTGATTTGAAGAAAACCCACCATCGAGCAAAAGGATTTTCTGTTCTGCCCAGCTCTCAGCGGGACTGGACAATCTCAATGCTCGACAAAACACCGATTGGAATTATTTTTGATGAAATTAAAACTCTTAAATCTTCACTTTTAGAGAATGTTTTTCTTTTAGATGTTTACAAAAGTGACAAGATCGGGAAAGATAGAAAGAACGCAACCTTCCGCTTCAAGTATCGCGATCAAGCAAAGACGATCGAATACGAGGTTGTAGAAAAAGAACACGAAAGATTGACACTACATATAGCGGAAAAGTTAGAGAATATTGTACCCTAGGATAAGAAGCAATTTTGAAGAGGTCAAATATGAAGAAGTTTTTGTTTTCCCTTCCCCTCGCTGCCGGACTGATTTTAGCTGGATGTGGCAACGATAATGGGAATAGCCAAGTAATATCAAAACGCTATATCCATAAATATGGGTATGCCGTTTCCGAATCCGAGTGGGATGCAAACAACTACCCTGGGCAAGTAATTACAAGCCTCCGTGACGGGGTTACAATTACAGCTACCTATGAAAACGGTATGCTCCATGGGCCATGTACGCACACCCACCCACACAGCCAAACTGTTCAACACTACTATCTCTATAACCAGGGTGAACTGAAGAAAGAAGTAGCCTATGACAGTCTTGGGATGCCAACAGAAGAAAAAGTACAGCTATCCCCTCACAGATATTGTGTTACAAGATGGTATGGCGATGGCACTCCAATGAGTACTGAAGATTTTGCCGATGATGAACTCCTTGACGGGAAGTATTATTCTCTGAACAACGACGTAGAGTCAACTGTTGAAAGAGGGATTGGTCTTCGCGTTAGAAGAGATCAGAATGGAACGCTCATCTCCAGAGATTTTATTGACAAAGGGTACCTTACTAAGAGAGAAGCTTTCCATGCTAACGGCAACCAGGAAAGTATCACCCACTTTAAGATGAACTCTAAAAATGGTGAACGAGAAGTTTACACAGCTTCCGGGCTCCCTCTTGCAGTCGAAAACTGGATCAACGGAACTCTACACGGTAAAGCAACCTACTATAATAACGGAAAAAAACAAGTCGAAGTGAATTTTGTTAATGGTGCCCGCAACGGAGTTGAGACACACTTTGTTGATGGCGATCAGATCGAACAAGAGATCCACTGGACCTATGACAAGCGTCATGGCCCTACGAAGTTCTATGTTGGTGATAATATTGCGAAAACAGAGTGGTATTATGACGGTAAAGCTGTCAGCAAGCGCCGCTTTGACGAGCTTACTCAGTTAGACCTGATGATAACAAATGCTCCTAGATTCAATAGCGAATCCAACGTCCGTTAACCTATCTTTTAATGGGCAGAGAAATCTTCTCTGCCCATTTCATATTTTTCTAACATTTGATTCTAAAGAACTCAAAAGGATCCACCTAAAAGAATCTGATGAACTCAGGCTCACTTTTTTGGGAGAGGTTTCTGATGAGTCGTTGATCATCAGCTGGTTTCAAGGGTTTTTTCAAGGTGTCAACTCCCCTTTTCCTATTCAGCTGAATGTGAAATCACCTCCTTTTGCAAATAGAGTATTAGAGGAGCTACAAAGGGTCCCCTTCGGAGAAACAGTGAGTTATAAAGAGCTGGCTAAAAGGGCAGATCGCCCCTTAGCTGCGCGAGCTGTTGGCAATATTTGTAATGCTAATCCTTTCCCACTAGTTATTCCCTGCCATAGGGTAGTTCGAACAAGTGGTGAGTCTGGCGGCTTTGCCTACGGGAATGAGATGAAAGAGGCTCTACTCAATTTCGAGCGTTGTTTCCCCAAACGATAATTGCTCTTGGGGGTTTGCCAAGGGATCTCCTGCTAAAAGACTCATATCCCATTCATCTTCAAGATGTAGGGTTTCTTCAGGGGCGGCTATATCTGTTTCACTGTTTTGACACCCGACGATCAGGACGAGTGGAATTAAAAAAATAATTACGGTCTTCATTTTTCTTATTCTAAGCGATTTGGATTTTTTTGGCATCAAAGGGGCTTGCAATCCCTCGCCATTGCATATATGTAGAAGTAAAACAAGAGGCAGCAGAATGGAAGCATCCAAGGTAGAAGAGCTGAAGAGACGAGTTTCTGAACTTGAGTCTGTCAACGACCAGCTCATTGCCGAGCTCCGGTATTTAGATCAATTGCTGAGAGAGATTGGCTTCGAAGAGGGGTTAATTACTTTGAAGTTCGCGGCTTTAGAGCTTCTCGATGAGGATGAAGAGGATTCAGAGTAAACAGGTTTTTCTTCCCTCTTAGGAAAAAAATCCCAAGAAGCCCTTCCTATCATTTTTTCTCTCAAGTTCTTGGATCGTCGTTGTGGCGATGTCGAGCAGTTCGTTAGACTTTTCTAGCTCTTTTTCAAGGCGACTATTTTCTTTCTCTAAGAAGGCGACCCGATCTTTTAATCGTACAGGGGCGAAATGGGAGAAAATCGCATCCGGGAAGAAAACCCCGACGACGACAAAGGTCACTCCAAGGGAGACGAAGAGGAGGCTTTTAGCGGCATTGGTGATTCCAACGAAGATATCGGTCACAAGACTCATTGGGCTCAAGCTGATGACATTTACAAGCATCTGACAAGGGATCAGGAGAATATAAGAGACGGCATTGATCAGGGACATGGCAACGGCCCCTACGGCAAAAGCGACAGAGATCACATGGGCATAGATGAAGTTTTCACTGCTCCCAAATTCTTCTGCTTTTTGCATAGACCATCGGACCCCAGAGGATTCTAATGGGACTAGGTACTTTTGGAAAGCGTTAGCCTCCCCTTCAACTGTCTGTGCAGCCACACTCATTGCATGGGACCTTTTTGTCTGTTGTGTAGTTATACCACTTCCGGAACGGTTTTGGCCTCTCCTTCTTCTCAAAGGGTCTTCGCTTGGGAGACTCTGAGCAAGCCAAGGAGCAGCAGCCTTTCAACTTTTCAGCACAATGAGGGCAAGACAAGAAGAGTTCATTGCAGTCCATGTTTGCGCAGTTGTGATAGACATCTGTTTTCGTCTCACAAAAATTACACTTACTAATGAGCTCAGGCTCCTCATCGCTAATGGGGACCGAGAGCCGGTCATCGAAAACAAAAAGCTTCCCCCTCCAGTTCTCTTGGCCTACTTGCTGCCCGTAGTGGATGACCCCCCCTTGAAGCTGGAAGACATTTTTAAACCCCTTTTCCTTAAGGAGAGCAGAGAAGGTCTCACAGCGGATCCCTCCGGTGCAGTACATCATGACCTTGGTTTTTTCAGGGTCAACTTTTTCCTTAAGTTTTTCGGCATAGGCAGGGAATTCTCTAAAGGTTTTTAAAGGGGGTTTTTCAGCCCCTTCAAAGAAACCAATTTCCGACTCGTAATCATTGCGAACATCAAGAACAAGGGTATTTTCATCGCGCTCATCGAGCATTTGCTTCCATCTCTTAGGCTCTACATGCTCTCCCCCATTTTTCAGGTCGGGCATCAGATCAAGAGCCACGAGCTGCTCGCGCGCTTTGACGGCGAGTCTTGGGAAGACATGTTCATGGTAAGGATCTATTTTAAACATGATCTCACCAAAACGGGGATCCGAGGTTAGCCAGTCAAGATAAGTTTTGGCATCATCAGAAGCTATGCTCATTTGAGCATTGATCCCGTTATTCGCAATATAGATCCGAGCACGAGCATCGAGCTCTTCTAGAAATTTTTTATGTTTTTTAACTTCCTGCTTGGGATTTTCAATGACCCCATAGTAATAATAGGCGATGATTTTGTGAGACATATCCATTTCTTTAAAAAAAAGCTTTTGTTCATAAGAGCATACCCCTCTTTCTCTATAGGAATCAAGAGGTTTCTTCTTGTTAAAAAAACCCTTCTCGACTAACATTGCTTCTTTGTATCCATATTAGGAGTTTATTAAATGGTTCGATACACTGGCCCAAAAAATCGCATTGCCCGCCGCTTCGGAGTGAACATGTTCGGACGTGCCCGCAACCCCCTTATCCACAAACCTAATCCTCCTGGTGTCCATGGAGCGAAAAGGAAGAAAAAATCAGATTACGGTCTCCAACTTGACGAGCAACAAAAGCTCAGAGCCTCTTTTGGGATGCTCACTCGCAAGCAAACCATCCGTTATTTCAAAAAAGCAGTTACCTCTAAGGAGTCAACACCTCTAGCGTTCTTACGATTTTTCGAGTGCCGCTTAGATACTGTTGTTTACCGATTAAAACTTGCTCCCACAATCTTTTCAGCGCACCAGCTCGTCTCTCATGGACATGTGCTTGTCGATGGAAAGAAAGTAGATATCCGCTCGTTCCAAGTAAAACCTGGAATGGTTGTCTCGATCAGACCTAAATCACAAAATTTAGCTGTCGTAAAGCAATCCCTAGAGAGCCCAAGAGAAGTGCCTGAATACCTAAGCCACGATCCTTCAAAATTTACGGGATCTTTGGTTGTCCTCCCTGAGTTGGATCAGGTTCCTCTTCCCCTACCAATCAACGTTCCTCTAATCTGCGAATTCCTAGCTCACACTAGCTAAGTTTCCTTAAGAGAAACTCGATAAAGGCCAAGAGAAATCTTGGCCTTTTTTTTGCCTGGATGTTCTTTCAAAAAAAAAAGAGCCACCCCGAAGGGCGACTCTAGAACAAATCCCCTGTTAGGAGGAGATGAGATTGGCGTCTTTCTGCTAGAGAGGCTGACCCTCATGCAATTTACATTCCATCATGTCACGGATCACTTTACCAAGGGAGCCAATGTGAGTTGGACACGCATTGATCCAAACACCTTCAACCCCGTCAATCAGAGTGCAGTGATCGTGTTTTACTTTGCCATCTACGGCGACAAATGAAAGTTCGTATTTTTTTCGATAAGGACTGCTGCGAAGTAAATAGGTATAAGCAGGTTTCCCTTCAAGAGCTTCTTCAGCCTGGATTTCGTCCATTGAAGATTGCCATCCGTGGCTTTTTAGGTCTTGGTTAAGATTGTAATACTGAGAAAATGTTTCTCTACTAGAGCTGTGTTGTAATAATGTTGCCATACTACCACTTCCTTGTTTTTGATCCTGAGTCCAGGATTCTCTTAAGTTGGCAACTAGTATACGCTTAGATTTTGATTTTGGTCAAAGAATATTTGGAGTGCAGAAGAGGGTTCTCCTGCTATTTTGGATCAATAGAAGCCCAACGGAAATCGACATTCCCAGAGTCGGAACAGTAGACATTTTTCAGTTGTTTTTTGTGCATGTAGCGGTATACATCATAGTTAATTGGGATGATTGGACATTCTTGCAGAAGGAGCATCTCCGCTTCTTTGAAATAGTTCATCCGTTTTTCCAGCCTTACTTCTTTTTGTGCTTTATCTAGGAGCTCCTGGTATTTGGGGTGCTCCCATTTCGGGAAGTTAATTCGATTCGTTCGGTATTGGAATGTACCCAGGGTATACATGGGATTATTGATCCATGAATTCCATGAAATTGTCCCTAGGTGGTAATCCCCTTTAAGCATTTTTCCAAAGAGAATCTGGAAGGGATATTCTTCACATCTGCAAGGGACTCCCAAAACTTCTTCCCACTGTTGAACCAAGAGTTTGGTAACTTCTGCCCGAGTTTCACTCCCACCAAAAAAGCAAAGAGTAATGACCGGGAAAGTCTTTCGAGTGAGGCCTACTTCTTTCAGCGCTTCTTCAAAAAGTTTAACAGCGAGTTTTTTGTCTCCTGATACATCCTGTTTTTCCTTGATGCAGGTTTGCAAAAGAGGCAGAGGGGTACCGGCAGGTTCAGGGTGTCCATCGAGCTTTTGACAGAGTTTTTCTCTATTGATTGCATAAAAAAAGGCTTGTCGCATTTTCAAGCAGTCAAACGGGAACCTCTGAGTGTTGAAGACACACCAGTGGAGCCCCAGAGATTTTGTATTTAAGACGTCATTCTTACCTTGAGAAAAATATCGCTCCCAAGGACGCATCGGACGACCAATCCAGTCGAGTTCATCATTTTTATACATCTCCATAACGGTTTCAGAGTTGTTCTTAGAGACGAAAATCTTATCCAATTTGACCGTCCGGGGATCCCAGTAGGTCTCATTTTTTACAAGCTCATACCCCCCATTTGGAAGGTGCCGTTTGAACTTCATCGGACCATTACAAACAAACTTCTCACCCCCACTCTGGGCCCAGTTAGGATGGAGTTGATCGAGCTTATGGTGAATTGGTGAATAGAGAGAATGTGCAGTCTGCTCTAAAAACTCGGGAGTTGGATTCTCTAACTCAACAACGAGAGTAGTGTCATTGACAACTTTAATACCCACTTTATCAAGAGGTACCGTCCCAGCTTTTACTGCCTTAGCGTTTTTGATTGGGTAGAAGAAGTAGGCGAAAGGTGTGTAAAAGGAGGGCGAGAGGATTTTTTTCCAGGCATAGGCAAAGTCATGGGCATTCAATACAGACCCGTCGGACCACCTGGAAGACCTTAACTCAAATGTGTATGTTTTCTGATCGGCAGAGATACTTACCGACTTGGCAAGAGCAAGGGATATATCATTATCTTGAGATATTCGGGTAAGCCCCTCATAGAGCATTTTAATGATGCTACTCGAAATTTCATCCCCTCCTAGGCGAGGATCAAGGGAGGAGGGAAGGTCTACATAGCTGAGGCGAAGCTCTTGGAGATTCGTAACTTTTGAGACCCATTTTTCAAGAGCCACATCAATGCACTGTTGGAAATGCTTTTTCTGCGTCGAGTTGGTGGTTTCGTAAATGAACCCTGATAAGAGGGTTCCCTGATAGGATACTTGAGCGCGGATAAGCGCCTTAGAAAAATTCTCGAGTTTATTGAGTTCCTCACTCAAAAACTTCTCAAACGATCTGTCTTTTAATCTCAGTACAGCAAATACCGTGTCTTTCTTTTTTGTGACCCTCTTAATGTAGCTTTCTCGCCTGGGGAGCTCCTCAGGAAGAGTCTCAAGGAATAGTTTAAAGAGCGTTTTCAAAGAATCGAGGGAGCTCGTTGCTTGGGCTTCAATTGGGCTAAGGGCGAAAAAGAAGTTTTCTAAAAGCTCTAAGTTTTTTTGTGCTGAACCGGAAAACGCATGCTTCAATTGGGAGAGGAGCTCCCCTTGTTTGAGGATCATCCCTCCATTGTAATCCCGGACTTCCCCTAAGGCATCGGTCAGAATCGACATTACTTTTTGGCGCGCTAAATAGAAGTTGACCGATGAGTTCGTCCGGAGAATGGAGTGATCTTTTGGAATGCAAATATGAAACACATTTGCCTCCTTCGGGTTCTTTTTTCGAACATAGCCAACATTTTGGAGCCTGTCTGAAAGAAAACGAAATCCCTGACTTTCTTTAGTAAATAGCTTCTTAAGAGGGATGTCATGCTTTTTAAGCACACGGATAGCAATCACCGTGAAGTAGAGTTCTTCTCCCACCTGTTTTTCAAAGTTGATCATCACCTGGGGAATGTCGGACAAATACTTGAGTTCTTGAGAAAGAAGGAGAATGTTCCGCATCACCTCTTCTTCATTTCGAATCATGAAAACTGAAGGGATGAGCTGTTCAATTCGCTTCTTAAGCTCTTCCTTCAATTCTGTTTTAAGGAATTTGATTTCATTTTGTGAGTACCGACTCCCATCTTTCTTTTCGAGCTCGAGGTAGACGTATTTAATCGGATCGTGATACGCCCGGTAGGTGTAGTAAGATCCTTTTACGATCAAACTTTCTGGGATAAATTTCTGAATCGCTGCGATGATGTGCTGTTCATCAAACGCCTCATACCGATTCAAAAGGGCGACCGCAATAGAAACACCGAGAACCGATTTGGAGCCAAAAGGGAAATAGAGTTTTGATCGGACAAAACGGAACTCTAAGTGCCTTTTCTCTGGCGATACCGAAAGGTGGTGAAAGAGGTTTTTTCTCATCAAGTAGTGAGAAACGACGATGCGAGTTAGGTGTTTTGGCTGACGAAACTTCCTAAAATCAGGGTCCGAGAGAGCAAAAAAAGTGCTCATTTCTTTATAAATCCCTATGTCAAACGGACCTGTTGTCCTCTCGGTCAGCTTTCTCAAGTACTGCTGAATCTGGGAGGATTTCTGGTCGAGAGAAAGGGCTTTGGTATCGAGGACATGCTCGAGATACCTTGCAGAAGTAAGACTTAGGCTCAATTCATTCGACAAAAGAGGGAGATTTTCTTGGATCTTAGCTAAATCCCGCCCCTCTTCAACGAGAACCTGCACTTCGGCAACGAAGAAAAGCCGCGAGTTAAACCCTTCCATGTAGAAGTACATGTTATGAAATCCTAAAATATGGACCTCCTTTTCAGGGATGAGCCACTTGCGGAGGATTTCTAGTAAAACTTTGTCGGCTTTGACCTCTTGCGTTGGAGAGCAGAGAAAATAAAGGGACATCGCATCGGGGGTGCTTTGCGGCTTATCTGAGGCAATGAGTGGAAGGTGGGCCGCTAGCCAGCGGATCGCTTCAGGAGGAGATAGCTCCAAGAAGTCTTCTGGGAGAAGTTTCTCTAGGATTGTCTTGGCCCTATCAACGTGGTCCTTAAGGACTCCCGAGGCTAGGAGTTGAGGGAAGTGAGGCTTGACTTCGGGAAGCTTTGCCCGTCTTTTTTTTGTCGTCTCCATAGAAAACCCAATTAGAGAATCTAATAGAGCTACGCAATTTTTTCTAGAAAAAAATGAAATTCTGGAACATACTAGCTGTCAAAATATAAATTTTATGAAAAGTATTAAGCTTTTAGTTATTTTAAACCTGCTGTTCACTGCAGTTGGTTGTCAAAAATCTGAAGAACGGGGCTCTTCCGGCACTGAAAACTTTTTGCGGATTAGCTTTCAATCTGAGGTCCGCTCCCTCGACCCTCGCGTGGGAATCGACTACCCTTCTGCATTTGCTGTTAAAATGCTTTTTGAAGGCCTTATGCGGATCGGACCCAATGGGGTCCTTCAGCATGCAATAGCCTCTGCCCATACAGTTTCTGAAGATCACAAAACCTATACTTTCACCTTAAGACCAGCTCACTGGTCGAATGGGGATAAACTCACTTCCCATGACTTTCTCTATGCATGGACCCACGTAGTTGATCCAAATTATGGAACAAGCCTTGGAGTGCAAAACTACTACCCGATTAAAAACGTCCAGGACATTGTGAAAGGGAAGAAGCCCCTAAGCGACCTTGGGGTAAGGGTGATTGATGATTATACTCTAGAAGTAGAGCTAGAGCATCCTACCCCCTATTTTTTGGAAGTTTTAGCTACATCTGCATTTTTCCCCGTAAATCCCAGAGTGGATAAAGAAGACCCAAACTGGGCCAACAAAGATGGAGAGGCTTTTGTCTGTAATGGGCCCTATGTTTTAAAGAAACATCGAATCGAAGATCACATCACTGTCGTGAAAAACCCAACCTACTGGGACGAGCAAAATGTCACGATGCCCGGGATTCAAATAGCGATTATAAAAGATTCAACAACCCAGCTTTCTTTATTTGAAAAAAATCGCCTTGAATGGCTTGGGAAGCCCCTTTCCAAAATGCCCCTTGATGCAATTGATCATCTACGAGAAAAAGGGAAAGTCGAGTTTTTTGAGACCTTAGGACTCTATTGGTACTTTATCAACACAGAGTCATTCCCCTTCAACAACAAGAAAATGCGACAAGCTTTTGCCTATGCGATCAACCGCAAGGCCATCACCGACTATATCACGCAAGGAGAAGAGACCCCTGCTATGAGTGTCCTTCCCCACGCTCTTGCTACACAAGAAGAACCCTTCTTTGCCGACAACAATCGTGAGAAGGCTCTAGCCCTTTTTGAAGAGGCCCTCATCGATCTTGGGTTAACAAGGGAAGAACTCCCAGCAATCACCATCAACTACGCATCAGCCTCCATCCATTTACTCGTAGCTGAAGCACTCCAAGAGCAGTGGAACGAGGTATTTGGACTCAGCATTAAACTGGAAAATCAAGATTGGAAAGCCCATTACGGCAAGTTGCAAAAAGGGAACTTTCAAATTGGAGGGATGGCTTGGCAGTCATGGCTCCGGGATCCTATCTACATCATGCAGACCTTCCGAGGGAAATCAGCTGGAATCAACATGTCCAGGTGGGAAAACAAAGAATACCAAGACCTTCTCGATCTCGCTGAGCTAGAAATTGATCCTGCAAAGCGGAAAGAATGCTTCCGAAAAGCAGAAGCTCTCTTGATGGAAGAAATGCCGGTGATCCCGGTTTATTTCACAACCATCGCTTATGCAAAAAGAGAAGATCTGAAAAACGTCTATGTCTCTGATCTCTACGAGGTCGACTTCAGATGGTCTTATTTCGAAAAGCAATAAGATCGAGAACATCTTCTGATTTCAAAAGTTTACTTAACCCCAAAAACGTACCGAAATAGAGAACTGTCGGAACGAGCAGCTGAGTGATTTGCAGCCCGAGGTCTCTAGTAAAATAGGCCTCTTTTCCCCAAACACCTAGCGTACTATCTCCGAGCATTGTACCGACCAGACTGGCGATCCCCCCGGAAACGAGTGCACTAAAGGCAACTTTTGCCATTGAGACAAACGCCCCCGGTTCTTGATGAAGTTTCCGAGCAAGATAGGCAGCATTCAAACAAGCAGTGAGACTAGTCGCTAGAGCAACGCTAGCAGCCCCTAGAGAGAATATAAAGACCAAAAGAGTGTTTAGACCCACATTCAGCAAAGATGCGCCTAAAGCCCCGAGCATTGGAGTTTTGTAGTCCTTTTTCGCATAGAACGCTGGAGCATAGATCAATATTAAAGCTGCCGGAAGAAGTCCCACTCCATAGCACCAAAGACAAACCGTTGATTGGGCAGTTGCCATCTGACTAAAATCTCCCCTCCCAAAGAGGAGGTTCATACTCGCAGCCCCAAGTACAAAAATCCCAATTACACAAGGGAAAATCAACGTAAACGTCCTCTTTTTCGCAAAGCTAAGGAGCGCCTGAAAATGGGACTCATCCCCAGCTTTTACAGCACGGGATAGAGAGGGCAAGAGAGCCGATGAAATTGCTATCCCAAAGAGAGCGAGGGGAAGTTGTTGGAGACGAATCGCATACCAAAGATAGGCCGGCCCTTCAAGATCAGCCCATCTTGCAAAGACTCCATCAATGGCACTATTGACCTGCAAAGCGGCAACCCCAACAACTCCAAGGAGCAAGGGTTGAGAAAGAGCCCGTAATTCTTTCGAAAAAAAATTTCCCTGAAAAATTTCTTTAGGTGACAAGTGCTTACGCAAATACCCCCAAACCTTCGGAATCGTAAGCCCCCACTGAAAGAAAAAAGCGACCGAAATAACCAGAGCAAGACCAAAGACAGCCCGTTCCATCGGGATAGATTGAAAAGCCATAATCCCAACAATCCAAATCACGTTGAATCCAACCGGGGCAACTGAGGGGATAAAAAAACTTTTCTCAGCCTGTAAAAGCCCAGTAGAGAGCCCAAAAAGACAGATGAAAAATACCCCTGGAAGCATCCAGAGCATTAATTTGCTCGTTTGTGTAGAAAACAGTGAAAGGCCAATCGCTCCTAGCCCAATAACGACTCCGATGACAATGGCCATCGTCCAGAACAGGTCTCTAAAAAAAATAGCCCCTTTTCTTTCATCGTCGACTCTCACCGTCTCAAAATGGGGAATAAAGCCTTGATGAAGGAGTCCCTCACCAAAAACTCTTCTGAGCAAATAGACAAAGCGATATGCGAGAAGAAAAGCTGCGAGGGGTGCTGATGTCCCAAAGAAAAAGGCCATGATCATATCCCGCAGCATCCCGCTCACCCGACTGATCAAAGTCCCTGAGAAAAAACGGAAAGCCGACCGCGAAAGAAATGCAGGCGAGTCGGCTTTCATAGGTCTTTAAGAGGGAGCTTGTGGTGTCTTTTGTGGTAGGGATACCAGAACATAAAGCAGATGAGAGCTGCGACCCATACGACAACATTGGGGAGGGTAAACCATGGGAAAGAGACAACATTGGGGGGGCCAAATCTAGGACCTGGAGGCCAGAAAATGAATGACGGACTCCCGCGCAAGTTGCCTTCCGGGGCAAAGCCATAATCTCTGCTATCTGAGCTCATCGCAAAATTATCCCCTAAGGAGAGGTAAGACTTTGGTGGAATCAGTAGACCATACTGTCGAATTTTTTCCCGATCGAGTTCGCCGTTCTGATCAAGGGGCGCCTTTGCGTCAAGAAAAGGAATATAGGGATGCTGGGTGTTGGAATTTTCTACCTTCAAGCACTCATTTGTCTCGAAACGCTCAAGAACGGCGTCTCCTTTTTCGAAAATCGGAGCCCCCATTAGATAGAGATCCCCATTGCGATAATAGGCAAATCGACTTGTTCTGAACTGAGGGTGTAGGGCATTCGGTCTATAAAAATCAAAGCCGTAGTTAAAAAATTTTCGTGTAAGATCTTGGCTATACCGCATAAGGGGATGATCTTTCCCGAGTTTTTTTGCATACCCACCAAACTTAATCTGATAGGCCTGCCCCTCATAGTATTCATACATTCCATCAGGAACTCCGTCTATCCGGGTTAAATTATGTGTCGGTATATGGTTGCTGCCACCTAGTTCATAGCGCCGAACATATCCATTTTTTACACTGAACCGGCCGGTGTAAAGATTTTCGAAAATTTTCTTAAGATGGTCCTCATCGAGTGGAATGATCGATGTATTTAACAGAAATTGTGGCCGAATCCGATCATACATATCTCTGCCAAGCCCTATGTTATTCAGGTCGGGATGGTGCTGTATCTCTAAGTAGAGAGGGGCGTCAATTAGCTCGATCCCATTTTTTTCAGCATAGCTCCGAATATCATCTTTGTAGACAATCCGAGCCTTGCCGTAGTTTCCTATCCCCCAAAGTTCATAGAAATTCTTCACAGGAGGGGAATTCCGGTCATGGATTGTAGGAGCAAAGAGCATTTCCCCTTCTGTTCGATTCCTACCTGTTGCAGTTAAACGAGCAACCGGCTCATTCATCTGGTGGATAATTGTCGAACGGTATGCAACTCCCATAGGAGTTTGAAAAGGCTCCCCAACACTTACATTCCCATCGAAACTGATGATCGGAATATGGTCGATTTTATCAAGCTCTTCGAGTTGCAACTGGGCTGAGATATCCCTGCCATCTTTATCGATTCCATAGATCTTTCCTCCGTAAAAATAGAGAGTATCCCCAGGCCTTCCCATCATTCTCTTCACAAACTGTTTTTTTCCTGGAAAGAGCCAAAAATACATCGTATCCGGATCGTGAACATCCATATTTTCTACTGTAAAAACAATGATTCCAGCCCGTTTTACAAGGGAGGGATCAAAATAAACATGCTTGGTTGTGAAGGGAATATTGATCCCAAAATTGGTTTTAGAAACAACGAGTCGGTCTTTTTCCTTGAGCGTAGGGCGCATAGACCCTGTAGGAATTTCGTAGAGTTCAAACCACACCTGCCGAATTAAAAGGGCAACAGCAAGAGCAAACGCTAAGGCAAAGACAAAGTCTCTGATTTGCTCCCAAGTACTTTTCTTGAGGATTCCTCCCGCGTAATCGAGGCACTTGTTCGCCATATAGGTGGCCCCGTCTCGATTTTTTTTGAGGATCTCCTCTTGAAAGGTTTTGAGATCATTTTTAATTTCTTCTGCCTGAGCTGGAAGAAGACGCTTTCGCTTCTTTCTCCATAAGTGGTAAATGCTGACTAAGATTTTTTTAGATTTTCGAAGCGAATAGGTTTTCATAACACCACTTTTATTGAAATGATCTAAGCTATTCTCTATAATTTGGCTTTTTTTGGAACCCTTTATGTCAAAAACCTCAGCAGAAAAACTTTTAATCGGTGCCCATACTTCAGCAGCTGGTGGTGTGCAAAATGCCCTTTTACAGGGGGAGGAAATCGGAGCGACAACGATTCAGCTCTTCACCAGCAATCAAAAGCAGTGGAAAGGACGGGTCATTACCGATGAAATGGTCGATCTATGGGAAAAAACCAAAGAAGCGACCAACATTCATACAGTTATGTGCCACGCTAGCTACCTAATCAACCTCGGCTCCCCCAAAGAAGAACTGCTCGAAAAAAGCAAAAATGCCTTCCATGATGAGATAGAGCGGTGCCAGACACTCAAAATTGACTACCTAAATTTTCATCCAGGTGCTGCAACGGGTGGTGAGCCGGAAGACTGTTTAGTCCAGATTGTGAAAAGCTTAAAGTCGCTTGAAAAACAATGTGCTAAAGGACCTACCCGCCTTCTTTTGGAAACAACAGCAGGACAGGGAAGTTCTGTAGGGCACCTCTTTGAGCACTTAGCCTTCATCATCGAAGAAGTGGAAGGGATTGTTCCGATAGGTGTCTGCATCGACACCTGCCACATCTTCGCCGCAGGGTACGACATCCGAACCGCTGCTGCATGGGACAAAACCCTGAAAGAATTTGATGAAGTAGTTGGTCTAAAACATCTCTACGCTTTCCACCTAAATGATTCGTTAAAGCCCTTTGCTTCTAAGCGAGACCGGCATGCCCGGCTCGGCAAGGGAGAAATTGGGATCGAAGCCTTCCGCTATTTAATGAAACATCCTAAACTCAGAGAAATTCCCAAATACCTCGAGACTCCCGAAGGACCAGCGGGTTGGACTGAAGAAATCGCAATGCTAAGGAAGTTTGCAGGATGAGAATAAAAATTAAGCACCTTAAAAAAGAGCAGATCGGAGAAAAAGTTCGCATTTCCGGTTGGATCCGATCTGTGCGCGATCAAAAGAGCTTTGCTTTCATAGAAGTCAATGACGGCTCAAGACTCGGCAACCTTCAAGTAATCGCTGATGAGCCACTCCGAGAGCAGATCGACCAACTCTCGACGGGAGCCGCCGTTTCCATTTTTGGGACCCTCTCAGAAAGCCCGGGCGACAAACAACCCTTCGAGCTCAAAGCCGAAGAGATCGTTGTAATTGGCACCTGCTCAGGAGAAGACTATCCCCTCCAAAAAAAACGCCACTCGTTTGAATTTTTACGTACCATCGCCCACCTAAGGCCTCGAACAAACACACAAGGAGCCGCCACGCGCGTGCGCAACGCCCTAGCTTTTGCAACACACACCTTCTTCCAGGAACGTGATTTCTACTATATCCAAACGCCTATTCTCACAGCCGCCGACACTGAAGGTGCCGGAGAGCAATTTCTCGTCTCCACGATCGACTATAGCAAACCCCCTCGCCACTCTGATGGGGCCATCGATTACTCAAAGGACTTCTTTGGGAAAGAGACCTACCTGACCGTCTCAGGCCAACTCAACGCAGAAGCGATGGCCTGCGCCCTAAGCGATGTGTACACCTTTGGACCTACCTTTCGAGCTGAAAACTCCAATACCTCGCGCCACCTCGCTGAATTTTGGATGATGGAACCCGAAATGGCCTTCTGCGATCTCAAAGGCGATATGGATCTTGCTGAGGCCTATATTAAATTCGTGATCGGATACACCCTAAAACACTGCGCCGAAGACATGGAGTTCTTTGATAAATTCGTTGAAAATGGACTCCTTGCACGGCTCGACAACGCCCTCTCCCACGACTTTGCAAGGCTCACCTACACTGAAGCGATCGAGATCTTAAAAAAATCGGGAAAGAAATTCGAGTACCCTGTTGAGTGGGGAGCTGATCTTCAATCAGAACACGAACGCTATCTCGCTGAACAGCACTGCAAAAAGCCCGTTTTCTTAACAGACTATCCCGCCACGATCAAAGCCTTCTATATGCGCGACAACGACGACGGAAAAACCGTTGCTGCAATGGATCTCCTCGTTCCAAAGATTGGAGAACTGATCGGCGGTAGCCAAAGAGAAGAGCGCCTTGATGTGCTTGAGAAGAAAATCCTCAAAAATGGCCTAAAACCCGAAGACTACTGGTGGTACTTGCAATTGCGCAAATATGGAAGCGTTCCCCATGCAGGATTTGGGGTTGGCTTCGAGCGGCTCATCCAATTTGCAACGGGGATAGAAAACATCCGCGACGTCATCCCCTTCCCCAGGTACCCGGGGCATGTCGATTTTTAAAGGATTTTAAAGCCTCTTCTTTATCTATTGAATAAGCTAGAAATTTGAGAAAAAGCTGCCTGAACAAACTCTGACACTTTTTCACTTGTCGACTTCGGTGTGACACCCGCATCTTCGTAAAGTTTTTCCCTATTGAAAGGGTAGTGTTGCTGGGGTTTTGCCGGCGTAATTCCAAATAAAGTACTAAATGACATTGTTTTTCTCCGTTAATGGGTTAATAAGTCCTTCATACAACTAAAGCATGTGCTGGAATCTTTGGTGAAGGAGGAAGTAGATCCTTGATTGCTCCAACAACTTTCTCCAGAGCTGAGGGTTCCTTCTGTTCTGCTATTTCAAAGAAACCATCCATTGAGTCATCGCTACTCACCAGGTATCGCAAATTTTCTTTAGAACCAATCAATGGTAAAGAAGCTGCAGAAAGCGAGGGGCTCGGCGAACGAACATTGGCCCTTCTCCAGGCAGTATTATACCGAACCCTATCGAGGTGCTTTTCAAACTCTTCAAATTTTTTTGGATTTGTCGATTCGGGATCAGGAAAGTGGGTGTAGCTATCCGTATCAGGAAGCATTGTTAAATCTCTTAATGCCGTAGCCATATTATTAAACTCCTATTATTTGTACGATTATAATATATAATTGTATCAAAAATTAAACTATATGTCAATAATTAATAATTTAATACATGGGGGTATTAGGAGATAAGCGATTTAAACCTAGAGAAGATCATGAATAAATGCATCTCTATGAGCAGCAAGGGATTGGATTTCTAATTAAGCTGACTCGAAGTAATCCCCTATGCTTCCAAGAGCCTCATAGCCCCTATCTTCAGCTGCTTGCCTCAAAATAAGCCATCTCAAAGAAAGGGGTAGAAGTCTTAGATTCAGTCGAGGAGGGAGCGAGGTCAGTTGATTATCGGAAACGTATAACCCTCTTAAGAACACGAGCTTTCCGATTTCA
>CAYGSB010000014.1:0-44473 GCA_964352505.1 uncultured bacterium
CAACGTACACTTACTTCATTGTAGGGGAAGTAAATGGTGTATCGGTACTCCAAACGAGTCTGTCTGTGACAACGGGAACTTGATTACCAAAGGGGAGTTTTTTTCAGAAGGGAGAGGATCTCTTCTGGGTTTTCAATGTTGTGGTTGATCGCGATCCTCAGCCCTTCTTCGAGAAGATCTCCCATTTTTTCTCCAGGCTCAATCCCAGCATCCTTTAGATGATCTGAACGAAGGTAGGGATTTTTTGTCTGTATTCTATGGATATGTTTTCGGAGAGATTCTTGTCTTAGATGTTGCTTTTTGAGGAAAGTTTCGGGGTCTTTTTGTTTTGTCGCAACCATTTTTAGACCAATTTCACTGTAGGGGTCGGAGTAGAAGAGGGCCCACTCGTAGGGTTCTAGTTTTTCGAGCCAGTCAGGAGGCATGTTGAAGATTGCTTGGGCATGGTGGTAGAATTTTGCAAAGGCTTTTTCTTTATTGGAGAGTTTGAGGTACTCGGAGAGCTGGTAGACCTGATCGAGATCGTGAGTTGGGAAGAGTTCGAGGAGTTCGGCAAAGGTAGGGGAGCCTTTCGGGAATTTTTCGATGTACTGAACCCTTTTTTTGATTTCCCGTGAGGGGATGTTTTTCAGATCGGGGAAGATGGTGGAAAGGAGGCCAAGTTCATGGAGAAGGATAAGTCCAGTGTCGAAGTGGGCGAAGTGGGACATTTTTTTGAATTCTTGCCAGACTCTTTCCATGGCAACAGCGGGGAGGAGGTCGGAAGAGTGGGCCCGGATGGCATTGAGTGTTTTTTCTTCTATGGGAAAGCCAAATCTTGTCGAATAGCGGACAGCGCGCATCATTCGGAGGCGGTCTTCAAAAAACCGTTCATTCGGGTCTCCAATCGCTCGGATGATTCCTTTGTTGATGTCCTCCTCTCCTCGGACATAGTCGTAGAGTTTTTCTGCAATTGGATCATAAAAGAGTCCGTTGATGGTGAAGTCCCGTCTTTGCGCATCTTCTTGAGGGGCTGCGGGGTCAATCCCTAAGGGTCTGCGCCCGTCGAGGTAGCTCCGATCTTTCCGAAAGGTTGCCACTTCAAACTGAAGACCTCCTTGAACGACGATGACGATCCCAAAGGCTACTCCAACGGGAATGGTTTTTGGAAAAAGTTCTTGGATTTCAGTAACAGAGGCATCTGTTGCAATGTCAATGTCATCTGAAGGGCGCTTCATGAGAAAGTCGCGGACCCATCCACCGGCAAAATAGGCAGTGAAACCCGCATCTTGGAGCTGTTTAACGACAGATGTAGCATTTTGTTTCGTTTCGGGCATGATTCCATGTTACTGTTTTGGAAGAAAATGTTCTAGTGGAGTAACTTGTAGGGTATGCAAACGAAAATCCGCGTTCTCTCTGACGAAACAATCAATCAAATTGCAGCTGGAGAGGTGATTGAAAGTCCCTCCTCTGTGGTGAAAGAGCTTGTCGAGAATGCTCTTGACGCAGGTGCTGGGAAGATCGTTGTTGAGGTGACGGCAGGCGGGATGAAGTTGATCCGGGTAAGCGATGATGGCGTTGGGATGAATCGGGAAGACGCTCGGATGTGCTTGGTGCGGCACGCGACTTCAAAAATTGAAACGCCCCAGGATTTATTTCGGATTGCAACAAAGGGATTTAGAGGAGAGGCAGTAGCCTCGATTGCGTCGATATCAAAGATGACGTTGATGACGGCTCAGGAGGGGTTGCCAGGGACAAAACTTGAGGTTGAGAGGGGAGTGGTTGAGAGAGAGTCTCCTGTAGCTCGAACTGCTGGGACGACCATCGAAGTCCGTTCCCTTTTTTATAATGTTCCCGCGAGAAAGAAGTTCCAAAAGTCGCCGGCTGCCATTTCTGCAGAGATTTTTCGAATGATGACGGTGATGGCACTCAGCCATCCAAACGTCCATTTTCAGTTGATTTCTAACGGTCGGAAGGCGATCAAGACAGAAGCAGTTGGTCTTGAAAAGCGGGCCAAAGAACTTATTGGTGAGGAGTTTTGTAGTGGGAGTTTCCCCCTTCAGTTTGATGAAGAACTGCTCCATTTTTCGGGACTGATCGGCTGCCCCACAAATCACCGGAATAACAAGCTGGGACAGTATCTTTTCTTGAATGGAAGGGCGGTCAGCTGTGATGTAATTGGGGATGCCGTTCGCTCTGGATACGGGACGAGACTTGATGAGAAGCGCCATCCGGTATTTCTCCTCTACCTAGATGTTCCTCCAGATCTTGTTGATGTGAATGTCCACCCCCAAAAACTCCAAATTAGGCTCCGCAATGAGGAGTTGTTTGAAGAGAAGGTGAAAGAAGCTGTTGAAAAGGCTCTTTCAAAAAGGGTTTCCGAGCCACCTCGGATACTGAGAGACTTTGAACCTAGGGAGGAGCGAGCTTTTTCTGAGGTCTCTTTGAGGTTGCAGGAGGAGCCGATGGTTGAGCAGACATTTGCTTTTGAAGAAGAGTGTGGTGAGGTTATGGGGCAGCTGGGCCGTTTTTTGTTTGTGAAAGAGGAGTCAGAGGTGGTTGTCCTTGACCTCCAAGCTGCCCATTTTCGAATTACCTTTGAAGATTTACTCCTAAAAGGAGATAAGGGAGTTGAAAAGCAGGGGCTTTTGGTCCCCTTCACTGTCGATCTCAGCGCGGTTGAATCAGCAATGATTCTAACCCACTTAGATGCGATCGAAAAGATGGGGTTTTCCTTAAGGCCTATTGGAAAAGATCTCTTCACCGTGGAGGCTATACCTCCTTTTGCCCGTGAAGAGGATGTGAAGACGATTTTAAGCAATATGGCTGCTGAACTACAGAGTTTCATAGGGAAAATTGACTATGAAAAAGAGAGGCAAACAAAACTTGCTCGAGTTGCAGCGCGGTTTTCTCGCGCTAAAAGAGAATATTATCCCGAGGAAGCAAAGGAGCTTCTCAAGCGTCTAAGACGATGCGAGAGTCCGCTACAAAGCCCTAAGGGAAACCCAACAATGGTATATTTAGATAATGACAAAGTCGAAAGTCTATTCACACCGAATCAAAAAACTGCAAAAAGCCCTTCCTAGTGAAGGTGTAGATGCTTTTTTTGTCACAAACCCCGTAGACCTTTTCTATTTAACAGGGATGCACATGTCTCTTGGACATTTATATGTTCAGAAAACAAACGCGAGGCTTTTTGTCGATGGACGGTATTTTCAGGCCGCTAAAGTGCAAAGTGCAATTGCTGCTGATTCTCTCGGAATAGAAAATGAGGTTGCCTTTTTAAAGGGGGTAAAGACCCTTGCTTTTGATGGTTCTACGATGACCTACGCTGCTACCCAAAAACTGCAGAAGATGGCTCGCAAAGCAAAGATCAAAATTGCTTCGAAACCAGATACCCTTCAACGGCTCCGGATGATTAAAGATGCTGGTGAAATTACGAAGATGCGAAGAAGTGCAAAATTTGGGTATGGAGCCTATGAGTATATTCGGAAGAAGTGCAAGCCAGGGGTGACCGAGAAAGAGATTGCAAAGAAATTAGAGCTCTATTGTTTAGAGAAAGGGGCTGAACGGATGTCTTTTGAGCCGATCATCGCTTTTGGAAAGAATACAGCCCTTCCTCACCACCATCCTGGCAATACTAAGCTAAAGGCAAATGATATTATCCTGTTTGATCTTGGGGTAGTTCTCGATGATTACTGCTCAGATATGACCCGAGTCGATTTTGTTGGGAAAGTCGATCCGAAGCTTCTCCATATTTATGAAGTGAATCGAGCCGCGCAAAAAGTCGCTGTTGCCAAGTGCAGGCCAGGAGTTTGTCTCAAAGAGCTCGATATGGCAGCGAGGAGGGTGATGAAAAGTGCGGGACTTGAAGAGTATTTCATCCACTCACTTGGACACGGGATTGGCCTTGAGGTACACGAGTCGCCTCGTATTAAATTTGATGGGATTGATCGCAATCTCAAACTAGAGGCAGGCATGGCGATTACTATTGAACCGGGTCTGTATTTGCCCGGAAAAGGGGGAGTGCGCTATGAAGACACTGTGGTTATCACAGAAAAGGGAGTTGCAAACCTCTATCCTGAACTATGAAACTTAGAACACGCTTGTTCCTCTGGGTAGGAATTATTTTTTTTCTCGCTTTTGGCGCATCTTTGTTCTTTGAAATTAGGACAACCGATGAGAGCTTAGAGGCTGCCGAAAAGGAGCTTCGGACACAAATTTTACAGCTCAATGAAGACAAAAGAAAGCATATCGAACAATTTGTTCATGTCTCACTGAGTGAAGATCAAGCGGAGATCGATGCCCTTTTGCTGAGAATATCGAGAGACCCAACACTCGGCGCGAAATTATTTTTAGATCCAAAGCTTTTGCAGCTTGTCGCCCCAGCTCATAGTGCCTACCTGTTTAAAAATGATCGGTGGATCGACTTGATCCAGACGACAAAAGATGGAGAGTTGACCTCTCTCTTCACTCCGATTGATTTTCCGATGAAGACGGCCCACCAGATCCCGATTGATGAGCAAATTTCTTGGATTGTTCTAGAGGAGGATAAGTCGATTGATCATCCCTATATCGGGGTGCGATTTAGCCGCCCCCTAAGAGGCGAAAAAAATCTTTCTCTACTCATTGATGAGCAGATGGATCTCGACTGGGGGCTTACTGTCTTTTTTCACCCAGAAGCACTCCTCAGTTTTAAGGGGGGAAAAGCCATCCAAGACCATACTCTAGAAGGGGTCGATCTAACCGGTTTTCTGGCTTCCATCGAGCATGCATCGAACTATTTACATGAAATAAACAAGGGACAGAACTGGGCGAAAAAAGACATTGAGACAAAGAACAAGGGGAACTTGTTTGAGGGAAAACCCTTTGATCGAGGAATCCAATGTTTACGAGAGGAAGGGGAGGCGATCAATCTTCGGATTATTGAGCTGCTCGAGCGGGGCGGCCAGGCGATTATGCTCTCATCGCTCGCCTCGCTCTTCCCAAGCGATGCCTTTGGCCCCACCCCCTTTAGCCCCTCCTCTCCCCAGGGAATCGCCCGGTTTGCTCCAGGAAATGAAACGGGACATCTGATTCTCACCGATCAGGTTTTCTTTCAAAAGCAAGTTTTTGACGATGCTGCCTATATGAATAAACACCATCCGACAAAAGAATGTGATGGAATAGGTAGTTCGATGGTGGTGATTGCCCCCTCCACGATGGAGCGGGTCTTTGTAGGAAATACCCTTCGCCTTGAAGGGGCAGATAGTCAAGGTTTTTTGACAGTTGGGATAGACGCCGAAGAGTTTGTTGAAGATCTTGTCCTTTCGGTCAATCAGGATGCTTTCCTGGTCCATAAAGGAGAGGTGATTAGCGCATTTAGAGCCAATGGAACCCAAATTCATGATGCGAAGGAGGCGATTCCTTTTCAAAAAGAGATGCTCGAGAAAAAAAGCGGGATCATGGATTGGAATGGAAAGAAGTTCTACTACCTACATATGACTCCATTTAAAGACCTCGACCTCCATTTTTATATTCTAGAACCTGAAACCGAGGCATTTGCCCTTGTCCGTTCTGTTCAAGAGGGAAGCCGTGATGTGATTGAAAATGTCTCGTTTAATATGCGGATCATCGCAGTCATCGCCCTCATCAGTGTTCTTTTTCTCCTTCATAGGGTGGCGAAAAGGATCACAAAGCCGATAGCTCAAGTTGCGAGTGTGACGAAAGATATTGCCGCAGGGAAACTTGAGGGAATTGAGCTGCCCAAGGTGCCTGAGGGGAGGCATGATGAAATTGCAACTCTCATCGCTTCGTTTGATCAGATGGTCACGGGACTGAAAGAAAAAGAAAAAGTGAAAGGGGTCCTCAATAAAGTAGTCTCTCCGGAGATCGCTGCAGAGATCACCAAAGAACAGATCCATCTAGGTGGAGAAGAGAAGAAAGTGACCGTCTTTTTTGCTGATATACGCAACTTCACCCATATGTCAGGGAATAAATCGCCTCAAGAGGTGATCGAGATGCTCAATACCTGTATGACCAAGGTTTCTCATGTGATTGATGAGAATGGAGGGGTGATTGACAAGTACGTTGGCGATGAGGTGATGGCCCTTTTCGGGGCTCCGATCGAAAAAGAAGATAGCGCCTTGAAAGCAATTCTAAGTGGGCTAAAAACAGTGGAAATTCTTCAAGAGTGGAATGTAGAGCGGAAAGAGCAGGGGTTAGAGCCGGTTGAAATGGGAATAGGAATTCACACAGGGGTGGTTCTTATCGGAAATATGGGTGCAGAAAACCGGTTGAACTACACGGTGATTGGAAACAATGTCAATCTAGCTGCAAGACTATGCGGCATCGCAAAGGGCTCGGAAATTCTCATCACGAAGGAGACTTTGGCAGAATCTCATGTCAGCGAGAGTATTGTTGTTGAAGAGCTTCCCCCTTCAGAGTTGAAGGGGTTCGATGAGAGCTTTGTCCTCTATCGAGTGAAGGGGAGAAAGTAGATGCTCGGCGAGATGAGTTTTAGAAAGAAGGTCATCTTAAGTCAGATCATTTCTTTTATTATTTTTTTTGCAGCCCTTTTCCCTCTTGTAGAAAAGATGGCTTCGGTGCTCGTTAGAGATTCTCTCATTGAGAGTACCAGTGATCTCAAAAGTCTTTTAGGCGAAGCGGTCTCTCAAGAAGAGATGATCAAATCTCTGAAAAAGCAACAATACTACGCGTTTTTTCGGATGAGTATCATCAATGATAAAGGACTCGTTATTTTCGATACGCATATGGGAAGACTCCTTGGAGAGGATTTTCAACCCTACTATCCCACGGATCATGATGAAGTGAAGGAGGCTCTCGAGAAGGGGGTCGGCTATGTGATTGCGACATCAGACACCTTTGGAGGGAAGTTTGCCTATGTTGCTGAGACGTTCAAATTCCAGGGGCGAACCTACATTTTGCGGACAGCATTTCCCTACAACCAGATTGAGGATTTGACCGAAAACTTTGAGCTTGGGGTGCTCGTGTTCTCGTTTGTTGTCCTCCTCTTTTTCAACGCTCTGATTTGGGTGATTTTCAACAGACTTACAAGGCCCATTCGAGAAATCATCAGCGCTATCACCCCTTACCAAAAGGGAGAGCAACCTGACCTACCCGAGATTGCTCTTACGAAGGCTACAAGTCCTAGCGATGATTTTCAGAGGCTAGCGAGTGCCTTTAATTCCTTATCCAAGAGAATACAAGAGCAGATCAATGACTTGCGCGGAGAGAGAAATGAGAAAGAAGCAATTCTCGAGTCTCTCGGTGAGGGGGTGATTGCTGTAAATGGGAAAATGGATGTTCTCTATATCAATTTCATTGCGTGTAAGATGCTTGGAATCAGTCGCCGCGCGGTACTTAACCATCCTTTGAAGGGGGAAGGGGAGAAGGTGAATCTCCATTTGCTCCAAAAATGTAAAGAGGTCCTTGCCAAATGTCAGAGCGAAGGGAATATTGTTACCGATTCTCTTTGTTTTGGCCCGGAGAAGAAGATTTACATCGATTTAGTTGCAGCTCCTAAAGCTCATGGTACAGGTGCTATCATCGTTCTTCAAGATAAGACCAATCACTACCGCGTTCTTGAAATGGGAAAAGATTTTGTCGCAAATGCATCCCATGAGCTCCGCACTCCCATTACGATCATCAGAGGGTATGCAGAAACTCTCCATGATATGCCGAGTCTTTCACAGGAGCAGCTTTTAGAAGTTACAGATAAGATTGGGAAAAATTGCGAGCGGATGGAATCTTTAGTAAAAAACCTCCTTACCCTCGCAGATATTGAGAATTTACAGGAGAGTCGGTTTCAGCAGTCTGACCTCATTTTGCTTATTGAAAACGCTTGCCACACGATCGAGTCGATTTACCCCGATGCACTCATCGAAATTCACAAAAGCGTTGATGAGCTTTTCATTGGGACAGACAGTGGGCTTCTCGAGCTGGCCCTGATCAATCTTCTAGATAACGCGGCAAAGTACTCACAGAAACCGGCAGAGATCAGAGTAAGTATTTCAAAGGTTGAAGAGGAGGAAGTAGTTATTCAGATAGAGGATAAGGGTAAGGGGATTCCAGAAGAAGATCTTCCCCATATTTTTGAGAGATTTTACCGAGTCGATAAGACCCACTCCCGTAGACTTGGTGGTGCTGGCCTTGGCCTTTCCATTGTGAAAACGATCATTACAAAACACGATGGGATGATTGAGGCAACATCAACTCCTGGAAAAGGGACGGTCTTTACAATCAGTCTCCCCCTTCGTCATCATGGTCGTTTGTAGAATTTACCTTTGGATTTTTACTTGAATGTTAGATGTCCCGTCATGGAGGACATCCTGTGTTTGGGCATGGCGCGTCCCTGAAAAAAATAGCAGGGGTTCATACTCGGTGATGTTTTTGTTTTGTGTAAGCAAAAAGGCTTCGAGTTCTTGCTTTGTAAGAGGGGCATGTTTTTTGTTCTGCTCCCACTTATGCTTTTCTTCGTTGATGATTTTAGGAGCGAGTGTCCTCCCAAAGAGGGCATCTAAAATAGGTCGGGCAGCATGGCAGTAATTGATCAGTTTTGCATTTTTTGTTTTGTCGAAGATGAAAAAATCGTCAAGGGCGGGGTATCCTTCGAAACGGCCCAAGTTATAGCGATTGGTCCCTTTCACAAGTTTGTACAGCTCGGGCGTTTCTTTAAGTAGCTCTTGAAAGGTTTGAAGTTTCGGGTTTTTTTTCAGCGCCTCTAATAGATCACATTCAAGTCCGGGTTTATAGACAGTTGTAAATTCGTAGAGGTGACGGATTAGCTCTAAAAAGAGAGCTTCTTTTTTTGGACGGTCACCTTCTTTAAGCAGTACTGTGATATTGAACTTGGCCTCAGGAGGGAGGTTGAAGTAATCCCTCGGAGAATGAAAGTTTGTCGATGAAATGTGAGACTGGGGTGAGTTCTCGTCGCCTTGAGCTTTAATCTTTGAGAAGAGTTTTCTCTGTATCCGGCTTGTGAACAATCGCTCTATTTTATGGGCTCCTTTGAAATGGGACTCCTCTAGGAGGGCCGCCGATGCACTATAGAAAAACGTGTAGGAGCAGATCGCAAAAATCAAAATAAAAGCCGATACTAGCGGGAGAATATTCATGATTTATAGACCGCCTTCGGAAGGCCTTTTGGAATAATATAGGAGTAGACTTTTTCGTTGATTTTGATCCGGACCATCGGAGGAAAGTGGCCGTGCATCCATTCTGATTGCCATTTTCCGGTATCCGGGTGGAAGACTTGAATCGAGAAGTGGTCTATATCTGTGACAAAAACTTCTTCTCTCTGATCATTGAGTCGAACACAGAGAGATGATCTATTTTCTTTTGATGCAAAAAGAACGCCATTTACTTGACCTGAAAAGTAGGGGTCTGGATCAATCCCGTTATCGAAGAGGAAATAAAGGGCATTTCCAATGGCATCGTCGTGAGGTGCTACGTAGATTTTTTTTGTGAGTTTTTCGAAAATTTGATGGAGGCGCAGATCAAGGAGGTGCTCTCCATGCATCTCGGCCCTGGCTTTTTCTATTTGGACACCTGATTTCATCAGGTGTCTAAAGCTCGAAAAGAGCGAGGTGAGCAAAATAGCTGTAAGTGCGAGGCCGATAGAGACCTCTAAGAGGGAAAAAGGGCGCTTCACAAGGTAGAGTCTACCCGATTCTCGGATTTTTCAGCGAGACTTTGACAAGTCCAAGACCCATCAGAGCAAAGAGGGCGAAGCTAAGGATGTCCGGAGCGAGTGCTTGGGCTGTAGGAGAAAGAACGCCTATGACGGTGAAGAGAGCGATGACAACTCCTGTACAGGCATCACCAGCAATCAGTCCCGAGGCGGCTAAAACACCGCGATCTAGTGCTCGGACTCCTCCTTTTTTGTTTACATACCAGGAAAAAACACCTCCGAGCATCACACCTGTGCTAAGAGATAGAGGGAGGTAGAGACCAATTGCAAAGGGAAGAATGGGAAGTTTTAAGAGCTCGACCATAAGTCCAATAATTACCCCTATGAAAACAAGAGTGTAGGGGATGTTTCCTGAGATAACCCCTTTTGCGATCAGAGCCATCAGAGTTCCTTGCGGTGCAGGCATCTGGGGTGATCCAAATGTGTAGACGGTATTTAAAAGGTAGAGGGTGCCTCCAATGGTGATTGCGGGCAAGATCGCTCCGATGAGTTCTCCTATCTGCTGGTACTTTGGAGTGGCACCGACAAGAAACCCTGTTTTCAAATCTTGAGAAGTTGTTGCTGCAAGGGCAATGGCTACATTCACCACAATCGCCATTGTGATCGCTGCAATCAAATAAATTTTTTCGGTCCATCCAAGCGCTAGGAAAATAAGACAAGTAACAAGGAGTGTAGTGATTGTCATCCCCGATACAGGATTTGATGTACTTCCAACTAAACCAACGGTGATCGAAGTGACTGCAACAAAGAAAAACCCTAGGATTACTAGGAGAGTGATCGTTAAAAAATTCATCGGGAGCCCTGGAAAGAGCCATAGGAGGAGGATGATCGCAATCGATCCGAGGATAAGCCACCGCATCGAAATATCTTGATCTGTTCGGGGAAGCTTGGCGCGATGGGCTGTTCCACCAAAGAGTTCCTTGAAGCCCACCCTGCACGTTTTGATGATCAAAGGGAATATTCTGACCAGGCTGAGCATCCCCCCAATACCTACAGCACCAGCTCCAATATAGCGGATATAATTAGACCAGATATCTTGTGCTGTCATTTTGCTAACGGGAATCGTTGCGGGAAAAATTGCGGTAGCACCGTCTCCAAACTTTGCGATCAAGGGGATGAGTACCCACCATGCAAGAGCACCTCCTGCAAACAAAATTGAGGAGATTCTAGGCCCAATGATGTACCCAACACCGAGAAGTGCTGGAGTGCAATCCATGCTAAACTCGGTCTTGAAAGCTTTCGGGAATTTCCAGTCGGCTACCTCCTTCCATAGAAATAGAGCCGAAGAGCCTATTTTGTAAACGGCGCCAACGAGAATCCCAAGAACAGCTAGCTTTGCTTGGCCGATCCCTTTCTCACCCGATTTGAGAATTTCAGCGCAGGCAACTCCTTCTGGAAAGGGGAGTTTTCCATGCTCTTCGACGATGATATAACGACGCATCGGAATCATCAAAAGGACTCCGAGAATTGCTCCTGTGAGCGAGAGCATGAACACCCGAGAAATAGAGGGGGCCTCACCCAATATGAAGAGGGCCGGAGCGGTGAAGATTACCCCTGCCGCAATCCCTTCACCGACTGAAGCAACTGTTTGGACAAGGTTATTTTCTAAGATGGTCGTTCTTTTGAAAAAAGTCTTGAGAATTGCCATCGATAAAACGGCGGCGGGGATCGATGCAGAGACTGTTGTCCCTACTTTCAATCCCAGATAGGCATTTCCAATTCCGAAAATAAGTCCTAAAAGGCAGCCGAGGATAATTGCGCGGAGGGTAAATTCGCGCATTTTTGTACTCGGGGCTACATGAGGACTAAATCTCTTCATAGTTGCACAATGCCGTTATCCCCTTTTTTCGGCAATGGCCTCGAGATTAGCTGTTAAAGATTTTTTCCTTTTATTTTTTGGGTTGAGAAATTCTACGCGAATATTGACAAGTGAAAAAAGGGACTTCTCATTTACTTTTTTTTGTTTTTTCCAATAAACGGAGGCTCTTTTTTGATAGGTCCGCCTAAGCCCCCCCGGTAGGTGAAGTTCAACTTTTCCTCCAATCGACAACCGCTCTTTTTTTTCGGCAAAGAGGATGGTTTCAGGGATGTTTTTTTGAAGAAGCATTTCTACAATGTCGGTCAATTCATTTTGTGCAACTCGCTCAAGTTCCATTTCAAATAAGGTGTCGATTTCTTTTTGCATGTTTAGGAAAGGAAACCGTAAAAAAGGGAGAATTGAAATACTGACAAGAGTAAATGCAATTAATATCTCTAATAGAACAAAAGGTCTTTTCTTCATTGAGAAATTAGGTTAGCATAGGAGGTACATTTTCTATGAAGACAAAAGGTCGTGCACTTTATAACTTAATTCGGATGAACTGGGAAGAAGATCCCAGCCTTCCCGTCGAGCCCTGGCAAGTTCAAGATTATCGAGGACTAACGACCCCTCAACTCTTCAAAGAGCTTTCTAATTTATCTATTCCACTCGATGAAAAACGGTTTTTTTCCTACGCCGAGCAAACCCTTTCTCCAGAAGAACTCGCAGAGACGTTATGGGTAGGGGATACCTTTGAAGAATTTGATCATGCCTATCTCCTCATTTTCGAATTATGGAGACGCCTTTTACCTCAAAAAGAGTCCCTTTCCATTTTTTGTGATGAACTTGATGTCCTGATGAGTCTATACGATGCGGATGAGTTGGAAAGTGAAGAGACCCTTGTTTCAGCTCTATCTGATTTAGAGCGAATTTTAGAGGAGCACACCGATCAGGGAGAAGATCCTAAAGAGATTTTTCAAGAAGTATCCCTTCATTGTGCTCACGATTTGGAGAGCTTTATCTTCGACTTTGCCTCCTCAGAGATCGATAAAGACCGTCCCTTAAGTGCTTCGGAACTCATCGATGGTTTTTCTTCGTATATCGGAGACACGCAGTGGTTTGAATTCCTCAAGCTGCGGCTTCTGGCAAGCTCAGATTCAGAAGAGGCCGATCCGATGCTCGCCCGCATTCTTGAAGACCAAAAAGAGGATCCAGATTTTGAACTCCTCCTTGAAATAGCCCGTTTTGTGATCAGTCGAGGGGAGACTGCTCTATTTTTTGAGGTGGCGCAAGAAGCAAAAAACCTGATCGAAACGGAGCAAGATTTTCAAGAGCTCCTAGCAATTGCAAGTGAATGCTATACCTTAATGGGAAAAGAGGAGAAGGTGAAAAAAATTGCTGAGATCCTGAAAAACCGACAAGAGATCCCCCTCGAAAAAGAGGTTTCTATTACAGATAAAGATTTTAAATTAATCGACGACTTTAATTGGAGCGAAGCCTAAGTAGTCGGCGGAGGCAAAAATATACTTGACGCCTCGCGCTTCTCCAAAAGGGAGTGCCTCTCTTCTCACATTATGCAAATGTCCGAAAACACAAATATCTATTTTGAAATCCTCTAAGATCGCCGAAGCTCTACTTGGACGTAAATCAGGGCCGATTGGCGGGTAGTGGGTAAGGGCAATTTTAGTCTTTGCCTCTCGATTGATCTTCCCCAAAGAAAGTTTTAGCCTTTCCAGCTCCCGGACAAAAATCTTCTCCTCTTCACCAGCAGAGGGAGGTTCTTTGGTGGACGCTACAGGATTTTCAACAAATTCTACGGCTTTCTCAAAAGAATATTCGTGGGTATCCCAAAGCCTAGATCCTCCAAAAGAGATTCCATTCCACTCAAAAGCATCATTTTGGATCAGATGAATTGTTGGAGGGAGAACCTGACGGACCTTGCTTACTCCTTGCCACCAGTAGTCGTGGTTCCCTTTGATCATCAACTTCTGTCCGGGAAGCTGGTCTATCCACTCCAAATCGGTTAGGGCATCATCAAGGTGCATTGCCCAGGAAATATCGCCCGGAATTAGAACAAGATCTCCCTCTTTTACGACCTTTTCCCAGTTTTCCTTGATTCTAGCCGGATAGTCTTTCCATGCAGGCCCGAAAACCTCCATACTTTTTTTTGGATTTCCGAAAGCTAAGTGTAAATCTGCGAGGACCCAAACAGTCATTTAACTACAATAGCAAAATCCTCCTATTTTGTATAAAAATTACGATTTAGTATAATGGTTCCACAGCAAGGAGGAGCGTATGTCTATTGATGGTCTTTCCAACGCCCAGAGGGTCCAGGCTTTTCAAAGAGCAGAGCCTCAAGTTCTCTGTAAATGGGTCGGAGTCGATGATAGTGACGATGAGACGATTACCCTGTTGTGTGACGCCTGTCACCTTGAGAGCTCCAATGTATTTAGACGAGCTGTATTCTTTCATAATTTACTCCGCCAAGGTCTTCACGGCCATGAAATCTATGAAGCCTGTAAAACTAAGGCCCATGGAGATCTCCAATTGTTTATCAATCAGGTGATCGAGAGCGGGGTTAAGAAAAAGTGTAAATGTGTATTAGATGGCTCAAGATGTCTTATTGTTCTCTAGCAAGTAATTACGCAGCTCAAAGAACGTTAGAATTTTCTAAAATGCAAGGAGCAGCCCTTTGTTATGAAATCGTAGGTGAAACACCCGATCTTGTTTCCCTTGCTGTTGTAGTGAACATTTGCCGGAGAATCCAAGATGTTTGGCAGCGGGCTGAATTTTTTTGGAAATTGGAGAGGAGCGGTTTAGTAGGAAACTTTGTCGGATTTGCGTTCAAAAACATAGCCAATTCAGAT
Organism: uncultured bacterium; assembly: GCA_964352505.1. Taxonomy (GTDB): domain Bacteria; phylum Chlamydiota; class Chlamydiia; order Chlamydiales; family Rhabdochlamydiaceae; genus Sacchariniichlamydia. The sequence goes on from CAYGSB010000014.1 coordinate 14,336, forward strand.
TACGACGTTTTTATTCAAATGGTTTCGGGAAATCAGATTTCTATTGAAACTGTGTTGGATGCTCTTTCTCAGAATTTTATAGAATGAAATTATCAGGAATTTCTGTTCCCGAAGTGACGATGATGATCCCATCCCGGATATAAACGCCCTCGCCATCGTAGGTTTGCAGGTTGTCTTTATTGATCAGCTGGACGTTATTGCCAATACGGGTCTCTTCATCGATGATCGCTTTTTTGATCGTGCAGTTTTCTCCTATAGAGTAGTACTGGCCTGTTGGGATTTTTTGGTCCATGAACGGATGGTAGGTGGTGTTGCCAATCACGATCGAGTCATAGATTTTTGTCCCTTTTTTAATGAGGGCTCTGATCCCAATCACGCTTCCAACAATCTCATCGGCTTCAATGATTCCCCCCTGTCCGATGATCGAACCAGAGAGCCTAGTTCCTATAATCCGGGCGCTCGGAACGTGTTGGGCTGAGGAGTAGATTTGGTTTTCCTCCTCGTAAAAATTTAGCCCTTTTCCTTTGGTTAGGAGGAGATTTGCTTTATAATACGACTCAACAGTACCGATATCCTCCCAATACCCTTGGTAGACAAAAGCACTGCATTTTTTCTTTTCAATGAATTTTGGAATCAAATCATGCCCAAAATCATCGCCACTTTCTTTGAGGATTTCAATCAGGGCAGACCGTTTAAAAATGTAGATTCCCATCGATGCTAAATAGTGGGGGGCTTCATTTGAATGGCCATTTTCTTTCACGAAAGCCTTGGCGAGTTCGAACCGATCGAGAATCTTTTTATCTTTCGGTTTCTCATAGAAGTCGGTAATGGTGCTCGCCGAGTTGATTTTCAAAAGTCCCATCCGCTTTGCCTCTTCTTCGAGTACAGGAATTGAGGCAATCACCAAGTCGGCATCCTTGCTCTTGGCAAAGGCGAGCATTTCGAGAAGATCCATGTTGTAGAGCTGGTCTCCAGAGAGGATCATGAACCATTCAGCTGGGCAGCGGAGGATATAGTCAAGGGATTGGCGGACCGAATCTGCCGTGCCCTTGAACCACTCCTTCCCCTTCGATGTCTCTTGGGGGGTAAGGAGTTCGAGCTTTCCGTTTCTGAACGTATCGAGCTGGTAGGAGGAAAGGATGTGCTGATGAAGCTCGGCTGCAAAATACTGGGAGATGACAAATACCTGATTGATCTTAGAGTTGAGTGAGTTAGAGAGGGGAATGTCAATCAGCCGGTAGCGCCCTCCGAAGCTCACCGCTGGTTTGCAGCGGGTAGAGGTGAGGGGATAGAGCCGGGTTCCCTGGCCACCGGCCAAGATAATTGTTGCGACCCGCTTTAAAAAGTCGTCTTTAGGGCTTTTATAAAATAGTTCTTCTTCCATCGCTACATTAATAATTATCATTATTATTTATCTAGTTCAAGATAATAATATAATATTAATTTGAGGTGGCTATTTTTGAATAAATTTGTGTAGGCGACCTTTGCCAAACCTACCCAAATAGTAGTCGACTACTCCGGCGAGTGCGGCTCGATAGAGCTTTTTCTGCTCCGGAGGAGTCTTAAAGGAATAGCTCGTTTTGACAAGATCTATGAGTTCACCCCTCGGCAGGGTCCAGCCGGTGTGTCTTTTATGAAAAAGAAGGCGATTGCGAAAGTAGAAATACTGCCACATAGGCCCCCGCTTTCCATCGACAAAAGAGTTTGATGTCTTGTGCCAGATCTTTGCCGTAGGGACAAATAGACAGAAATAGCCGGCTTTGCGGATCCGCCAGCACCAGTCTACTTCCTCCCAAATCAAAAAATACTCTGGGGAAATAAGCCCCACTTTTTCAGCCACCTTTGCGCGGATAGCAAGGGCGCACCCAACGATATAATCGGTGAGCATCTCATCGGTATGCCCTTCTGTGGCACATGACCCGATGTGGTAGCACTTCCCCGTTTCTTTATTAACCCCTCCACCGGCAAAAGAGATCCGGTCGGGCTGATCGTGAAAATAGACCGTTGGACCAAATACGGCGACATCTTCGTTTTGTTGGGCGGCTTTGACAATCTCGCTCACCATATTGGGGGCGACAATTGTGTCATTATTGAGAAGGAGCAATAGGTCCGCCTTCCGGTCTATTCCCTCTTGGAGCCCTCGGTTATTGCCCTCAGCGTACCCTAGGTTCTCTCCATTTTCGATATAGATGTGATCGGGAAATCGGGAGCGGATTGTATCGAGGGAATCATCGGTTGATCCGTTATCGACGACAATCACGTCTACTTCGGGGTGGTCGAGTTTGTCTAAAGACGTTAAACACTCGAGCGTATCAGGAGCATTATTCCAATTGAGGACAACAATTGCGACCTTAATAACTCGTCCTCCCAGATAGGAGACACTCTTCTTGCTGCGGCTTAGCCAAATCGATCTTCCTCGTCGTCCTTGCCCCCAGTACACGACAATTTTTTGCTTATAGGCCGGCTACGGCTTTGATAGATCAATTTTCCTTCTCAGCCATAGCACTTTGGCTATGCCTTCGTCGATCAAATCAACCTCCCTTTGCCTCGCTCGCCCCCTAAACGAAAAATTGTCGTGTACTGAGGTCCTTGCCTTTTCTAATGACACTCCTCGCTAGGGGAGAGCGTCCCCCTTTTGGGGGGCGGTTTATAATAATTACTTACTCTTTGTTAAAATTTTGCTTAGAGCTTCTCCTGCTTCAAGGTGCCCTTTCTTTGCAGAAAGTTCCAAATAGTGAATTGCTCTTTCCTCTGAACGTTCAGTCCCTCTCCCCTCATAAAAGCAAACGCCGAGATTATACATCCCCTCGGGAGAGTCGTTGTCTGCTGCCATCTGAAAATAAGAAACAGCTTCTTCTTCAGATTTTTCTACTCCTTTTCCCTCAAGAAGACAAACACCGTAGTTGTGTTGCGCTTCACTCATCCCTGCGTCAGCTGCCAATTTAAAGTGTTTGGCCCCTTCTTCGGGGGATTCGTAAGGAGCAAGTCCCAGGGCAAAATAGCACCCGAGCATATAGTGGGCCCGTGGGTAGTCTTTTGCTGCAGCTTTCTTGAAGTAGTGGAAGGCCTCCATATGAGCTTGGTATCCTCCAAGGCCTTCATGCATGCAAACTCCTAAGTTATACTGTGCCTTGACATGCCCCCCATCGGCCGCTTTCTTAAAGAGTTTGGCCGCCTGGGCATAATCCCCATCTTTTGCAAATTGACAAGCTTTTTCATAAACTTCTTCAGTCATACGCTCACCTTATTGAATACATCTGCTGCATTGTAACTCGAACGGACAAAGGGACCGCAATGCATATAGGAGACTCCGATCTTATGCCCAAACTCTTCATACTCTTTGAAAACATCGGGGTGGACAAAGTCTTTGACCAGGAGTTTTCGCCGATTCGGCTGGAGGTACTGTCCCATCGTAATGATCGAGCAGCCTGCCTCGTATAAATCCTCAATAGTTTCAAAAACTTCTTCCTTTGTCTCTCCAAGCCCTACCATCAGTCCCGATTTAACATGAAGGCACTTTGAGGAAGCCTTTACGTAGCGCAACATTTCGAGGGTTCTTTCGTACGTTGCCTTGTGCCTCACTCTTGGGCTCATCCGCTCTACGGTTTCAACGTTGTGGTTGAAGATTTCAGGTCTTTCATTCAAAACAATGTCTACTGACGATTCTTTCCCAGAGAAATCGGATGTCAAAACTTCAATCGTGCATCCCTCGTTGATTTTCCTCGTTTCTTTAATGATGTCGGCAATATGCGTTGCACCCCCATCTTCGAGATCATCGCGAGCGACCATGGTGATCACCACATGTCTCAAGCCCAACTCCTTCACAGATAGGGCTATCCGCTTTGGTTCATCCGCTTCCGGCCCCTTTGGGGTTTTCGAAAAATCGATGTCGCAAAATCCGCAGTTGCGGGAGCACTGTTTGCCAAGGGCTAGGAAAGTGGCTGTTTTTTTCGAATAGCATTCGAGCCTGTTTGGGCACTTAGCCTCTTCACATACGGTATTGAGTTTATATTTTTTAAGAAGGTCCCCCGTACTCGAAAGGGTTCCCCCTCTTGGAAGTTTCCTGTGAAGCCAAGAGGGGAATCGACCTTTGGCCTTTTCTTCTTCAGGATTACTTGGAAGGATATTTAGTTTATTCATACTTTCCTACGGGGAGGCATGTGGATCGGTGTATCATTCGCAATGAGGGCCGCTTCCATCCACGCCTCGGGTACTGTTGGGTGTGCATGAATCGTTTCAAAAACACACTCGGCGGTTAGTTCATTTTGTATTGCCAGAGTCATCTCAGCAATCAGGGTTGCGGCATCATGCCCAACAACTTGTGCCCCCAAAATTTCTCCGGTTGTTTTGTCGATCACAATCTGTGCAAAACCCTCTGTTTCGATCGTCGCAGCAGATTTTCCAAGTGCTTGGAAAGGGAAAGCTCCAACGACAGCATTTCTCCCTTTTTCCTGAGCTTGCTCTAGAGTCAAGCCTACAGTTGCAATCTCAGGGCTTGTGAAAATCACCGCAGGCACTGCGTTGTAGTGCATAACAACCTCTTTTCCGGCAATATTAGAGGCAGCGATAAGGCCTTGATGAGAGGCAACATGGGCAAGCAAAAACTCTCCGGTTATATCACCAATTGCATAGATGCCGGGAACATTTGTCTGCATTTTCTCATTGACCAGGATTTCCCCTTTAGGACCTGTTTTGACACCTGCCTTTTCAAGCCCAAGTCCACTTGAATTCACCTTTCTGCCAACAGCAACGAGGGCCAGGTCGGCTTGCATCGGCTCGCGATCTTTGAGCTTGATATTTACTCCATCGCCCATGTGCTCGATCCCTTCGACAAGAACATTGGTTTGGATATCGATCCCCTTTTTTTGAAAAGATTTTGTCAGTGCATCTCCAATCGTTTTCCCCTGAAGTGTTAAAATATTTGGGAGAGCTTCGAGGATCGTCACCTTCACTCCAAACTCTGCATACAGAGAGGCAAACTCACATCCGATATATCCTCCTCCGATAATAGCTAAACTCTTCGGCAATTTTGTCAGCTCTAAAATAGAAGTTGAGTTCATGATTCGGCTGTGGTCACAGGGGAAAGCGGGGATGTCAAGAGGTTCAGAGCCTGTTGCAATGATCACATGATCGGCCTCTAACACGATGTTGTCGTTTCCGATGACTTTCAGTTCAGTAGGGGAGGTGAATTCTGCCTTGCCGCCAAATACTTCAATTTGGTTTGCCTTCATCAGCCCGCCAATTCCTTGGCGCATCTTTTCAATGACTTTGTCTTTGCGCTGCTTCATCTTTAAAAAATCGAAAGTAACTTGACCCGTAGTAATTCCATACTCTTCAGCCATCTTGATCTTGTGCATGACTTCTGCATTCGCAAGGAGGGTTTTTGTTGGGATACATCCAACATTCAAACAGGTTCCCCCTAAGTAACTTTTCTCGACCAAAGCGACACTTAGACCGTTTTGCGCAGCCTTAATGGCAGCGACATATCCACCAGGGCCCGCACCAATCACAACAACGTTAAATCTTTTTCTTTCCATTACATGTACCTCATAGCGGATCATAGCATGAGAAAGAAAAAAACGTGCAAGTTTTTGTCCGACTGTGCAAAGATGAAGACATGAAATCGACAGAAAAAGAGAAAATGTGTAGCACCTGCGATGGGATGATTCCGTACGAATCGGACCACTGTCCCTATTGCGGAACGGAGCAGACCCCGCGGATGCAGAACTCGTTTCAGGCGCCCCTTTTTCAGACCCAATCTTTAGAAGACAGTCTCACTTCTCTCTATACTCCACCCTATATGGGAAAACGCCCGCAGTTTGGCCAAGAATCAGAAACAGCGACAAGACAAGAGCCTCCGATGACATCCTACAATAACGCCCCCATTTACAAACAAGTGACAGAAAAAGCACAGATAAATCCCCTTTTGGGGGCGACGGTAGAAGAAGATGAAGCACCCCCTAAAAACAGCTTCCTCTGTACCTTGCTCCTCACTCTTGGGGCTAATTTTTCTATCGTTGGACTCATCCAATTGTTCTTTTCAAAAAACGGAATTCTCCGCCTCGAATGGAATGCAAACTACTGGTTCTTTTATTGCCTCATCGGCGCGCCGCTGATCTATTTCGGCATGAAAAAGCTAAAGGATCTATCTCGAGAAAGCGTCTAGTAGCTCTTGTGAACCCATCCTAGTGATTTAATTTTCGTTGGTATTTTTCCTTCAATAGAGATAGTTCTTCTCGAGCAGCAGTTGTGAGTGCCATCTCCGGCTTAGACTGTAGATTGGCAGTGAATAGAGTCGGATTCTTTTTATATTTCTCCTTAAATCCGTTATGAAAAGCAAGCCTAGACTCAATGTGTGCCTTTAAGCAGGGTAGAGGCACTAGGTCTTCTGGTTTAAGTGGTTTGTTTGTCATTGGAGAACACAGAAGCAAAACAGCTCTATCATTAATATACGTTATAGATGTATCAAGAGATTCAACAATTGCCTTGCGATCATAAATGGTTATTCCATTTGTCGGATCTAAAACTGGATCAAGGGGGTAGTCACGGGTGATCGGACATGTGTATTCTTTTAAAACTACATCGTCTGCTAGCCGGTGGGTGAATTCTGCTTCTGTCAGAGGGGGGGGTGGTTTTATTTGTTGGTAGAGGTTATAACCATGCCAGCATAATGCAATAGCTGCTATGGCTCCAAGAAGGAGTGTATATTCGGCAAAGGCATCTTTTACAAAATTTTGATCCAACAAAACGGTCTGGCGGTATTTCATAGTAGTTTGTAGTAAATCCTTTTTTGGTTCTTGCAATATGGGGCTATTCATATGGATTGATCTCACATAGTTCTTCGACCACTCGGAGATCCATTGGTTAGGAGGGTTTAGCACGGATCTCTCGATAGGGCTAGTATACTCGTAAGTTTGAGGCATGGGCGCGATTGAATAGATGAAAGCTGCTAAAATTACTAATGATACAAAAACTATTGATCGATCTACCGGATTATGCAACCAACTGTCTCCATAGGGATTTTTAGTATAGCTTATAAGTCTTTCGTCTATTTTTGTTTCTGAGTAGCCGATACTCCAAATGGTTTTAAAAGTGAGATAAATCAAGTCTCCGATTTTTTTTGCAATGGAGTAGATCGACGAGATTAAGTCTGCTGCAAAAGACAAACCTCCGCTAAGAGAAATCCATGTATATTTCCCACTTGTTTCAAAGGTTTGATTGTACTGGTTAGATATCTCTGCCGAAAAATTGTTAGAACCAAAAACTGGCAAAAAACACATCTTTGTAAAGCTCCTATAGACTCAGCTGGAGATGGTAGCAACAGAGGGGAAAACTTAATAGAAATTTTAGAGTTTCCGTTTCCAAAATTCTTGCATTGGGATGGGGCTGCTTTTGTGTTTTCTAATCGAGAGGAGCTAGCTTTATTCCGTTGAGGGTTTCAGCGAGGCGATAGCCAGCGAGCGCGACTTGCTTTCTGCAAACTTCCTGTGTTTTTTCAAGATATTCTGCTGAGGGCTTCGTATTCGGTTCGATATCATAGGCAACATCTATTGCAAGCTGATGACTTTCTTCAGCCCATTTTTTTGGGGAAAGAGTTGAAAGTTTAGTGAAGGTTTTTTTCGGATAATCCCTCATCAAAGATTGAGCCATCTGTTTGTAATCAAAAGGGGACTGCATATACCTCTCTTGGGAAAACGCGCCAGCAGCTGCATCCCAGAGAAGATGAAGATTGGACCAAGTTCCTTTCAATGCAAATCGATTCCCTCCCATGTCTCCATTCGGGAACTTTTTGTTATAGAGAGAGGCGCAGTGGAGGGGTTGATGGATGTCTGCGATGCAGTGGATCAACAGGCGGAGGAGGAGGGCCTTTTCAAACTCATTGGCAGAGGGGTTCTTAAGCGTTTTTTTGGCTTCATCGATGATCCAAATGACATTATCAGATTGGTAGCTAGCTACAATGACTGCTTTCTTTTCTTTTGTCAGTATCTTATCTGGGTCGTAGGGGAGGTTGATGTAGTGGTATCTATCAAATAGAGGAAAAGTCCCTTTTTCTTTGATCGTATCTGCCCAGATCGCAGCTGTAGCAAAGGTAGATTGCTTTGGAAAGAAGCGGTTAAACGCCATGCAGAGGTGATCGACCTGCCTTTGTTTTTCTTCCGTGAGGTTTTGGTAGGCAATTTCAGCAACAATAAGATGTCCTGCGTCCCACCAGGGGTGAAGAGAGGTGGAGAAGCACAGGAGGAGGAAAAAGACGAGCTTTCTTCTCATTCTAAGCAGCTTCTATGAGGTTCTCTGCGAAGCGCCTTTGGGCTAGGGTGAGCTGGACGGTAGCTAGAACACACAATATCCCAGAGAGGAGGATGGTGGGTACAGAGCCTACTTGGATCAGAAGGATACTTCCCGCGAAAGGGAAGATCAGACCGCGGATTCCGACGGCAAAAATGTTGATCGAGCTATACGTTGAGCTATCTTCTTTATGGGAGAAGATCGGCCCCGAAAGGTGCCATGAAAGCTCACTTCCCGCTTGCATCACCCCGTAGAGGATGTAGGAGGCGTAGACCCACATGACGTTTGTTTTGGCGAGAAATAGCCCGCCTGTAAAAAAGGCTGCTAGAAGTGTTACGATCCCGCTGAGGAAGTAAATATTGGATGCTTTCATCCATTTAGACCAGATGTTGCTTGTCAGAACAAATCCGATCCCTTTACAGGTAGCAACGGCTGCTGCTATGGCTTTATAGCTTAAATTTAGCTCTGCGACGAAGAAGTTGGCAATCGCCGGCTGCATGATCATAAGACCGCTACCGCCGAGCATAAAGCCGAGTTGGAACTGGAGGAAATCATTTCTTTTTTTCAGAAGGTTCCATCCACTTTTCCAAGGACGGACAAGCGATTCCATCAGATCAAAGGAGGGCTTTTTAAAGTCTTTAGGCGGTCCCTCTTCAACAGGTATGCGCATAAGGAAAAATGTCCCAGCCAAGCTCAAAAGCGAGGTGAGAGGAAAGATGATTCGCCACGCAGAGAGATCTTTATCCATCCATGTTGCAAAGAAAATGGGAAGGGCCGATCCAAGGACAAAAGAGATGATATTGCCCCAGGAGAAGACTTTTTGGCTTTTTTTGCGGGGGAGATTCCGTTTTAGGAGTTCCATCCAAGCGGGGATAACGCTCCGCTTCATTGTTAGAAATAGCGCTCCAGAGAAAACAAGGAACCAGGGGCTGCTAACAAATGGGAAAAAGAAAAAGGGAGCGTGACCGATAATGCTTCCAATAATCACATTTGAACGGAGCCTATCTGGACGATTGTGTACGAGTGAGCTCCAGTAGGGGGAGAATAAAGAAAGGGCCGGCCTGAGGGCGATCAATGCCGACACTGCAATGTTACTGTTGAATTCTTTTTTCAGGATGAAAATAAGGAGGACGTAAATCCCCCAAAATGGGGCTTTTAGAAAATTCGTCCAGAGAAACGCTTGAGCTGTTTTTCTTCCTATTTCGGAAGATTTATCTGTCGTGTTAGTCATTTGGTTCATCCATCATAGATAGGTCAATCATTGGAGAAAGGGGTCTTGACTCAAGTTTCGTTTTCCTCGGCTTCGATCGGGGGAGATCGATTGTTTGTGTCTTAGGAAGCTCGGGCTCGGGCATTACCATTTCAAATTTAAAGAGTGCATGCGCAATCTCAACTTTTATTTCTCTGCTTAGGGTGTGGAAAAGGGCAAAGGCCTCGTGTTTAAATTCAAGAAGGGGGTCTTTTTGTCCAATTGAGCGGACACTTACTTCAGTACGGAGGTGGTCAATGTGGTGAAGGTGCTCTTGCCACCTGCTATCAATATTGCGAATCAACAGGCTTCGGAGAACTTCACTGATGATTCTATCGGTATCAACTTGTGTTTTGCCATTTGGATTCATCATTTTATGGATCTTTTCAATAGCTTCTTTCTGGTGGTTCATTTTGTGCTTGAACGCTTCGAGAACTTTATCAGCGGCTAAATTTTCGATCTCTTCCATGGTGAGGTAATCATTATCAAACTCTTTTCTTTCGAATGTTACAGGAAAGTGGGTCATCAGCCAGTTGCGGTATCCCTCCGGGTCCCAACCTCCCTCTGAAGTGCGGCTAGTGAAGTAGTCGCCCGCAACTTCCATGCACACATGTTCGATAATTTCTTCCGCAAAAGGGAGCGAATTTTCGGTGTGAAGTACTTCATTGCGGAAAGCGTAGATCTCTTCTCTCTGTTTATTCATCACGTCATCGTACTCGAGAGTGTGTTTACGCATCGTATAGTTGCGCTGCTCGACCCGTTTCTGTGCTGTTTCAATCGATTTATTGAGCACTTTTGCAGAAATGGGTTCTCCCTCGGGAGGGCGGAATCTCTGGAGGAACATGGTGATGCGAGGGGAGGTGAAAAGACGCATCAGGGTGTCTTCAAAGGAGACATAAAATTTTGAGGTGCCCGGGTCGCCTTGGCGTGCGCAGCGGCCTCGCAGCTGCCGGTCTATACGCCTTGATTGGTGGCGGGTTGTTCCAATTACGTGGAGCCCCCCCTTTGCTGCAACACCTTCTTTGAGCTTGATGTCTGTACCACGACCGGCCATGTTTGTGGCAACCGTAATTGCTCCAGCGCGTCCTGCATCGGCGATGATCTCTGCCTCTTTCGCATGATTTTTGGCATTCAAGATGGTATGTGGAAGCTTGTTTTGGCGGAGGATTCGAGAGAGTTTTTCAGAGATTTCAACCGATTCAGTTCCAAAAAGAATGGGTCTGCCCTCTGCGTGAATTTTAACGACATCGGCTACAATCGCGTTGTATTTTTCCCGCTCGGTCATATAAATTTCATCGTCGCTGTCGGAACGAACACATTTTCTATTCGTCGGAATCGCGAGAACTTCGAGTTTATAGATCTCTTTGAATTCGTTGGCTTCAGTCATCGCTGTACCGGTCATTCCAGCGAGCTTGCCATACATTCTGAAATAGTTCTGAAGGGTAATCGTTGCGTAGGTCTGGGTTTCCCCTTGAATCTTGACCCCTTCTTTGGCTTCAATCGATTGGTGCAGTCCGTCGGAAAAACGTCTGCCCGGCTGAGGGCGACCTGTGTTTTCGTCGATGATTACGATTTTGTCCTGTTCGACAATGTAATCGACATCTTTTTCCATCAAAAGGTGGGCTCGGAGCATTTGGCGGAGGTTATGAGAGCGCTCTTTTCTTTTGGAGTCTTCTTCGCGCAGCGCAACTTTTCTTTGGATGACTTCCTGTTCGTCAAGTCCTTCGATTGCGTCGATTTCGGCATATTCGTGGCCAAGATCGAGCATCGTGAAGTCTGACTCAGAGGTGGCTCCATGAGTGTCAACCCAGTAGTGAATCCCTTTATCGGTCAATTCGTATTCGCTAGCCTTTTCGTCAACGATGAGGTAGAGCTGAGAGAGGGTCTCTGCTCGCTCTTCTTTGTTCGCATCGCCATGGAAGTAGATGTCTAGCTTATCTAGTTCAGCACGGACGTCAGGGTGCTCTTTAAGACGTCGGAGAACTTTGTTTTGAGGGGTTCCTTTATTGACTTGCCAGAGTTTCCGATAGGCTACTTCAGCCTCTTTTTGATCTTCTTTAGAGAGTTTTTTTCTCTCTTCGTTCTCTTCGAGAATTCCAAGAGACTCCAATATTTTGCGGGCATCAGTAGCGAGCTTATTACAAAGGTCCCGTTGAACACGGACAATATCTTCTACTGGAGTCCGGAGCTCATCGTACATCTGTTTTGAGTCGTTCGTTGGACCCGAAATAATGAGGGGAGTTCTAGCTTCATCGATCAAGATCGAATCGATCTCATCGACAATCGCATAGAAATGGCCTCGTTGACACTGTTCCTCGGAGGTTTGTGCCATCGAGTTATCGCGGAGATAGTCAAAACCAAACTCGGAAGCGGTTCCGTAGACAATATCAGCTTCGTAGAGTTCTTTCCGGTTGTTAGGAGGGGAGTCGTTGGTCAGGGCTTCGGTGCGAAGGCCGAGAAAGCGGAAGATCGAACCGATCCACTCACAGTCCCGCTTGGCTAAGTAATCATTCACTGTGACAAGATGAACACCGCCTCCCGAAAGGGCATTGAGGTAGAGGGGCATTGAGGCGGTCAGGGTTTTCCCTTCGCCCGTTTGCATCTCTGCAATCGATCCATGGTGCATAGCGATGGCGCCAATAAGCTGAACATCGTAGGGGACCATATCCCATTTTTGGTTGTATCCGGACAGATGGACATCTGTTCCAACAAGACGCCTGCAGGCGTTCTTTACAACCGCATACGCTTCAACTAGCAAATCATCAAGAGATTCACCCTTAGCATAGCGCTCCTTAAACTCGGCGGTTTTTGCCTTTACTTCTTCATCAGAAAGGCTCTGCAGCTTCAATTCTGCCGCATTGATTTTTCGCACGAGTCGGGCGTATTTCTTTACAAGACGCCCCTGAGCGGTTCCAAATATTTTTTTAAAAAGGCCAAACATGTTATCTACGGTTGTTTAGGATAATCTACTATTGTAATGGATGCTGGCGAAAAAAGCAAAAGTCGTAACAATTTTTTTGAACCTCTTCTTCGCGTGGAATGCATTATATGCTGATGTGAAAATTCCAGAAAAGGCTTTGATCGAAAAAATCGATATTGAGCCTGATGAGGATGAGCTGATCATGCTCGATAGGATGATATTTTTAACACAAAATCTCCAGCAGGCTCAGGTTGAATTAAAGAAAATAATTGTCGAATTACGGCTGAATGAGGAGAAGTTTTTGAAAGGGGATCAGTGCAAGCTCTACGCTCATTATATGATCCGTGGAGCAAAAGAGGCTCTGTCGATCATTAGGACTTACCATCTTGAGCATCTGTTTCCTTCCCGTTTTATCGAAGAGTTGGCAATATACACAAAAATTGGAACCAAAGAAGTGCTGCAGTAGTGGATGTTTTTTTCATAGACCGGGTGTCAAAGCAGAAAATAAAAGAAGAGATACCAGGTAAGAGCTGGCTGGAGCTACTCTACACAAGTAATCCGCTCGGGTCGGTTCTGAAGCCGATATTGTGTAAATGGCCTTTGTTTTCAAGGGTTTATGGAGCTCTCCAAAATAGGGCCTCGAGCAAGAAAAAGATCGAGCCTTTCATTGACAAGTATAAAATTGACTCTTCTGAGTTTCTCCACCCGCCGAGTTCTTTTGTTTGTTTTAATGATTTTTTTATTCGAAAGCTGAAACCACAAAGCCGCCCAATCACCAGTGGAAATGATGTCGCTATTCTCCCCGCAGATGGCCGCTATCGGGTCTACCAGGAGTTCAATCATGCAGAGGGGATTGTGGTGAAGGGAGAGAAGTTTTCGCTCCAGACCCTTCTTAAGAGCGGGGATCTAGCCGATCGATATGCAAAAGGATCGATGGTGATCGCCCGTCTAGCACCTGTTGACTACCACCGATTTCACTTCCCTTGCAATGGGACAGGGGCAAGTCCAGAGCTGATCAACGGTCCTCTCTACTCGGTCAATCCGATTGCCCTAAGGGATAATATCCATATCCTCTCTGAAAATAAACGGGTAGTAACCCATTTCAACACCCCCCAATTCGGTACAATCCTCTACATAGAAATTGGAGCGACAAATGTGGGCTCTATCGTGCAAACCTTTGAGCCTGAGAAGCACTATGCAAAAGGGGATGAAAAGGGCTACTTTTGCTTTGGAGGCTCTTGCATCCTCCTTTTCTTCGAGCCGGGGAAAATCCAGTTTGATCAAGATCTTGTCGAAACAACAAAGCAGGGGTTAGAAACCCTTGGTCGCCTGGGCCAGTCTATGGGCCGGGCCCTTTCTCCCATGTAAAAAATAGCAGTTGACCCTCACGTTACGTTATACTCTATAGTCGAAGACGTCCTCAAAAATTTAACGGGAGTTAAGATGGCCTACACTGTCAAGCAATTGGCTAAACTATCGGGAGTGAGTGTCCGCACACTTCACTTCTATGATGAAATAGGGCTCCTTACACCGGCCTACCATGGAGAAAATGGTTACCGCTATTACGAAGAAAAGCAGCTCTTACACCTCCAGCAGATCTTGTTTTTTAAAGAACTTGATTTTCCGCTGAAGGAGATAGAGAAAATATTGGGTCGAAGTGATTTCGATCAGCTCAGCGCCCTTCTTTCGCATCGAAAGGTCTTAAAGAAGAGGCAAGAGCGGATAGGGGAATTGCTAAAAACTATCGATAAAACAGTAAAACGAATCAAAGGAGCAAAAAAAATGTCGGATCAAGAGATCTACACAGGCTTCAGCAAAGAGAAGCAAAAGGAATACGAAGAGTATTTGGTCGATCGGTACGGAAAAGGGGCTACCGATTTGATCGGAGAGTCAAAGCAAAGCACTAAAGGATGGAAGAAGGAGAATGGTGAAGCTGCAAAAAAAGCCGTTGATTCACTCCATTTAGAATTTACCGCTGCTTTAGAAAAAGGGCTTCGAGCAGATTCTTCAGAAGTCCAGGAAATTGTTGGCCGCCATTTTAAGTGGGTTCAGCAGTTTTATGAACCAACCAAAGAGATTTATGCAGGGTTGGGCGATCTCTATGTAGAGCATCCCGACTTCAGAAAGATGTATGATGCCTACCACCTTGATCTTCCAGACTTTTTGAAAAGGGCGATGAAAATTTTTGCGGAAAGAAACTTATAATTCTTTGCAGATCGGGCAGGTGGCTGCATTGTGGCCACGTGCTTTGCAATAGGCTCTGGCGAAGTAGATGATTTGCAAGTGGAGCTTTTGCCATGTTTGCTTCGGAAACAGTTTCATGAGGTCTTTTTCTGTTTTGGCGACGTTTTTCCCATTTGAAAGGCCCCATCTTTTAGCACACCGATGAATGTGGGTGTCTACGGGGAATGCAGGTTGATTAAACGCCTGAATCATCATGACCGATGCTGTTTTATGTCCAACACCGGGTAGACTTTCGAGATCTTTGAGGTTAGATGGAACTTTTCCTCTGTATTTTTCAATCAGATCTTTTGAGAGATTCCAGATTGCTTTGGATTTATTTTCATATAGGCCGCAGGGGCGGATGATTTCCTTAATCTCACCGATGCTGAGCAAGAGCATTTCTTCGGGTGTTTTTGCCCGGGCAAACAGGTGGGGGGTGATTTCATTCACACGGGCGTCGGTACATTGCGCTGAAAGAAGTACTGCAATCAGAAGGGTGTAGTTATCTGAGTGGTTCAGAGGGATTTCTGGCTCAGGAAAGTAGGAGTCTAAGATTTTTTGGACGAATCGGGCCCTTTCGACTTTGCTCACTTAGAAAGATTACCCGCAATTCTCCTTTTTAGAAAAGGGATACTGCCCTATCGTCTCATCCCTATGAAAAGCCTTTTGTTTCTCCTCTTTGGACTTTCTAAAATTTTTTGCAATGATCTTTATATGGAAGTGTCCAGTCTATATCTGACCTCAAATAGAAGAGGCCTTGAGTATGCTAAAATTGAGGAGTCTTATGAAACACCTGATCCGAGATTTCAAGTCGGCTCTCGAATTGGAATTGGCTACAGCTCTTCATCTGAGGGGTGGTCGATCGAGGCCCTCTGGACTCAATATGGAGGAAAAGCAGAAGGCCACCTAGAAAATCAGTCAAATATTTTACCAATTAGTACCAGGGCGATTGGGCAGGAGGAACAGATCTTCAATGTTTCTAGCCACTGGAATTTGGGACTCAATTTCTTGGACTTTATTTCTTCAAGAAGATTTCTGGAATATGATCAGCTAGAACTCTCCCCCTATCTAGGAATCCGTCTCGCAGATGTTGATCAAACTCTCCTGATCACCCATGAAATGAAAAATCGCCACTTGGAGGTAATGCAGAAAAATCATTTTCGAGGAGGTGGTTTGATCGGCGGGATTCGCCCCTGTTGGTCTTTTAATGAGGGTTTTGCTCTTTTCGGAAGGGTGGGAAGTGCACTGGTTTATGGGAAATTTTGGCTTGAAAAATTGGAAGAGGCCAAAGGAATCGATTTGACCTTTACAGATGCGCGATTATTCGTGGATTCGTCCATAGGCCTCCGCTATTTTGCTTTCGAAAAAGTAGATGAGTATCAATTGACCTTTTCTCTGAGCATAGACAACTATATTCTTGTCGATCAAAAGCGGTTCTGGAAGAGACATGATCTGATCGATCAGCCAATCAGAGGGGATCTTTTGATAGGTGGCTTCTCGTTTTCAATGATTTTCGAGTATTGAACTCTTGATATAAAAAGATTGAGCTGGGATGATGAGTTCAATATCAAAATAGTAGGATTGGTCTCGATGGTTAAAAAGCTTTTTTCCTTTGTCGCTTTCTCTTTTCTCTCACTTTCTCAATTAGATTGTTCTTGTGATTTTTTAACCGAAGCAAAGGCTTCGTATTACTATTTCACCTCTTCTAGAACCCGCGAAGTGTATACAGGAAGTGGGCTCTACAGCATTGAACTTAGCCTTGAAACTTGGTCCGATCTATATGCTTGGTTAAGTGCTGGGTATTTGCACGCTTCGGGGCGGACAAAAGCAGATAATCACAAGACAACACTTCAGATGGTCCCTCTAAATTTTGGCATTAAATATATGCCCTGCTGGGAAAAATACCACCCCTATGTTGGATTAGGCCTATCCGCTACCTATATGCACACAGAAGATGATTCGCCCTACGTTATTCAAAACAATGATAAATGGGGTGTGGGTGTTATTGGGAAGCTCGGGTTTCTCGCCTACATGACCGAGTGTATGTTTCTGGATCTTTTCATGGATTATACCTATGTAAAAGTCTGCTTCAATAAAACACCTCCCGAGTTTGTCGTCAGAAGAGATGCAGATCTCAGCGGGATAGCTTTTGGCGCTGGAATCGGCTGGAACTTTTAATTTTATTTCCCTACACAGAATTTTGCAAAAATCGAACTTAGTATTTCTTCTGAAATATCCAGTCCGATGATTGCTCCTAAATTTTTCAAGCAGCTTCGCATGTCGGCCGATAAAAACTCAGCTGAAATATCGGTCTGAAGTCCTTCAATAACTATTTGAAGATCTTTAATCGCTGTAGTGATCGCTTCTTTATGCCGGGCACTCGTCAGAGTTACTTCTTCCTTTGAAGGGAGGCTCCCTTTCCAGATGATTTTTTCAAGTGTTGTTTTTAAGTGATCGAGATTTTGTCCTGTTTTAGCAGAGAGAGAGACCTGGTAGGGGGAGGTGATTTCTGGAATCGTGTGTGGGACATCGATTTTATTCCAAATAATGACTGTTTTTTCGACAGGAGAAGATGAAATGAGAGCGAGATCTTCTTCTGAGCACTCATTTGAACAGTCGATCAGGAGAAAAATCACATCAGCAAGCTCCATAGCCTCTTTTGTTCGTCTAATCCCTTCAAGTTCGATCGTGTCATCCGTTTGCCTTATCCCCGCTGTATCGGTGATTTGGAAGTGGAGCCCTCCGAGTTTCAGCTCAGCATCAAGTGTGTCGCGAGTTGTCCCTGCAATCGGCGTTACGATAGCCCGCTGCTCATTGAGCAGCAAGTTCAATAGCGAGGATTTTCCTGCATTTGGTGTTCCTATGAGACAGAGCTTTAGCCCTTCATGGATTTTTTTCCCTTCATGATAGGTTTTTGCAAGGGTCTCCATCCTTCTTAGGGTACTTTGTAGCGAATGAATCACTTCTTCTTTCGTCGCAAATTCAAGCCCTTCTTCAGGAAAATCTACCCAGGCCTCTAGGATCGCAGCAATGTCTAGAAGATCATTTTGAAATCCTTGAACCTCTAAAGAAAGTCTTCCGCTGAGCTGCTGACTTGCCGCATGTAAAGAGAGGTCGTTTTTCGCCCCTATAAAAGTCTGGACTGCTTCTGCTTGGGCTAAATCAATCTTGCCATGGAGAAATGCTCTATGAGTAAATTCTCCGGGGCCTGCAGCCTTTGCTCCTGCTTTGAGAGTAGCCTCAAGCACTTTTCGGGTAATTAAAGAGCCGCCATGGCAGTGGATTTCAATAGTGTCTTCGCCTGTGTAAGATCTTGGGGCTCGCATGACGACAAGCAATCCCTCGTCAATCACTTCCTCACAATCGAGAATTTTTCCAAAATAGAGACGATGTGATTCCAAAGAGGCGACCGGTTTAGAAAAAACCATCTCAGCAATAGATATCGCATCTTTGCCTGAAATACGGATGATGCCAACTCCTCCCTCACCGGGTGGTGTGGCGATAGCTGCAATCGTCGTGCTTATGACTTGCAAACTTCCTCCTGGAGGTACTGCAAGCGAGCTTTAGGGGATGGGTGAGAAAGATCCAATAGTTCTTCAGGGGCTGTCAAAACTTGGAAGGTTTTGTGCCAAAAAGTTTTGGAATCCCGTGATGAGACTCTTGTCTTTTCAAGTGCTTCGAAGAATGCTGCAGCTCCCTCATAATCTTTTGTAACACGAATAGCCGCGATGTCGGCCTGTTTCTCAAAGGTTTGCTGCTCAAAGTACTTTCTCATCGCAGAGGAGATGCGCTGTGCTATGTAAGAGATCGAAGCTGCCATAAGAGTGGCAGCTGTAATTGAGTGTAAGGTGGTGAGGGCAAGAACACTTATTGCGATAAAAGTAGCAACGCCTACTTTTCTTTCCCAAAAGTGTTGTTTGTGGCCAAGATGGATATGAGCCACCTCGTGGGCTAGGGCAAAGCTACGAATCCTCTTAAGCATTGAGGGGTCCTTCCAAAAACGAAGGTGTTGGTGAAAAAGGATCTTTAAGCTTTCAAAATTTTTTTCATTCAAGGAGAACTGGGTTGAAAGCCACTTTCCAAGGATTTTAAAATAGGTTGGGTCTTTTAGTTTTGGGTCATCTAGACCCCGGATATAGAGATTTCCCGGGATGTTTGAAGGGGTGATGAGAAGGAGCGGGTGAATATAGACAATCCGGTTTGTTGTATCGGCCCCTGCATAGTGCAAAATAGGAGCAAACCGGACGGGAAGGGACTCCTCCTTTCCAGACATTTCGGCATAGATGCTCTGCACTTCGGACTGTAAACGGCTAAATTCAGCTTTTAGATAGGAAGCCGGCATTTCATCCAACCTCTGAAACCACGTGAACGGGAAGAGAGCCCCCCATCATGTTCATAAGAGAGGCTGAAAAATCTCCCGGAAGACCTAAAATGTCCCGGATTTGATTTTCGAGGGTGCGGGTCTCTTCTGGAGAAAACTTTCTATTATGAGAAGGCATTGAAGAGTACATCTGAACTGCAAGTGAGCCTATATCAGCTGCTTTTGCAAGGGATGCTTTAAAGGGGATTACATTATCTGCCTCATTAAAAAAGACACATTTTTTCCCTTTTAAACTCCTCCACGCATCTTTGACGTTTATTTCGACACCAATCATCCGCATTCCACAGGAAACGATTCTGGAGATTTTAGGCAACTCAGGATGCAATATCTCATAGACGACTTTGCGGAGGCTAGAGAATGAGCAGATGTTGATCGCACTAATTTGCTTTGCCGGATACTTTTGCTGGATAATTGCAGCTCCTCGAGTCCCATTTGCTGCGCCCATAGAGAAACCAACAAGGAGGATGTTTTCAGGATCGATCCCTTTCTCGTGGATTAAGTATTCATAGGCTGAGTAGTAATCGAGGGCATACCCTTGGGCCGACCTTATCCCTTTGCTTGTCCCAACTCCCCGAGAATTGATGCAGAGAAAAGAAGTGCCTAAGTGTTTGAGCTTATCTATCCACCGGTGGGTCTCCCATTGCTCTACATTGCCGCCTGCGACAAGGAGTACCTTCTCTTTGTATTGCCCTGGGATGAATGCGCCCCGGATCCGCCCCCCATCGGGGGTGCGAATATCTACCCCCTCTCCTTTGTTTTTCTCGATGAGGGCTTGTCCCTGATCCGATAGATTTGCCTTAAATATTTCTGGATTGAAGACAAAGCGAGAGATAGCAAAGGCAAGATCCCAGGTGCTATGGATTTCAGTATCGATTTCTATCTGTCCCGGGACAGCAATCCTATAGCTGAGGTTGCGGAGGTAGCAAAACAAGAGTCGGGTTAGCCCAATTGGAAAAATCACGATAGAAATGGCATCCCAAAAAACTTTTGCTACTTTGATCAGGGTGCTTTGGCGGGTAGGGTTTAGGTGCCTTGGCCAGTGGGCTTGAAAAGGCTGTTTGAGAGATACTGGAGCTGCCATCATGGCAGGAAATTTTAGCCTTTTTTTCCTTTAAGAGCTAGGGAAATGAGCTCGGGTAAAGGGATCTCGTCACCAGGAGGAGAGACAGCTTTTACCGCATTTTGTGCATCGAGTGGATTATATCCTAAATTGATCAGAGCACGAATTGCATCGCCAACAGAAGAACTTGCTCCAGTGGGTGACAAGGAAATATTTTCTTTATTCGCCTTCCCAAATTTGTCACCGAGTTCAAGAATCAGCCGCTCTGCCATTTTTTTCCCGATACCGGGAATTTTACTAATCGCTTTTGCGTTGTGGTGATCGACAGCAATGTGAAGATCTTGAATGGTCATATGCCCCAAAATTGCTATTGCAAGGCGGGGGCCAATTCCTGAGATTTCACAAAGTGTTTCAAAAAAATCTCTCTCATCGCGGTGGAGGAATCCAAAGATTTTATGGGAGTCTTCCCTGATGACGACAGAGGTGTAAATTTTTACTTGATTGCCCGATTTAGGGAGTTTTTCATACGTTGCAAGTGAAATAAAAAGACAGTAGCCAATTCCTCCAGCTTCTACGATTGCTTTTTGGGGGGTAGCATCTGCGAGCATTCCGGTGATATATTCAAACATGGCTTAAGCTTAGAGTATGTGCATGACAAAGTGCAAGTGCAAGTGCGTCTGCTGCATCATCGGGGGTTGGAAGGGTTTCTAAATGCAAAAGGGCTTGGATCATTCTTTGGACCTGCTCTTTGCTGGCTGCTCCGTGACCGACGACCGCCTTTTTTGCTTTGGTTGGAGCATATTCAAAAATAGGGATCCCGGCCCGTTCGGCGGCCAAAATAGCCATGGCTCTAGCCATCCCCAGCTTCATCGCGCTCAGGGCATTTTTATGCATATATTGGCTTTCTACAGAAAGTGCGACTGGGTTGTGGACCTGGATCAGTTCTTCAATTCCTTGAAAAATAATATGGTATCCCTTGGAGCTAGCAACTTTTCCAGGGGGTCGGATACAGCCAAAATCGATCGCTATCGATTTATGCGGGTGGTATTTTATAACCCCATAACCGGTTACACGGGTGCCAGGATCTATGCCTAAGATAATCATTCCTGCATCATACTGATCAAAGAATTTTCTGGGGTGTACAAAATCGCTCTGGATTTGTTATTTTAGGACTTTAATCATACAAAGGCCGTAGGTGAATTCACTTCAGGGAATCGATTTTAAAAACATCATTGTAAGAATGCCCAATTGGATTGGGGATATGGTGATGGCAACGCCCATTCTCTCAGATCTACGCACTAAGTACCCAAAAGCACGCATTACTGCAATGTGTCGGGCTCCTATTTGCGATCTTCTTAAAGAAGACCCTCTCGTCGATGAGCTATTTTGCTTTAGTAAAGCGAGCAGTTTTTCGCGCAGAAATAATAAAAAGGGGATCATCGAAAAACTACGCCATGGAAACTACGATCTTGGTGTTCTTTTGACCCATTCCCTCTCGTCTGCTTGGTGGCTATGGCAGGGGGGAGTAAAAACGCGGCTCGGCTATGACTGCAATGGCCGCCGTTTTCTATTGAATCAGCAGGTGCCTCTTCCCCAAAACCTCGAAAAACAGCACCTTGTTGTCACCTATAAAATGCTTTTAGAGCCTCTTGGGATCCCCCTTTCAAAGACAAAGCCCCGCCTCTTTCTTTCTGATCACGAAGTCTCTGCCGCAAGAATGCTTTTAGAGCAACATGGCGTTTCTAGTCAGAGTACACTTATTGGCATCAACCCTGGCGCAACCTACGGCTCAGCCAAGTGTTGGCTTCCAGAAAGATTTCGAGAAGTGGCTGAAAGGCTCCTCGAAGATCCAAGTGCCTATCTCATTTTTTTTGGGGACGGGCCGACCGCTCCTCTTGTCAAAGAGATTTGTCAGGGCCTGGGACCCCGAGTCATCAATTTAGCTGGCCTAACTTCTCTCCGGGAAGTTGCCGCACTAATCAGCCTATGTGGGGTCCTTTTGACCAACGATAGTGGTCCGATGCATATGGCGGATGCTCTAGGGACTAAAATTGTTGCCCTGTTTGGATCGACAAACGAAGTGGTCACAGGTCCCTATAGCACGGGAAAAGTGATTCATAAACATGTCGAGTGCGCCCCCTGTTATCAGCGCACTTGTCCCATCGATTTTCGTTGCATGAAACGGATTGAGTCGGATGAAGTTTGTGATGCAATCTCCTCAATGCTCAAAAAAAAACCATCGAAACTCCATGTCACTGCTTAAAAAGATCGCTCGGAAAATCGGGCCAAACCCGCTCGATCGCCTTCTTAAACGAGCAAAGAAAAAAAAACAAAAACGGATCCTCCTTTTTTGGAACCGAGGACTTGGTGATATTGCCCTTGGGCTCTATGCAATTGTCCACCAAATTCGGATCTACATTCCCGATGCAGAAATCACCTTTGTCACGAGGCCAAACCTCGTCGATGGATTT
Source organism: uncultured bacterium (assembly GCA_964352505.1). Classification (GTDB taxonomy): domain Bacteria; phylum Chlamydiota; class Chlamydiia; order Chlamydiales; family Rhabdochlamydiaceae; genus Sacchariniichlamydia. Next base: position 36,926 of record CAYGSB010000014.1, read on the forward strand.
GCCCTCCTTGGGGGAGTAAACGTTATTTCTCTCCCCGGTTTGAAAAGGGGAGACAAAATCAACCTCGTCGATCACATCGATCAAACAGACTTTGACCTTATCCTCGATAACCCAAATCCCACCCACTGGGTTGATTGGCAGCTGGGGAAGCTAACGCCCATCTTGCATTGGCAAAGTAGATGGGACGGTCTCTGTGAAAATCTAGATCTTGACCGAAACGAAAAATATATTGGTGCCCACGTCCAAACGGAAACGAATTATGGCCATTGGCGCAATTGGCCCATCGAATCGTGGCAGGCGCTCTTTAAAAAAATCACAAAGGGCGGGAAAAAAGTCCTCCTCTTTGGCTTTGAGCAGGAGCCAAAATTTGAGATCCCAGGGGTCATTGACTTGCGAGGCAAAACACCCCTCTTCACCCTCCTCTCGATCATCAAAAACCGGTGCGAAGCACTTGTTGTCCCCGATTCGGGAGTGAGTAGCATGGTCTACTTCCTCAAAGAGGATTTTCCGATCAAACACATCTCCCTTTGGGCTGAAACCAACATGGGAATTCTCAAGCAAAATGTCCCCTCCCCAAATCGACTCTTGCAACATATTCCGATATTGGGCAAAGACAAAAATATCACGAACATCACTGTTGACGACGTCTATGAACACCTACAATAAAACAGGAAATCCAGAAGATATTGCCCTTGGGTCTAAACTCATCTCCTCTGGAAAAGTTGGGTGCATTGCCCTAGCTGGCGGCGATGGATCCCGCCTTGGATGGGATGGTCCAAAGGGGCTTTTCCCCCTCTCTCTTGTCAAACAAAAAAACCTCTTCCAAATGCTCGCGGAACGGGTAGATGCCGCCTCGAAATACTTTAAAACGGACCTAAAACTCGCTCTCATGACCTCTCCGCTCAACCATGAAATCACAAGGTCTGCTTTTGCAGCCCATATTGATCTTTTCCCACAAAGGCTGATCCCTCTTCTCGACCTAGAGAAGACCCCTCTAGAGGATCACCGCCCAAATGGCAATGGCGAAGTGTTTAGGTGCTTCTATGAGTCGGGCCTATACGCAAAGTGGAAAGAAGCTGGAATTGAATATATCCAAGTCATTTTGATCGACAACCCCCTCGCTGAGGCCTTTGATCCGAATCAGATAGGGATCCATGCAAAAACAAAGGCAGATGTAACGATCAAAGCAGTTGAAAAACTCCACCCTGAAGAAAATGTAGGGGTGATTGGCCGCAAGGACGGAAAAATTTGCATCATTGAATATAGTGAAAATCCTCCGAAAGAATGGAATCTCGCAAGCATCAGCCTCTTTTCCTTCAGCATGGATTTCATCGATAAGATTAAAGGGGTTGAGCTTCCCGTTCATCATGTGAAAAAATTCATCAACCAAAAGCCGGTCTTCAAACGAGAGTGCTTTATTTTCGACCTCCTTTCCTATGCAGAAAAAACAGAGGTCATTCTATACCCACGGGAAGCAACGTTTGCCCCTTTGAAGAATCGGGAGGATGTTGGCCCTGTCCAAAGGGCCCTTCTAGATAGAGATCGAAAAGTTTTTACCCAAATCACAGGTGTTGAGCCTGATGAAGCCATTTTTGAGCTCCACCCTGGGTTTCATTATCCAACAGAAGAAATCGCGCAAAAATGGAAGGGGGCGACCCTTCCAGCAGACTCTTATATTGTCCCTTAGAAGTGGACTAATAGGTTTGATCGTAAAGGGAAGGGGAAGAGGTGAACAGCCGACGAAGGGTAGGCTCTTGCCGGATCCAAGAATCAATTGCTTTAGCTTGTTTTTTTACATATAGATTTGAGGAATCTCGAATTTTTAAAACGGTTTGTTTAAACTCAGCTTCTTTTCCTTCAACGAGATCGGGGAAATAGCAGAGAAGTTTCACGAAAAGAAAGTCTGAAAGGCGCCCCCCTTCTCCATGTTCATCGCGTAAACTGAGTAAAACCTCTTTACTAATTGGGGTGAATTTTCCCCCTATGGATATTGGGGTGAGTTCTCCATTGAGGATGTTTTCGCAGTGGGTATTTGGGTCTACAGGATTTGTCATGAGAGGTAGAATACCTCACCGAGTCAATTTCCCAGAAGATGAGAAAAATATTTAATCCGACAGGAATTTCAAAATTTGCTATAGTGAAGGACTATGAGAATTGGATATCTAGGTGCAGGAACCTGGGGCTTTGCCCTTGCACAGCTTCTCGCTGCAAACGGACACGACGTATGCCTATGGACCTCAAGGGGGGATTTCGCTGAGCTTTTGAAAAAAGAAAGGCAGCATCCCAAGCTCCCCAAGTGTGTGGTCGACGAAAAACTCCGGTTCACCTCGAATTTACAAGAAGCGCTTAGCGGGGCAGATTTTATCATTGAGTCGGTCTCTGCATCGGGTTTTCGCCCTGTGCTAGAAAAAATTGGGAAAATCAAATCTCCACTCGTGATCACATCTAAGGGGATTGAACAAAATACGGGCCTTCTCCTTCCAGAGGTTGCTGCAGAAATGCTCGGTGATAAAAACCTGATTGGTTGCCTTAGCGGGCCAAGTCTTGCGGAAGAGGTGATCAAACAGCTTCCCACGTCTGTCGTTTCTACAGCCTATGACAAAGACATCATGTTCAGTATCAGAGACATCTTCAACTCCCTCTATTTCCGGGTCTATCCTAATAGTGATGTGAACGGAGTAGCTTTTGGTGGAGCCATGAAAAACATCATGGCAATTGCAACGGGAATTTCAGACGGTCTTGGCTTTGGGGATAACACAAAAGCAGCCCTAATGACACGGGGTCTTCACGAAATCAAAAAACTCTCAACCGTCAAAGGGTGTAATCCCGAAACACTGAACGGTCTTTCAGGAATGGGAGATCTTTGCGTTACTTGTCTTTCGACACTATCTCGCAACTATCGCTTTGGCCGCCTCCTTTCCCAAGGTCTTTCTGCAGAAGAGGCTAAAACGGAAATAGGGATGGTCGTTGAAGGGATCTATACCTGTCTATCGGCACAGCAACTCGGCGAAAAACACGACATCCCTGTCCCGATCACCGAAGCGATCTACTCCATCCTCTATCAAGGCCTCAATCCAACGGACGCTGTTAAAGCGCTCCTCCAAAGAGCTATTAAGGAAGAGCACCTATGAATGGACTTGCCGTCGTCACGGCAGATGAAATGAAGCGGCTTGAAAAGTTGGCCATTGATTCTGGTGAAGATGAGCACACCTTTATGGAAAAGGCGGGAGAAGGCATTGCAAAAATCGTCGAAAAGTTTCTCCTTTCACCCACCCCATCGATCACAATCTCTCTTCTTATCGGAAAAGGAAATAATGGGGGAGATGCATTTGTCGTAGGACAAAAGCTTCTAAAAAAAGGATTCTCCGTCGTCGCATTTCAACTTTTTCCCCGCGAGGAGTGCTCCTCTCTCTCGAAACAAATGGCCCGCCGCTTTGAAAAAGAAGGGGGAGAAATCAAACTCATCAATCAGCCTCCAACTTTTGAAAAAGGGGTCATCATTGATGGGCTTGTAGGAACAGGATTTAAAGGATTCGCAAAGGGACTTTTAGCAGGAGTTATTGAAGCTGCCAACACCTCGGAGCTACCCATTTTTGCGATCGACATCCCCTCTGGGCTGAACGGAAATACGGGACAAGTAGAGAGCGGAGCGATCCGGGCCCACACAACCATTGCACTCGGTCTTCCAAAAATTGGATTCTTTCTCGATCAGGGGTGGAAACATGTCGGTAAACTTGCTCATGTAGACTTTGGCTTGCCCCAAAAATTCATCGAAGAAGCTGATGCATCTGCCTATCTCATTTCAAAAGAAAAAGCGCACAAAGCACTTCCTAAGCTCGAGCGGGACCGGCATAAATATCAAGCCGGCTATGTTCTTGCGATTGCAGGTTCTGCATCTATGCCGGGCGCTGCGATCATGTCCTGCCTTTCGACTCTCAAAGCGGGAGCTGGAATTGTCCGCCTCTTCCATCCTGAGGGGATGCGAGAAGAACTTGCCGCCTCTCCCTATGAAATCATCAAAGAGGAGTGGGACCTCAAAGACTCCACCCGGATCTTCAAAGAAGAAGAGCGGGCAAAAGCGCTCATCATCGGTCCCGGGATGGGAAGAACACCACAGGTTGAGCTAGCAATTCGGAAAATCCTCCCTAAAGTGACGATCCCAACCGTTATTGATGCAGATGCTCTCTACTTTCTAGGGAAAAACAAAGAGATGACTCTTCCAGAAACAACCATCCTCACTCCCCACCACGGAGAAATGGAAAAACTCATCGACGCTCCACCAACAATAGAAAACTGCCTTGACTATGTCGGTGAGCATCACGTAACCCTAGTCCTAAAAGGGGCACCGACGATCATTTTCCATCCCCATACCAAACCTCTCATCGTCCCATACGGTGATCCCGGCATGGCAACCGCTGGAACCGGAGATGTCTTAACGGGAATCATTGCAGCTTTTCTCGCCCAGCAGCTTCCCCCACGAGATGCAGCATCTCTCGGAGTCCTCCTACACGCCCTTTCGGGTGAAATCGCAGCAGAAAAAGAAACCTCATATAGCGTTGTCGCAACAGATCTGATAGAGTTTCTCCCCAATGCTTTTGAAAAAATTCTTCACTTTTGATATCCTCTCCCGCCATAAACCCTTTTGGAGGCCTTTATGAAGTGGATTCTATCTTCTCTATTCATCTTTTTTGCAGTATCTCAAATTTGCGACAGACCAGGATGTCCTCACATTCACCAGTCTGTCCGCTAGGAAAATTCGCTGGGGATTTTAAGCAATCAATCGCTTCACTAAATAGCGAAACTGTAAAATAAGACGAGGGATTCCTCGCCGGGGTTTGTGAATCCGAGTTTTGCGTTGGATATGTGGTAGAATTGGAGACCTAGTCGGTTGCAATTGCGAAATTCTGCAGCGAGGGAAATCGAGGAGCGAAACTCTAGGGGATAGCCAAGCTCTTTTCCTCCAAGTTTCAGATAGATCCCTGGGGCAAAGCTCGGTGTGAGTACGAGATAGCTCTTTAGATAGATGTCATAGCAGGCTCCAAAGCAGAAATAGAGCGATCCTTTTTCCGTTATCATTGCAGATGCGATGGGCTGGACACCATACCATGAGGCGCTCCACTTGTATTCTGCTTGGAACTGGAGCATCCTTTCCTTGGGGCGCAACGTGTCAAACGTTCCCACTCCGAGGGAGAGGAGTCCCGGTCTTGAGCAGGGAGTGTCTAATTCAGCCCAAAGCAAGCAGGGAAGCAAGAAACTCAGCAGGTATTTAATGCGCATTGGGGAGTTGCCAGTAGGAATGGGTTGGATCTCTTTCGTAGTTACCGGAAATCTCATTATAGAGTTTAGCCGGGGCTAGATTCTCTCCATAAAAGACCTGGAGGTAGTTTTCGATCTGTCCGGGGACGGGAACTTCAATTCCCTCATAAATGGCTTTTTTTAACGGGAAGACATAGCTAAAAGGCATGGGGGTGCAGTAACGCCGCTCTCGAATTTTCCACGACTCGGGGAAAAAAATATTGTGCTCGTTGGAGAGGTGGGTATGGATCTCTTTTTTCTCTTCATCGATTGCAAAATGGTAGATGTCGATCAACCCCCCGCTTTCGTGAACAAATACCTTTAAGTAAGAGTTTGGCCTCGCTCTTCCTGACCAGTCTTGAACAAGGAACTTTTTTGGATCGAGCTCTTGCAGAGCATTTTTCACATTTTGAAAATCAGGAACCAGAACAGCAACATCGATGTCCCAGTCATGGGGAATAGCTCCTCCATACTGGTAGGTTCCGAGGCAGGAGCCGCAATCGAGCCAGAAGGGGATCTCATGGTGTGAAAGGATCCGAACGATTTCTTTCAGTGCTTCCACATCAGGGCCGAGGCGATGCTCTGCATCTGGGTGTCTTTCCCATCTCGGGGGAGCGATCATCTCCGCTAGGCGGTAGTCCTCCATCTTCATCCCAATGGCTTTATAGTAGGTGTGATTTGGCTCGATGGTTTTTGCATGCCTTGCCCCCTCAAGCTTCACTGCCCGGTCACGAGTATTTGGTGACAAATAGGAAACCCCTTTTAAAGTGCCTCCAGCCACAATGCTGAAGGGGAGTATTGCCACGGAGGAGGCGGTTTTCATAAAAAAATGGTTTTTGTAATCGAACCTCGTTTCTAGTTGATAGGATAAATTGCCTTCATTGTCATAAATAGGGATCGCTTTTTTTCCATCAAAAAAATATTGCATTGGAGCTAATGCAAGGTCGGCTAATCGCTCAATACCGCTTGCATCTTCTGCAGCCGTATTAAAAAAGACACTACTTATAAGTAGATGGTAGAAAAAGACGGCAAATTTCCCTATCTGATAGACGAGGATAGAGTTTCTTTCGAGAATTGTTGTAAGCATAAACCCAATATAGCGATTAGCCGAGTTTTAAAAAACCCGGATATTGATCGTTGTGTGCTTAGACAAGGCTTTAAGCTACGAATGATAGAAATTGATTTTTTGATTTTTTTTTCTGTATAGTTTTATTGATTAAAAATTCTTCATTCAGGACTCTGTGTAAAATGTTGTGTTTTTCAAGACTTTGTTTCCTCTCAATAGTTGTTTTGCTAAATTGCCCCTTGTTTCTTGAGGCAGCATCCAACACCAATGTGTATTACAATAATAATTCCAATCTCCGAGTGATTATTAGAAACCAGGCGTTATCACCAAATAGCACTGTTTTGATTGGTGAGGTAATCAATCATTTAGTTCTAAATCCGAGCCTTGGTACCCAACTTTTTGTATCTACAGCAGCAGGCGGTTTTCTTGTGGATACCAGTCTTGGATCAATCATCGGGACCACTATGGACGCAGATGATTATGTTGTATCAGCTTTTACGAGAGATAGCCAAAATGTCATTGCAATTAAAACGGCTCTACCAGAAGCGGTGATTTTAAGCCTTAATATGGATCCACTACCAGAAGCTGCTGTAATCGCTCTTGACAACCCTGGAAACGATGTCACTGTCTCTAATACGAAGGCCTATGTCACTTTAAATGTTGGTCCTCCAGGACAAATATCTGTAATAGACATTGGTAGCGGTACACTGATTGCTACAATTACAGTGCCTATACAGCCGACCGAAATTCACAGTAATTTTGCCGGAGACGCGCTATATGTTCTCGAGTCGGACACAGAAGAAACCTTTTTAGTCATAGATACAGGGACCGATGTTGTAATAGCTACTGTTACGGTTCAAACTACTGGAAATATTAATTCGTTTATCATGGATAGTTCTCCTCAAAATATTTACGGACTTACCTCTAGTCAGGTTTTAGTGATTGAGCCTAATACAGGGTTAGTTATTGCAACAGTGGCAGCAGGGATTAGTCCTATTACATCAAATATCTCTTTGAATACAGGTACGAATAGGGCTTATTTTGCTGGAGGGTTAGGAATGGGATCGGGGGGACAAATCTTCTTCACTGATACGTTGACTCTCGGTGCGGCGGTGAGTTTCGGTAGCGATCCTGATCCTACAACTCTTGCTGCCTGTGAATCCATTCTGACACCACCACCACCGCCC
>CAYGSB010000015.1:0-28053 GCA_964352505.1 uncultured bacterium
CTATACAAGTGGAACGGGTGGAGATGGCGGAGACGGCGGAGATTTTGGCGGCGGAGGTGGACCGGGTGGAGGATCGATTACAGGCAAAGGTGGGAACGGTGGGTTTGCTGGCGGCGGCGGCGGAGGAAGAGCAGCCTTCAACGGAGGCATAGGGGGCTTCGCCGGCGGTGGCGGCGGGGGTGGACAAAGTGGATCTGGAGCACCGAGTATCTTTGGTGGAGGACATGGTTCCGACGGAGATAGTACAAATCCAGGTCCAGGGGGAGGAGGCGCTGCACTCGGCGGAGCCATTTTCATCCAGGAGGGTGGTGATCTAACGATTCAAGGATCTGTAGCTTTTTCTGGAAGTACGCTCTCTCCAGGATTTGGAGGGGGGTTTCTTAATCCTCCCGCAGAAACAAATGGGATTGGAGCTGGGACTGATATATTTATGATGTCGGGAAGTAGTCTAACAATAAACCTGGCCTCTGACTACACTTTCAACAACCCCATTGAAGGAAATATTGGGATTGGAGGGGGCGACTCAAATCTGGGTGGGCTCAGAAAAATCGGTTCTACTCTCCTCACTTTAACTGGAGCAAATACCTATAGTGGGACGACCACCGTTTCTGCAGGAGAGCTCCGAATTACTGAATCGGTCGTAAGTCCAATCATTGTAGACTCGGGGGCGCAACTTAGTGGAAGTTTCAGAGTGATTGCTGATCCGCTCAATACGAAGAGTGGGAGTCTAACAAATTCCGGGAGGGTAATTCCAGGAAACACTAATGAAATAGGGACGATTATACTGGATGGGAATTACACGCAAACAAGCTCAGGGACACTCTCAGTTCTCATCACCGACAATGGATTTAATGATCTCGTCTCGGTTGATCATGGATCTGTTAGTTTAGACGGAACCCTTGAAATTAATATAAAGCCAGGCAACTACAGAGAAGGTACAGAATACACAATCATCACAGGGCCGACGAATGGAACCCAGTTCTCAAGTATCGTTCAAATAGGAGAACTCGGGGAAGGGCTCGAAATTGCAGTCGATTATAGCAGCGTCGTTTTGAGGATTATAGGCAGTGGAGGAGAAAGCGCTACTCCGATCCGTTTTGGATCCTTGGAATGGATCAACGAGCGGAACAATAGCTACGTGGCGAGTCTTATCTCTCAACATCTTTTTGAGATTAGCAGCTGCCAGTGCGCTACTTCTTGCACCGAATCGTGCGGAAGTATTTGGATCAATCCCTTCGGAAACTTTATGGATAACAAAGAGAAGTTGGACAATCTCGATAAGTTTACTGCCAATGCCGGAGGAGTCCTTTTTGGGATCGATTTTTATAACACCTTTAGCAACTACTTAGGGCTTTGTGTCGGTTACACTCACACAAATTTACATTGGAAAAATAGCGGTGGTGATGGCTCACTGAACAGCCTCTATGGAGCTCTTTACGCAAATTGGCTTGGGAAATGGGGCGGCATCGATTCTTCTTTGATCATCGGTACAACCAACAATGAAACGAAAAGAAAAATCCACCTCCCAGCCAAAAATTATAGGGCTAGAGGGAACTTTTGGAACCAATTTCTAACGCTTCATCTCGGAGCGAATTTACAATTTGATTGCGGCTGCGCTTTATTTGAACCGTTTGGCCTTGTCGATTACCATTATTTCTATCGCGATCGATTTACCGAAAAAGGGGCCGGAGGACTTAATCTTACCGTTTTTTCTAGAAATCAAAACATGCTCCGGTCAGAGGCTGGATTGAATTGGTATTACACAATCAACGGATACAGATTATGTATTACCCCATATCTGGGTCTAAGCTGGGTTGGTGAATTCCCTCTCAACAAATCGATCCAGAAATCATCTCGGCTTGGGCAAGTGTCAGAAGACCTCAGCTACAGCTCTTCTGTTCAACTCGGATCCCCTCAATTAGGTCTTAGGTGGAACCATTGTAGCGGCGCTTCTCTGACAATTGGCTACAAAGGGCTTTTCAATAAAACAACAAGCATAAACCAAGCCCAAGCTCGCTTCGAATGGGCATTTTGAGGGCACGGCGAATTCGCTTTTGTTAAAATCCAAAATTTAATAACTTGCTAATTCAGGTAACCTGCAAGAGGCCATACATAGGCACGATGAAGTTTTGGTGTAAAATATTTACCCTTTTTTGTCTCCTTGCTCCCGTTTGTTTGTCATCTGACGATGCCGCGTTTGAGGAGTTGAGCGATTTTGACGACGATGCATTTTTGACTGCAAAAGCAGATTCAAGCTCATCTGCCCCCCTTCTTGGTTGGTCGCTTTTTAAATCAGATGATGGCGAAGATAAGTACATCATCAACTTCAATAATGTCTCTATTGCCGAATATGTCCGCTTTGTCAGCAAAATAGCATGCATAAATTTTCAGTTCGAAGAAGCTGAGCTTGATTTCACAACGACAATCATCTCTGAGCAACCTTTAAGCGTCCAAAACATCCTCTCAGCACTGATTCAGACTCTAAGAGCTCGGGGTTTTGCTATGCTCGAGCACGAAAACACCCTCCTGATCACGAGAAACCGGGAAATCAACCAAATACCCTCTATTATATCTCCTGAAGGCTCGACAAAAGGAGCAAAGTGCTCTCCCATTGTGACCCGAGTCTTTCGGGTGGAAAATGCCAACCTCAATTCGATTGCAAGCATCATCCGCCCGATGATGTCCCAGGGAGCTATGGTCGATATTTCAAATGAGACAAGACAGCTCATCATCACCGACCTCCTGACCAATGTCGACAAAATCGCAGTCCTTCTCAAGAGCTTGGATACCCCTCACTCCCCTCTTGAACTAGACATGTACAAGGTACACCATTTAGATGCCCAGGAACTCGCTAAAACTGCGAAGGAACTGGTAGAGCCATTTGCAGAAGAAAACACCCTTATCTACGTCCCTCAACAGCAAACAAACACAATCTATATCGTCTCTACCCCTCATTTGATAGAGCGCTCCATTGAAATCATGGAAGATTTAGACCGAGAGCCTAAAGACATCAAGCGGCCTGTTGGAGATCAAGTATTTCTCTACCAGATCAAAAACAAGTCCCCCGATGATCTTCTCGAAGCGATTCAAGAAGTTGCTGAAGAGCTCCAGGGAACAGGTTCGCAATCGGTGAAATTGATCGCTGCACTCGGACATGCAAAATGGATCAAAGATTCTAACTCGCTGATGTTCGTTACAGATACAGAAACTGAAGCGAAAATCGAAGCGATCCTCAATGTCCTCGATACGTTTTCCGATTCGCGCAACTTCCTAATCTACAAAATTGATCAGTCGAGTAAAGATCAAATCGAAGGCTCACTCGACCAGCTCTCAAAAAGTCTCCGGAAAGGCGATTCTGACAGGGATCTTGTCGAAGCAATCACCAGTATGCGGTACATCCGAGAGACCAATTCCTTTATTTTTACCGGTTCTGACGAGTCGTTAAAAAAATTGCGGGAAATCCTTCCAACATTTGATCAAGCAAACGGTGTAGGGAAAAATCAACCGGCGATGAGTCAATTCTGGCTCTACAATCCCCAATTCTTAACAGGAAAAGAACTGCAAAAAGCGCTGGGAGATCTTGAAAACAGCCTTTCCTCCTCAGGTCTCAAAGATGACGCACTACTTGGCGCCATTAAGTCGGTGAAGTGGGTGCCGGCAACAAATGTCCTGCTTTTCACCGGGGATCCCGGTTCTTTAGAGCACATCCAATCGATCATAAAACTGATCGACGTCCCTAATGGTGCTCCGAGCAAAATTTTCCTCTACAAACCCCAATATATCAGCAATGAGCAAATCGAAGAGGCCCTCGATGAACTCGCTGATAAACTCGACAGAAAAAATATCAGCGATCGGAATCTCGAAAAAGCGATCGACGATATGACCTGGATCAACGACACCCAGTCTTTCCTCTTCAAAGCAGATCCCGGAACAATCCAAAAAATTGAAGACTTCCTTAAAGAGATCGACACTCCAAAAGAAGCGGAGAGCATCGCGAGCTCCTACTTCCTCTTTAAGCTCAAATTTGCCAGGGGTGATGATGTCATCGACGAGCTTGAAAAAATTGCAAACAATCTCCCTGCGCGTGATCCGTCGCAAAAGGCGATTGCAAACGTAATCGATAACGCCTCCTATTTAAAAGACACCAATTCGATCCTGATTACCGGTCCTCAAAAAGCGGTCGATGAGGTGAAGCTATTGATCACCCAATTTGATGTCGCCGACTCAGAACTTGCCACTTACGAGAAAACCTCTTTCTACATCTACAAACCAAGATACATCACCCCTAATGAGTTAGAAGAAGGGCTAAAGGAAACAGCCAGAGACCTAAAGCGTTCAGGGCTCATCGATCCAAGTCTTCTCCAGTCAATTGACACCCTCCAAGTAGTCGATATCACCGCTTCTGTGATCTTTACAGGAACCAAGGAATCGCTCGAGAAAACGCAAGAAATCATCTCGACCATTGATATTGCAGGCGAGGAGAAAATTCTTGGAGAGTTTACCGGGCATAGTTTTTTCATCTACAAGGTCCAGTACATATCTGTAGATCAATTGATGAAACTGCTTGGGAAAGTTGCAAGCAATTTTGAAAAGGATCGGATAGACAATCGCCAGCTGATACAGGCAATAAAGTCGGCCAAAGAAATTAAAGAGACCCGTTCGATTCTCTTCACAGGAGCACCGGCTACTCTAGAAAAACTAGGGGATCTACTCAAGCAGCTCGATTCGCCGGAAGAATTCAATGAATTCGACGCAAAAAAGAAGAAATCGTCAAAGCAAGGCCTTCCTACAGAACCGGGCAACTATGTAGTCTACAAACCGGTCAACCTCAGCGGCCCAGAACTCATCGATCTGATGTCCGACTTCGAAACCAACCTCAAACAGTCGGGCATCATGGAAAAAGGGGTTTTTGAAACGATCGATCGCCTCCGTTATATCCAGAGAACGGGGTATATCTTGATCTCTGGGGACCAAAATTCTGTTGAAAAAGTACAAGAACTTCTTCGAAAATTTGATGTTCCCGATATGGACGCGATCACTTCCTCTTCCCTTACTCAGCTAGAAACGAGCTTTTTGATCTATAAACTCCACTACCATACAGGGGAAGAACTCAAAAATACGCTAAAAACAATCGGGGCTGATCTATCGAATACCGAACCCTCTGCAAAAAGGCTCCTCTCTGCAATCAATTCTCTCCAGTGGATCAAAGCGACCAATTCTCTCCTTGCAACAGGATCTCCCGATGTTCTAACACAACTGAAAGAGCTCATCCAAAATATCGACATCCCTCTTCGCCAGGTCTTCATCGAGGTACTGATCATTCAAACAACCGTCAACAACCTCCAAGAGTTCGGTCTCCAGTGGGGAAGTAAATTCCAATACTTGAATCGCTTTGCAGGAGGGGTCAGTAATTTCCCTTCGCAAATTCCAGCGGGGGGAAGCCGGGCAATCGAGTCGGGAATTTCGGCCGTTAATGCGACAAGAACACCTGTATCCAACGACATCCCAAATCCCTCTTCTAGCAACGGCGGCTTCGACCTCGGAGTGATTGGGGATATCATCCTCCACAGAGGAAAAAGTTTTGTAAACCTCGCCTCGCTTGTTAATGCGATTCAAGCAGACAACGACGCTGTAATCGTCATGAATCCAAAAATTGTTGCACAGGACAATCAACAAGCCACAATCTTTGTTGGACAAAACATCCCCTTCACAGGCTCAAACGTCGAAACGACTCAAGGGGGAGGATCTCAAGTTCAGGCCAACATCGAATATCGAGACGTCGGAACGAATTTGACCATTACCCCCATCTTGGGAACAAATGAGATCGTCACTTTAGATATTTCTAATGAAATAACGGCCCAAGTTGCCAACACAACAGCGAATGGAGCTAACCTCCAAGGGCTCCAAACGAGCCGAACAGCGCTCAATGCAAGAGTCCACGTTCCAAATAAACATTTTGTCGCTTTGAGCGGGATGCTCTCGGACACTAAGACCCACATGAAATCGGGAATTCCCTGTTTAGGAGGCCTCCCCGTAGTCGGAGCAATTTTCAGCAATAATGGCCGGACAAATGCTCGAGACAACCTCATCTTCTTTATCCGCCCCGTAATCATTGATTCTATTGAAGAATATGACCAAATCACCGAAAATCAAGAGTGCCTCTATAAGGAACTTGGTTCAAAGCAGATTGTTAAAGAAGAAATTGACGAAGGGATCAGTTGGGTCACCGATTGGGATATGGACTAGTTGCCTCCTTATCCTCGGTTCATGTAGCCGAGTCTGTCACGATATTGAGCCCCAGATCTCTTATTCCGTCCAAGACACCTACCTCAAAGAGCTCCCCTCACCTTTCCCTCCCCTTGGACTGACAGAAAAAGAGACCGAGTGGGGAAGGGAGTATCGGATCGGAACCGGCTTTGCAAAAAGCCTCGATCTCTACCGCGCCATCACCGCTTTTCGTCGAGCTGAGATCCTCGCTCCCGAAAATGAGATGGGGCGGAAACTCGAAATCCAATATGAGATCCTCCTCTGCTACTATTTGGGAAGGCGCTATGAGGACGTTGACGAAGCCTTTTCCCATAGTGGACTTGCCAAAGTAGACGGGGCATTTCCAGCTTTTCACGATCTGCTCGTTATCCTATACGATACCTACATCCAACTCGATCAAATGGAAAGGGCCGGTCAAATCCTTCAACTGATCGGCCAAAATTATCCAGACACCTATAACAACCTCATCGTTTCGACCGCCCTCAAGAAAGCCGATTTTCCCCTTCTAAACCAGGTCCTCGCCACCGGGACCGAAAGACCCTACCTCCAAGACTTTCTCTATCAATACAACCGTCAAAAAAAATCTCCAACCACCGCTTCGATGCTCAATGCCTTTATCCCCGGCACCGGCTATCTCTACCTAGGTCAGATACAAACAGGGATCACGGCCCTTTTCATCAATGGTCTTTTCATCGCCTCTTCCGTCTATTTCTTCCAGCACGGCCCGATTGCAGCCGGAATCATCACTGCGAGTTTTGAAGCGGGCTGGTATATCGGAGGGATCCAAGGAGGGGCTCTGCAGGGAAGACTCTACAACGAGCGGCTCTATGAACGGACCGCCACCCCTATGATGAATCGGGAAAAACTCTTCCCCGTATTCCAGTTGAACTATGCTTTTTAAAACAGCCCTCCTCCTCCTCCCTTTTTTTGCAGAAATTGGCTATGTCGAGCCCTGGGGCAAAGATGCGAAAATCTCCCCTCGCCCAGAAAAAACAGAGACTGAGCAAAAAAAACTCTCCCCGATGGGACGGGTCGCAGAGAAAACCATCCTCTTCCACCACAATGTCCTCACCCACATCAGCGGACCGAGGAGCCACTTCCGTCCCACATCCTCCCAATATATGCTCGAGGCGATCCGAAAGTATGGGTTCTTTAAAGGATATGTCATGGGATGTGATCGGCTCCTTCGTGAAAACGCCGACCCTTGGGTCTACCGGACAAAACTTATCAATGACAAACTCTGCAAATGGGATCCCCCAACAGACTAATTCTCAGCAACTTTTGAATTTTGCTACCCTAGACGCCATTTTTCCTTGCATTTTTGCAACATAGGTAGCAAATGCAGGGTGTTTAACTAGGCGTGAATTTCTTCTTCCTGAGGTTCTTTAGAGGATTTCTTAGCGCCATGCTCGCGCACTTTTTTCCCTTTAAGGGAGAAGCGCAAAGGGACACCGCTAAACGTAAACGTCTTGCGGAAGGCGTTGATGAGATACTTTTTGTAAGAATCGACCATCAACTGAGGCCGATTGACAAACATCACAAACTGCGGCGGCTGCACACCGATTTGTGCAACATAGTAGATCCGAAGGCGTTTACCCATCAGCATAGGAGGATGGTTGGTGGCTTGTGCTTTTTCTAAAAAGCGGTTGAGCTCACCCGTTGTAATCCGAAGATTTGCTTGTGAGTAGACATAATTGATCTGATCGTAGATTTTGTCGAGATTGCGACCCGATTTTGCAGAAATGAATTCCGTTGGACAGTGCTGTAAAAACGAAGCATCTTGCTGAACAGCTTTCAGACAGTGTTCCATCCTAAAGCCCTTCACCAGATCCCATTTATTGAAGAGCAAAATGCACCCTTTGCCGAGCTCTTCAATTTCGCTTGCAATCCGCTTCTCTTGGGCTGTTAACCCTTCTTCTGCGTCAATGATCATCAGACAGATATCAGAGCGTTCTATAGCCCTTTGTGTTCGAATAGCGGCAAATTTATCAACCACTTCATGCTCTGCTTTCTTCCTTCGGATTCCGGCTGTATCGATTAACCGATATTTTGTCTCGTTAACAACGATATCAATGTCGATGCTATCGCGGGTGGTCCCTGCGATGGGACTCACAATGCAGCGCTCTTCGTTAAGAAGATGGTTGATCAACGTAGACTTCCCAACATTCGGGCGACCTACCACAGCGACTTTAATCGCTCCATCATCGACATACTCCCCCTCTTCCCAATTGACTTCGCGAAAAGCCTCTTCGAGAAGTTCAGCAACATGGAGTCCATGAGAGGCAGAAATCCCAACCATCGCTGAAAAACCAAGGCTGTGAAAATCATGAATTTTTTCCATCATATGGAGGGAGTCAATTTTGTTGATGGCAAGGGTGACCGGTTTTTGTTTTCTATGGAGGATACGGGACACTTCTTCATCAAGCTCGGTGAGTCCCATCTGGCCATCGACAACGAGAATTAAGCTGTCGGCTTCTTCCATTGCGATCTCTGCTTGCCTTCGGATTGCCTCATTAAAAGAAATTGTTGAATGGGGATCAATTCCCCCGGTGTCGATTAGCTCATAAGTCTGCCCAAAAAAGTCAGCTTTTGCGTAAAGACGGTCCCGAGTGATCCCCTCTGCCTCATCGACAATTGAGATCCGCTGTTTGCACAACCGATTGAAAAGAGCCGACTTACCCACGTTGGGGCGCCCGACAATCGCTAATTTAGGAATTTTTTTAGCCATAGACAACTATTATAGCTTTTTCAAAGTTAAAAAAGGAGGGAATCAATTTTTTTTTACTTAAAATAATTATTCCAACAGACGAAGAAGGTCGATGAGCTCTTTTCGCTCAAGACCCTTGATTTGGTCGTGGTCATCAAATCCAATCACCCCTTTGGCAAGGGTGAGCTTTTTCTCGATCAGATGGTGGATGTGCTCTTCGATCGTATTTTTGGTGATGAGTTTAAACACCTGGACCCCTCGTTTTTGCCCCATCCGGTGGACCCGATCGGTCGCTTGGTTTTCCTTTGCAGGGTTCCACCAGCGGTCATAGTGGATGACAACTGAGGCTGCGATCAGATCAATTCCAACCCCAGCTGCTTGAAGTGAGCCGAGGAATACTTCACATTTAGGGTCTTCTTGAAATCTTTCCACCTCTTCTTTTCGGTTTTTGGTCGATCCCCGAATTTCTGCAAAGTGGATGTTTTTCTCCTGTAGATGCTTTCCCATGATATTGAGCATGTCGAGGTATTGAGAAAAAACGACGAGTTTTTGGCCGCTATCGCGAACCTCATCAAATAGCTCGAGGAACAGATCCCATTTGCCGGAGGAGTATTTTTTGTAGTTCTGAAAGTCTTTGTTGATCAGACAGGGGTGATCACATACTTGTTTAAGCTTTGTAAGCATCGAGAAAATATGGGCAATCGGGGGCGGCTTTGTGTCATCTTCGAGTTGATTGAGAAGGGCGTCTCGGTTTTCAGCAATGATTTGATGGTAGATTTTATGTTGTTCAGAAGAGAGGTCGCAAATGGCGATCTCTTCGATTTTTTCGGGAAGTTCGGTGAGAACTTCGCTTTTTTTACGACGAAGGAGAAAAGGGCGAATGAGCCGAGAGAGGGTGTAGCGCTTTTTATCGTCCTGGTACTTCTCAATCGGATTGATAAACATTTCCCGAAAAGCCGTCGTGCCTGGCAAATACCCAGGAATGACCAGGTCGAAGAGCGCCTTGAGTTCTGAGAGGCGGTTTTCAATGGGCGTTCCTGTCAGACCAAGCCGCATGGTAGCATCGAGTTTCCGCAGGGCCTTATTTGTCAGCGATTTTTCGTTCTTTGCCACCTGCAATTCGTCGTAAATGACAAGGTCAAAATGAAAAGCAGAGAGGGCTTTATTTTCTGTCCGAACTATTCCATAGGAGGTGACTAGCAAATCGTAGTGATCTTCAGTAAAAGCTTCGAAACGGCGGCCAATCCCATGAAAAACATAAGCCCGGATACTGGGCAAAAAGGTCTGGACCAGTTTCTCCCAGTGGTAGATGACAGAAGTCGGGCAGACAACGAGAAATTTTGGCCTCTTTTTCGCTCCTGCACTATTTTTTATTCCGGCCATAAGAGCCATAGCTTGGTGGGTTTTTCCAAGACCCATCTCATCACAAAGAAGTCCCGAAAGACCGTAGGAGTGCAAAAACCAAAGCCAGTCGGCACCCATTTTTTGATAATGACGGAGATCGCTCTGGAGTCCTCGAAGGTCAATCTCGGTTGGAGGATGAAAGTTGAGAAAGTCTTTTAGTAGTTTGCGGGTCTCTTTTTCTTTTTTTGAGTCTCCCGCAGGTTCGAGGAGTTCTTCAACCCCACAAAGGCGCAAAAAATCTAGCGTTGTCATCCGAAGAGACGTCCCTTTTTGGAGCCACCTCTTTTTTCCCTGCATTCGGAGCCAGTCAAACCGTTTTTGTCGCAAAAATAAAAGCCCAGCATCTGTGAAAAGATATTGTTGTCCTCTCCACATCGCTTCCCACAGTGTGTAAGGGGAAACGGTCCCAATTTCTGTTTCGTAGACGATTTGGAGGACCCAATTCCCTGTTTTTGCTAGTGGCTGCCTTTTCAGCAATTGCATTCTGAGAGCTATTTTTTCAGGTCTTTTCAATTGGGGATCAATTGTGAGAACATGGGGGTATAATAGATCGAGCTCGTAACCGACAAAATAGGACTCTGCCATAGGATCAATCGTTTTTTCTACTTTATAGCTCTCTGGCAAGCGCTGCTCGAGGGGAATCTCTGAAAACCCTTCCCCTTCTACAAAGGTATAGTCTCCAAAAATGCTCACTTTTTCGGGGATATAACCCGCTCTAAAGAAAAATTCGGGGTTAATCTGTATCCGTCCCTCTTTATTGAGACTGATATTGAGACCCGATTTTTCCAAAGGACAGGTATAAGAAAAGAATCCTGGGATCGTATCTAGCTCTTCCCGATGACGATTGATGAATGAGGAAATTTCGAAAGCCTCGATCTCCATGCCCGGCTTCACGATGGCCCCTGGACGAGCTGTCACTTTTGCGTAAAAGCCCTTTCCATCAACGTAGATCCACTCACCAAGGTCTACAACTCGTTCTGTTTCTTCATTGAATTCAAGGCGGGTGAAAAAGAGGAGCTTTCCCTCTTCATCGAAACGATAGCCTAAATGGGATTCGACACCGGAGACGTGGGTCTGAAAACCCTCATAGTTTTGGAGCCAAACACGGTGGCGATTGACAAAATCAGAAACTTTTTCTTTTGGAACTTTTTGAAAAACCCCCTCAAAAAGTTGGTCTTTGAGCTGGAAAAAACCTTTTTCAGGGAGATAAACCCACTGGCCAAAATAGTGGGCTCCAGGCTCTGTGAGATCATTTTTTTTAAAGAGATAGGCTTCAAGACAAAGAGAAAAGTTTCGATCAAAAGAGAGCTCATACGAAAGTGAGATGGGCTCCGGATGGATTTCCTCTCCCTTAAGATGTTGCTTGGCAAGCTTCAAATGACGCTGAAGAAAGACCGACACCTCTTTTTTAGGGATAAAGTCCTTTTCCAAAAGAGGGTCCATTACCTTTGGATAAAAACCCTTTTTAGGAAGGAAGAGCCATTGACCAACGATCTCGGCCCCATCTATATCACTGGGTAGATCAAGGTGCTCTTCTTCTTTTTCAAAATGTAGTGCAAAGCCCCCTTGATCGGGCAAAAATCGAATTGATTTGAGCCTGCCGGCAGAGTAGGAATGGACTTCAAGGGGCGAATTGACTGTAGTAAGAGTTGGAATCAATTCGGGCCACATATCTCTTGCAATTGCAAATTCAAATTGAAGATCTGGGAACTCTACTTTTAAATAGTGGGGCAGTCTTTCGTCAGAAAATTTCAGCTCATACGAAACCCCATCTTCCTGCATCAAGAACCACCCCTTTGACAGATCGGACCAAAATGAAAGTTCGTATTTAAGCTCCGAAGAAGGACGCCCCTCTCGCCAGAGAACAATTTCTTCCTCTGGAATATTGGAAAATTTTAAGGATGTTTCTTCTGTTTCTAATGGCCGCTCGAAAAGAGTTCGATCTAGTTCATTTTGGGCTTTCCCTTTTTTAGCTTTTATCCAAAAAAGGCGTTTGCCCTCTTCGGAAAAAATTTCATATCCACCCTGATTCTCCTTAAGATTTTTTACCGAATATCCTTGCCTCCGTGCGCAGGCCTTTCCAATAAAGTTCCAAAAGCTATCTCGAAAACGGATATGGAGTGGATCCCCATTGCTAATTTTTAAGAAGGCAGCAGCGAGGTGGGCGCAGGAGCCTTTTTTTTCAGCAGCGTCACAGGAGCAAAAAGCATCAGAAACCTTTCCTGTATCATCCATCTGCAGAAAAGGCCAGACGGTTTCCTTCGGCTTTAAAGAAGCCAAAACCTCAGCCTGGTAGGTCCCGCCGGAAAAAACGAGGGACAAAAGCCGTTTTTCGCTAAGAAGAGCTCTCCCTTCTTCTAGATCTTTTTTTGAAAATTCGTGCATTCAACCCTAACGGTGCCTTGAGATATTTTTTCTGAAGGACCTGTAATTTCTATCTCATTGCCAAGAAAAAGCGTTAAACACTGTTTCGATCTTGGTACAACCCTAACTTTTTCACTGCATTTTCCTAAGTGATGCGCAATGAGCGCCACTGCAGCGGCCCCTGTTCCGCAGGCAAGGGT
This sequence comes from uncultured bacterium, assembly GCA_964352505.1. Lineage (GTDB taxonomy): Bacteria > Chlamydiota > Chlamydiia > Chlamydiales > Rhabdochlamydiaceae > Sacchariniichlamydia. The sequence goes on from CAYGSB010000015.1 coordinate 12,943, forward strand.
TTCTCCTTCCACACCTCTCTCATAGGTCCGAATACTGAGTAGGTCCCTGCCCATAATTTGAACAAAATTCACATTCACCCCCTCTGGTTGGAAAAGTGGATGATTCCTCATTGCCCGCCCCTGTTTGACCACATCAACATCGGCATCGACAAACACAACGAGGTGGGGCACCCCTGTGTCGATCCGGTATCCTCGGTACTTACCGAGCCAAACCTCTTCAAAATTTTCACAGGGGTGAGGTAAAAAAGTAGAAATTTTCGTCCCTTCACACTTAACCGTCAAGACATTCCCTCCTACTTCAATCGCATAAAGCTCTTTCACATGGCCTAATTCTCGCAAATAATGAACGAAGCAACGGAGCCCATTTCCACACATCTCTGCAGGGGATCCATCAGAGTTACAATAGATCATAAGGAAGTCGGCTATTGATGAGTGTCTAGCTAAAATGAGACCATCGGCGCCAATACCAATGCGCCGATGGCAGAGTCTAGAGACTTCCGTAAGAGGAAAATCCTCTTCGAAATCTTGAAAGAGGAGGAAGTCATTTCCCGCTCCAGAAAACTTATGATATGTCCGCATAGGACTCGACCACTTTGTCGAGGAGCCCAAATTCGAGCGCTTCCTGGGCTGAATACCACGTATCGCGGTCAATCGCCTTCTCAATCGTCGCCCGATCTTTACCCGTTGCCTCAACATATACATTCGCTATAAGGGCTCGAGTTTTAAGGATCTCTTTTGCCTGAATTTCAAGATCTGTCGCTTGCCCTTGAATATGTCCCATGATGCGCGGCTGGTGAATCATGATTCGCGCATGCTTCGTTGCAAAGCGGCGACCAGGAGCGGCACAAAGACTCAAAACAGAACCCATTGAAGCTGCAAGGCCGGTTACAAGAGTTGTTACCGGGGAAGTGATCATTTTCACCTGATCCCAGATTGCAAAACCACAATCTACAGCACCACCGGGAGAGTTAATGACAAAAAGAATCGGTTTTCCAGGATCGATTAACTCAAGATACCAGAGCTTGCGAATTGCATCATTGGTCGATTTTTCATCAACAGCCTCTGAAAAGAATATCCTACGAGAAGCTAAAAGGGCATCATCGATTTTATGATCGATACTCGTTGAACGGTTTTCTTCTTTACACGCCATATCGTCTACATCTCCTCAAATAGGTTAAAAAAACTCATCCTAGCTCGCATGAGCCATATTAATCAATCACCAGCTCAGGATAAAGGGGGAAGTCCGAGAGAATCTCCTTCACCTGCAGCTGCACTCTTGAGAGGACTTGAGGATCGATTGTCACCTCCAACCGACTTTTCCCCTTTTCAGCAGAAATAGTGGGTTTACATCCTTTCAAAAGATCGGTAATCATGATTGCAATTTGCTTCATCTCCCCTACACCCATACCGAGCGTTGTCAGGGCAGGTGTCCCAATCCGAATACCCGAAGTATACCAAGCCCCGTTTGGATCAAAAGGAATCGCATTGCGATTCACCGTCAACCCTGCCTGCGTCATTGCCTTCTCAGCTTGGTAACCCGTAATCCCAAAAGAAGAGGTAACCTCAAAAACAACCAAATGGTTGTCGGTGCCTCCTGTGAGAACCTTACATCCATTTTCTATCAACCCTTTGGCAAGAGCATCAGCATTGGCGACAACTTGATGTGCATATTTTTGAAATTCAGGGGTGTTTGCTTCCTTGAAGGCGACAGCTTTTGCAGCCATCACGTGGGGAAGTGGACCACCAAGTACAAGTGGGCACCCTTTATTGACTGTGTCTTTGAACTCCTCTTGGCACATAACCAGTCCCCCTCGGGGGCCACGCAAGGTTTTATGCGTTGTCGAAGTGACCAAATGAGAAAAGGGAACAGGATCTAAATCCCCTTTGAGCACTTTTCCTGCGACAAGGCCCGAAAAATGGGCCATATCAGTCATCATAACAGCACCAACACTGTCGGCGATCTCGCGCATCTTAGCAAAGTTAATCAAACGGGGATAGGCAGAATACCCAACCATCAATAGAGCTGGTTTTTCCCTCTTCACCTGCTCACTGAGCGCTGCATAATCGAGCAGACCGGTTTTTGGGTCAACTTCATACGGAACAGAGCGCATGATTTTACTTGAGACGTTCCTTCGATAGCCATGAGTAAGGTGGCCGCCAGAGCCGAGTCCCATCCCCATCATCTTCTGGCTAACTAAAATTTTTCGGATCTGTTCATACTCTTCAGCTGTAAGCTCATCAACCGATTTTTTGCCGAGTCTTTCAATTTCTTTATTTTCAAACCGTTGAACCAAAAAAGCCCAGATCGCCACCATATTTGCGTCAGCGCCCGAGTGGGGTTGGACATAAGCATGGTCACATCCAAAAATTGATTTGAGTTCATTGACTGCTAAATCTTCTACCGAGTCGATATTATCACAGCCAGCGTAGAACCTCCGGTGGGGATACCCTTCTGCATACTTATCTGTAAGCAAATTACCCATCGCGAGCTGGACCGCTAGTGAGCAATAATTTTCAGAAGCGATCAGCTTCAAATGACTCCGCTGGTCTCTCAGTTCCTGCACAATGCTATCAACCACACGAGGCTGGACAGTGGCCACATGATCAAGTGCCGCTAAGTAGGCCGTAGCTGCTTTGGTCCGTTTGTCTGAAGAAAATTTTTGAAAATACTGGTCTAGATAATCCATAGTTTGCGTAGCGAAGGTTCACCTCCCGTTTCGTTCTAATTTCCCACTTTTATGGCCAAATTGGCAAGAGAAATCTCCCTCCTCTAATTCAAATTTTGATTTAACAACAAAAGTCTTGAGAATTATTCTATGCGCGCGGTATCCTAGGCGTTGCACCAAAGGATTTGATCAATGCAAGACACACTAAAGCCTATCATTGAAATTCAAGAACTCGACATGAAAATGATCCGTTTGATGAGAATCAAACGGGAGCGGCAAAAAGAACTCAAGCATATTGAAGAGCTCCGTACAGACCTCCACGCTCAAGTAAAGGAAAAAGAACTTGAAGTGGAAGAGCTAAACAAGAAGATCAAAGGCTATGAGACTCAGATCAGTGATATTTCCCAAAAGCTAAAAGCGCTAGAATCCCGCCAAAGCTCTATCAAAAAAGTTGAAGAATTCAATGCACTTACTCAAGAAATGACCGCTGCAGAACGGGAAAGAATTACCCTCGAGCAAAAAGTTTCTGACCTGGTAGATAGCAAACATTTGGAAGAAGAAATACTCGAAAAAATCCGCGAAAGCCTTAAAACTTCTGAAGAGAGCAGCATCGTACTTGAAAAAGAAATTCGATCTAGTATCAATATGATCAACGAAGAGGGCTCTCACCTAAAAGAGCAACGCGACGCGATGGCTGTAAACGCCGATCCCGACACCCTCCGCATCTACGATCGCCTACTCCGAAACAAAAAAGACCGAGTCATCGTCCCTATCGAAAATCGCACCTGCAGTGGCTGCCACATCGCACTTACAGCCCAGCATGAAAACATTGTCCGCAAAGGAGAGAACATCATCTTCTGCGAACATTGCTCACGCATCCACTACTGGCTAGAATCGGAAGTGGTCGAAGGGACTGCTGCTGCAACTAAACGTCGCCGTCGCAGAGCAGCTACAACCTAATCAAAAAAAACTTTTGGGAAAGTGGGCAATCGCTATCGCATCTTGCGGTAGAGGAAAGTCCGGACTTCGTAAAGAGAGATGCCAGCGAAAGGCTGGGGGCCGAGAGGCTACGGAAAGTGCAACAGAAAATATACCGTTCTCTTTTGAGAAGCAGGGTGAAAAACTAGTTTTAGGAGCTAGTCCCCTCGCAGAGATGCGAGTGGAGCTGTAAACCCCATCTGAAGCAAGAGGGCTTAAAACATCCGTGTTTCTTAGCACGTTTTGAGCCACCGATCGCTTGAGGGGCTTGGCGACAAGTCCCCTAGAGGAATGATTGCCTTAGACAGAATCCGGCTTACCGCTTTCCCCTTTTTAACAACATATCTACCGCTTTACTTTCGATCTTTTATTGCACCTGTAATCACTTTAGCAAGCTGCTGCTCTTTTTTAGGATCCTTTAGCTTTCCATCCTGATTAAAGGCGTCATGGCCTTTTGGAAGTGAAAATGAGTCTGGATAGACTTTTCCCCCTAGAACCTGAATAATCTCAGAGAGATGCCCTTTAGCTTTGACCCCCCCAGCGCTTGAAGGAGAGGCGCTGAGTAGGACAAAAGTTTTACCCTCAAATGCCTCTTTAGAAAACTTCGCTCCAGGAGCCCTTGAGGCCCAATCGATGGCGTTTTTTAAAACACCAGATACCGAGGCGTTATACTCTGGGGTCGAGATGACAATCACCTGACTCTCAATCATGAGCTTGCGCAATTTCTCTGCATTTTGTGGAAGACCTTTTTCCGATTCTACATCTCCGTCGTAAAGGGGCATCGGGTAGTTTTTTAGATCGATGACTGTTACATTTGCCTTCTCTTTTTTTGCAACATCAGCTGCTGCCAAGATGAGCTTTTTATTCACTGAATCTTTCCGAGTGCTCCCTGAAAAGAGCAGGACATTGGGCTCCTTTGCAATAAGGGTGGATAGAGCAAAAACGAAGAGGAGAATATTTTTTATCATACAGATGCCTTGGGTTCCATTAATTCACGTAGGTTGTAGGTCTCAACATGTTCCTCACCTCTCATCGCACATTGGGATTTTTCAGTCGGTTTATGGGACGCGAGAAAGTCAAAATCACCACTGCGTAGGGTCGCAAAAAAGTCCCGATTTTTGCTCAGGGTAGAAAGTTCAACAATCGCAAGATTCCTTTTGTCTTTTGTGAGCGAAGTCCATCTCCCGTCAATTGGGACGGCGTAGATAGTTAGTGAGAAGCTCGAAAGGGTGCAGCGCTCCCGCTTCGAAAGGGTGTTTAACCAGTTTTCGAATATTGGGAAGCACTCTTTCTCTCTTTTAGGATCAACGGAAAAACGAGTTTCATGAGGACCATTTTTCACAGAGATGATGTAGCTGAGGATTGTCTCCTCCTTTGAGCACTCTTTAGCCTTTACGAAGGTTGTGCATAAACCGGCGAGCTTGGCACGGCAGTAGGTCTCGTGATTTCTATACAGAATGGCATCAACAATCCAAAGGAGGGAGACGTAATAGAGAAGAGTGGTGCAAAAATTGAGAGTAGAGTGCAGAGCATTTTTGAGAGGTTTTACAGAAAGACTTACAAGGGTAGATCTAGACGTAGGTTGCTGTAAAAAATCGAATGTTTCTGTTGGTGATGCATGTTGATTTGCCGTTTGGATCGGTTGGATTTTCATGTTCACTCCCCTGATTTAATTAGGTGCGGAGGAACATACCACTAAAATGTTTTTTTTGTAAGTGGATGGGCTTTTTCATACACCTCTCGTTTAAGACGGGTCGAGACGTGGGTATAAATCGTTGTTGTTGCAAGGGAGTTGTGGCCAAGAAGGACCTGAATTGTTTTGAGGTCCATCCCTTTTTCAAGCCAGTGGGTGGCAATGGTGTGGCGAATCGTGTGGGGTGTAACGTTTGATGAAAGACCACTTGCGAGGAGATACTTTGAAAAATTCCGGTCAAGGGAGCGGACCGTGATCCTTTTGCCCCACTTGTTGAGGAAGATCGCTTCTTTATCGACTTGTGCACGGTGCTGGCTCCCATCATACTCCCTTTCTGGATGGTTGAGGTATTTTTGGATCCATTTGGCTGCCGACTCGGTGATTGGGACAATCCGCTCTTTTTTTCCTTTTCCATGAATCCGCAACAGGTGGTTTTTGGCATCGAGTTCACTTCTGTTCAGTTTAGCAAGCTCGCTAATCCGGAGCCCAGAACTATAGAGGAGCTCCATGATACACCGGTCTCTAAACCCAAGATAGGTGTCGGTGTCGGGTTGGCCAAGGAGCCGTTCAACCTGCTCATAGGAAAGAGAAATCGGAATGGTTTTTTCAAGCTTTGGGGTATCGATCTCTTCCATGGGATTATGCGCCACTTTCTTTTCCCTTTTTAAGTATTTAAAAAAAGAACGAAGGCAGGCAAGACGGCGCAGCAGCGTTCTCTTGGACGCTTTTTGGAAATTGAGGTGGGCTAAAAAACTTCGAACGAGCCGCTTGTCGATCTCGTCGAGTGTGGTAAGAATAATTTTTTCTTGTTCAAGGAAATTTTTGAAAGCTTTCAGGTCATTGGCATAATTGCGAATGGTGTGTTCTGAGGAGTTCTTTATTGCCTCGAGATAGTGAAAAAAACTCGCCTCTGCTTCTTCAAACGTCCTTGTCATAGAGCCCTCTTTTGTGTTACTCTATACCTTTATATGATTACTTTAAATTCTGTTACGAAAAAAGTCGGAACCCGTCTTCTTTTTGAAGATGTGACCATTACCTTCAATGAGGGATGCCGCTATGGCTTGACCGGCCCAAACGGGGCTGGGAAATCTACTCTACTCAAAATCATTATGGGTGTTGTCGATCCAACGACAGGCTCGGTTAGCCATCCGAGTAAAATCGGCTTTTTAAAACAAAACATTGAAGACTTTGCCTCTTGCAAGGTCCTTGATACAGTCATCATGGGCAATAAAAGGCTTTGGGATGCTCTTGCCGAGCGGGAACGCCTCTACGATGTAGAGATGACCGATGAGGTGGGAATCCGTCTTGGAGAGCTAGAAGAAGTCATTGGAGATGAGGGGGGATACACTGCTGAATCCGATGGGGAAATCCTCTTAGAAGGGATGGGAATTCCAATCGAGCTTTGGGACCAGGAAATGGGTGTAATCCCAACCGACACCCAATTCAAAGTGATGCTCTGCCAAGCTCTCTTTGGCAACCCTCCTGCCCTGATCCTCGATGAACCGACAAACCACCTCGATTTGGAAGCGATCACCTGGCTAGAAAAATTCCTCCACGGCTACAACGGAACCCTAGTCCTTGTTTCACACGACAGACACTTTTTGAACGCCGTTTGCACCCAGATAGCCGACATCGATTATGAAACGATCATCCTCTACCCCGGTAACTACGACCAGATGGTCCTTGCGAAAACCTCAGTTCGTGAACAAGCCGAACTAGAAAATAAGGCCAAAGAGAAGAAAGCATCACAACTACGGGAATTCGTCGCCAAATTCAGCGCTGGAACGCGCGCATCACAGGTACAATCTCGGATGAAAGAGATCGAGAGGCTACAGGCAACTGACCTGAAAAAGTCGAACATCCAACGGCCCTACATCAGATTTTACCCTCCTGAAATTCAGACGGGACAAATGGTTTTCCGCTTGGAAAATGTCTCTAAAGCCTATGACGGCCCTCCTGTCATCAACAAGTTTTCCTATGATGTCGTTCGTGGTGACAAAATTGCTATTTTGGGAAACAACGGTAGGGGGAAAACCACCCTCCTTAAAATGCTTGCCGGCGTTCTTGAGGAAGACAGTGGCAAGATAGATGTTGGACACCAAGTGAGCATTGGGTACTTCCCCCAAAATCACACCGACCTCATCGACAAGAGTTCAACGATCACAATTTTTGATTGGCTCAAAAGTAAGCGAGAAGGAATTTACGACAAAGACATCCGAAGCATTTTGGGTAAAATGCTCTTCACTGGTGATGATGCCTTTAAGCAAGTCGCCCACCTCTCTGGAGGAGAAACGGCACGGCTGATCATCGGCGGTCTCATGCTCTGTAATCACAACGTCCTGATCCTCGACGAGCCGAGTAACCACCTCGATCTTGAGGCTGTCTCTGCCCTGGGCTGGGCGCTCCAGGACTACAAAGGGACTGTTCTTTTTTCGAGCCATGACAGAGACCTCATTAGCCACGGCGGGAAGAAAATCATTTCCTTAGAAGAGGGGCGTATCACCCATTTCGAAGGCTCTCTCGATCAGTTTTTCTCTTTAAAGTCATAAACTTGACATCCAATAGACTCCTCTTTTAGATTAAATCTAAAAGGAGCCGATCATGGCCGTACAACCACCAGGTGGACCCCCACCTCTTCCCCCAGGACACCCTTCTTCAGAGGATCCGAAACAAATTGCAAAAGCTCTAACGAATCATCTATCCCAATTCATCGACACCATCCGAAACATCATGAAGACCCCCCATCTAGCCGAAAGCTCGGCCCTCGACACCCTCGCAACGACGATCGAACACCTAAAACTCACGGCAAAAAAAGCAGCAAATATCAAAGGATAAAAATGTTACACGAAAACCTCCAAGATGCTGGTGAAATCATCGAAAACATCCTCACCCAGCCCCTCCATGTCCCCGGGGCTAGAGAAAACACGAGTCTTTATGACGCTGCAAGAAATTACGACCCCCACAACCCCGCCACCTCAGACCTTCGTAAAATCGTCCTGAGCTTCCTCCAGTTCCCTTCCCCCACTGAAACAATGCTTAGAGAGCTTGACATCCTCTTAGAAGAACTCGCCGAATCTTAGTTCGACATTTAGAGACTTTTCTGCTATAATATATTTTTTTTAACTATTAAAAAGGTATAATTATGGCCATTTCACTCGCTAATCACAATTACGCATATCAAACCTCATTTCAAGACCTACTTACTTCAGTGATTACCCTTGGGAGTGGATATGCCTATGCACAAAGACATATGGATCTTGCAGAAATTGAACTCTCTCTTGCCCACCGCACCCTAGCGCTTATCGAATACACCCCCCTACTTGGAGGAGTCGTTGCGATGATTGAACGGATTGCTTATGCCCTTTTTGGCTCCGATCAAACTCCCTGGAGGGAGCGTCCTCTTTCAGAAAGTACAGCACTCAAAAAAATGATGAAAAACCAGAATAAGGCGATTTTCGAACATGCCGCGACCAGATCTTTCTTGAGCAACCCCTACATCAGAAGCATGGGAGTTTCCGAAGCCACCCTGACGAAAAAAGAAACAACTCCTTTAAAATTCAATCTCGATTTTGCCGATGCACAAGGGCCGAGACCTACAATGGAAGATGCCCACTTTTACAAAGAGTTTGAAAAAGGGATACTCACCGGAGTCTTTGATGGCCACGGTGGAGGACAAGTTTCTGCGTATGCGAGCAAACAGTTCGAAAAACTCTTCCCTAGAGCTTTAAAGGAAGCTAATGGGAATGTCCACACCGCGATGGAAAGCGTGATCCACCAAATCCACCAAGATGTGGCCAATTACTCCTTTTGGAATGGGGTTGGAAGTACAGCAGTCGTTTGCTATATCGACAAAGAGACTCACCAAATTTATACAGCAACTCTCGGTGATAGTGAAGCAAACATCTACCGAGAAGGGTGGACAGGGACCAGCTCTATTCCCCTTTCCTGTGTTCGAGACTGGCTTAGCCCAACAGATAAGTTGCGCCTATACAACATTTATGGATATAAACTCGTGGAGAGTTTCGTCAACCAGGTTGGAAAACAGGCCAAACATGTCCGCTCTCATTTGAACGGCGGGGTAAACGTTGCAAGAGGAATTGGAGATGTCAACATGACCGGGGCACCTGGCCAACCTCGAGTGATTCACAAACCCAAAATCACTGTAAACAAGCTCAAAGCAGGTGACACGCTAGTTTTGGCCTGCGACGGCCTTAAAGACTATGTCGATGAAAGTAAAATCACGAGTCTCGTTACAGCGCAAGCTTCTACCCCCCTAGCAAAACGCCTTGTCGATGCGGCCCTGAAGAATATGGCCTCTGGCGGAGACAACGTCACTGTTGTCGCCATTAAAGTAGGCTAGAGGGGAAATTCGAAGCGTTTGAAATCATCTGCTACGTCTGTATTTGGAAAGATCAGACGGGCTTCATCTAAAAACCCCTTTAGATCTTGATAGCGGGCTGAAAAGTGGGTTAGGACTAGGTGGCCAGCTCCCGCTTCTTTAGCGAATGTAGCAGCCTGCGAGGCGGTCAGGTGGCGATGTTTTTTCGCGAGGTCTTTATGTTCATCCAAGTAGGTAGCTTCCATCAGTAGGAGTTTGGCATCTTTGGCGATTTTGAAAATATTTGGGCATGGGAGGGTATCAATGGCTATAGCAAAAACGTCTCCTTTACGGATCCAACTCACCTCTTCGAGCATAATCGTTTTTCCCTCAATAACGAGCGACCCCTTCTTCTTAAGCTCTTGAACGAGCGGCCCTTTTACTCCGGCTTTGATCAGCTTTTCCTTATCGAATTTACACGTATCGGCCTCTTTGACCCGGTACCCCCAGTTATCAACCCCGTGCTTAAGGGGATACGCCTCGATTTGAAATTTTCCGTCATCATGAACGACCCCCTCCTCAGAGATAGGATGCTCAACAACATTGATCGTTTCGTGATAGATGGTTCCAAAACGGAGTCGATCAAAGTACCTTTTCCCAGAAGCTGGGTAGTAGCAATGAATCGGATGAGTCACTTTATCGAGATTGAGACGCATCAGCATCGATCCGAGTCCTAGGCAGTGATCTCCATGGAAGTGGCTTATGAAAATGCGATTGACACAGGGAGGAGGAATGTTTGCAAAAATGAACTGCCTTTGCGTCCCTTCACCCGGATCGAAGAGAAGCCCCTCTGCATTCCAACGCAAAAGATATGCTCCATGATTGCGCGAGCGGGTGGGCTGCTGGGATGAACAGCCCAATATCGTCAAATCGCGAACGGTCATTTTAGCCCTCTAGAGAAAAAGGGAATGCGTCCTAGAAGAGCGCCTGTCAGTCCCCCAATAATATGGGCTGTGTTTGCAATATTGGCTGACACCTCTTTTGCAAAAAAAAGGGATGTAGCTAATGAAAAGATTTCTAAAGCGAACATCGCTCCTACAAAGACCAAAATAAAGATAATTGTCGAGCGCTGAAGAGGGTAACCCTCCCATGGGGCAAATTTTTGCCGAACCCAAATATACCCAACAAGTCCACATACGATTCCAGAAAAACCGAGGAAATAGGGACCACTGATCAGGTATTGTCCAACATTAGAAACGATTCCGATGATCAAAATGAGTAATATAATTTTCCACCTTGGAAGACGCTCTTCTGTTTGCTTGAGAAGGACCCATGCCCAAAGCATATTGAAAAGAATATGGAGGAAGCTTCCATGTAGCAAACAGGGAGTAAATAAGCGCCACACCTCTCCTTCTTTAATTTGCACAAACAAGGGCCCGTCATTGGATTGGTCGGGACTCCTTTTATACCAAGCGGTGAACTTTCCTAGGAGGCCATTCCATGTGGGGAGCTTTTGCGCTTGCTGGATTTGGACGAGCTCATCTTGAGGGAGCTCATTTAACTGCTTGACCGATTTCAAGGAGTACTTTTGGATGAGCTGATCCAAAACCTGGTTCGTTTTTGGGTACTCAAACATCAGCTCTTGCTGGATGGGAGTCATCCCAATTGACCCACCGAGAATTCCATCTTCTTTGATCAACTTTGCTGACTGAATCCAGCTAAAGAGGTAGAGGAGAATACAGGTCATCATGAAGAAATAGGTCAACGGATAGGCCTGTTTTTTCCTAAGACGCTCTTTCAGTCGCCAGAGCCTTTCTTGTTCTTCTTCTTTTGTCTGCTCGGTCTTGTCTGCTATATTATCGGGGGGGAGCGGAGGCGTTGTTGGAAATTCAACCTTTGAGAAGCGTTCAGCAGATGGATTTTTCTTGTACTCTTCTAAAAGAGCTTGAGCGGCTTCGAGCTGATCTTCCTCATAAATCCAAATCGAAATAGCGGGTTTACCATCTACGTTTGTCCCTTTTTCATAGGTACAATGGATCCCCTCTTTTAAAAGAGCAGAATAAAATACAAACGCTTTTTTTTCGTTTTCTACGGTGCCAATTAGTCGCATAGGGCCTTAATCTTTTTGATGATGTTTGTGCTCGAATATCCTGGAAGAAGATCAATGATATGGATTCTTCCCCCATGTTTTTTTACCACTTCGGCTTCGATGCAATCTTCTCCATATTCGCTTCCGTTTACATGGATATTCGGCTGTATTTTCCCCAAAATCGTGATGGGATCTGTTTCAGAAAAATAGCTAACCAGGTCAACAAACTCAAGAGATGCAATCATCTCGAGTCGATCAACGAGGGGGTTAATCGGGCGGGATTTCCCTTTGTTGATTTTGATCGACTCGTCGGTATTCAAAAGGAGAATAAGGACATCCCCTAGCTGTGATGCCTGCTTAATCATATCAACATGCCCAGGATGAAGAAGATCAAAACTTCCATTGAGGGTAACAACTGCTTTCCCCTCTCCTTTTAGCTTTCTTACAGTTGCTTCAAGTTGCTCGGGGGCGAGGATTTTGCTACTTCTTTGCGAAAGCAACACGGAAAACCTCCTCATAGTAGTCAACAAAGTGGATCGTAAACCCCTTTTTGATATAGGCCGGAAGCTCTTCGATGTCGCGCTGATTATCTTTGGGGAAAATGAGGGTTTTGAGCTTAGAGCGCCTTGCTGCTATCACCTTCTCTTTTACCCCTCCAATGGGGAGAACTTTCCCAGTCAATGTAAGCTCACCGGTCATCCCTAAGTCATTTTTAATCGGTTTGTTCAAAAGAAGGGAGTAAAGAGAAGTCGCCATCGTGATTCCCGCAGAGGGCCCATCTTTTGGGGTGGCTCCTTCTGGAATATGGAGATGGACAGCATACCCTGCGAAAAACTTCTTCGTATTCGCAAATCTCTCAATCGTACTATGAACATAGTGCCAAGCTATTTGTGAAGATTCCTTCATCACATCTCCTGCCTGACCAGTAAGCTTCATCGTCGTCTTTTCTGAAGGAACCTTTGCAGCTTCAACATAGAGTGTTGCTCCACCCATCGAAGTCCATGCAAGCCCCATAGCTACACCAACAGGGGTAGTTTTGAAGTAGCGATCGCTTGTGAAAATAGGTTTTCCTAAATAGGTTTTCAAACCGATTTCAGTTACTTTTTCTTCCGATCGAGATTTTTTTCGCCCTTTTTTCTCGTCATTTCTCACAATCTTCATTGCTACTTGGCGAAGGATCTTCTTGATGTATTTTTCTAGATTCCGCACCCCCGCTTCTCTTGCATATCCATTGATGATCTGCTTGAGAGCTCCTATTGAAAATGAGACATCCGTTGCTTTAAGTCCCATTTCACTCCGATTGCGTGGAAGGAGGTATTTTTTTGCGATCTCGACTTTCTCTTCGAGGATATAGCCTGAGAGGCGGAGTACCTCCATTCGATCTCGAAGGGCTTCTGGAATCGTATCGAGAATATTTGCGGTCAAAATGAATAGGACGTTGGAAAGGTCGGTACGGACATCCAGGTAGTGATCGAGAAACTCTTTGTTTTGCTCAGGATCTAACACCTCGAGTAGGGCTGACGCAGGATCTCCGTGGTAGCTTGAACCAATTTTATCAACCTCATCGATCATGATTACCGGATTCATCACTTCAGCCTGTTTAAGGGCCTGCACGATCTTTCCAGGCATAGCACCAATATAGGTACGCCGATGCCCTTTGATCTCCGCTTCATCCTTCATGCCACCCACAGAAAACCGGTAAAACTTCCGGTCGAGTGCCCGAGCGATACTTTTCCCAATACTTGTTTTTCCCACTCCAGGAGGTCCCGTCAAACAGATAATGCTTCCCTTGAGCCCACCGGAGAGCTTTCCTACCGCGATGAACTCTAAAATTCTCTGCTTGATATCCTCAAGACCGTAGTGGTCTTCTTTCAAAACTTTTTCTGCGTACTTCAAGCTGTGCTTTTTATCTGTTCCAATCCCACCGCTAAACATCCCCCAAGGGACCACAGTAAGCCAATCTAGATAGTTCCGACAGACGGAGTACTCAGCAGATTGGACTTCGAGAACGCTCAGCTTTTCCACTTCGTCCTGGATGACTTTCATCACGTCATCGGGAACATCCCGCTCACTCAGCCGCTCTTCAAATTTTTCGATATCGTGGGCTTTGTCATCTTTTTCAAGGCCAAGTTCTTTCTTAATCGTCTTGAGTTGCTCTCTAAGAAAAAACTCTCGCTGCGTTTTTGAAACTGTTGCTTCGATCTTTTGGTTAATGCTGCTTTGGAGCTTCGAAAGATCTAATTCCTGCTTTAAAAGAACGAGCGCCTTGCTAATTCGATCATGCAAATCAAACGCTTCCAAAACCCCTTGCAACTCGTCTCTTGAAGCGGTTGTGAGGGCTACAGCAAAATCGGCGAGCTTCCCAGGATCGGTAAAGTCCGAGTGGCCGAGAAATACTTGGAGCTCCTCTTTGAATAGAGGATTCAGTTTGAGAAGATCCTTAATCGTGGTGATGATACTGATTGAATAGGCTTTTAGTGTCTTTGGCAACTTCCCTGCAGGGGGATCTTCCGAATAGGACACTTTTGCCGACAAAAACTTTTGATTTTTCAGGGGTTTCTTTATAGAAATCCTCTTCTCCATATTCAGAATGACTTGAGCGCCACCCTGATCCATCGGAATGATCCGTAAAATCTTGGCAGAAACGCCTACTTGGCAAATCTCATTGATTGTAAGGTCGTAGATGTTTGCATCTTCATCCTTTGTAAGAAATAGCCCCATGGTCTTGTGATCGGTCCCGGCTACCTGCTTGAGCATCTCATAATAGACACCTGGTTCGATGACGAGAGGCGCTGCCATCCCAGGGAAAAAGGGGCGTTTCGAAAGAGGCACGATAAAAAGCTCTTCGGGGTCAATGGTTGTATCCCCCTCTTCCTTTTCCAGTTCACCATGGCGAACAGTTTTTTTTACTGCTTCTTCGAGCGTTTCTTCTTTTTTCTTTTTCTTACTCAAAATTTTCCTCGCAAATACCGCCGTAGTGTATCACCTATAGAAAAATACTGCAATCTGGTATACTTGCCCCCTATGTATGGACTTGTAATCGACACCAGCACAACTACTGCAATCCTAGGAATCTTAAGCGGGCCTAATGAGATAAAATTTCAAACCCTCGAGGGAGCCAAAAAGCTCTCTGAAACCCTTTTCCCCGTTCTGGAAACATTTTACGACCTTAAAGATCTTTCTTATATAGCCGTAGGAGTCGGCCCCGGTTCCTACATGGGAGTTCGGACAGCAGCTACCATCGCCAAAACCCTCGCATTTGCACTCGAAATCCCCCTCCTAGAGTTCCCCTCCCCCCTTGCTTTTCTCCCCCGCTGTGTGTCTGGATCGTTTGCATTTATCGGCGATGCTAAAATGGGACAATTCT
>CAYGSB010000016.1:0-18926 GCA_964352505.1 uncultured bacterium
CCTCCAGGTCCACCATCTCCTCCACCACCTCCAGGTCCACCATCTCCTCCACCACCTCCACCTCCAGGTCCACCATCTCCACCTCCAGGTCCGCCGTTTGGCATATCGGCCGAAGGAGAAGCTCTTACGGATGTTTTTCTAACGCAGGTTGATTACTTTAATAGAATACGGTGGACCGAAGGCACCTCAACGATTACTAGATATGTGATCTATCGGAATGCGCCTTTTGGGACGTTAATTGGAGTTATAGAGGGAGGGGCAGAAAGAGTGTTTGAGGATCACAATCGTGATCCAAGCACTACCTACACATATTATATTGTTGGAGAAGTCAACGGAGCACCCTTTTTACAAGGGACTGTTTCTCTAACTACCCCAGGTCCATAGCTGTTGTAAGAAAAGGTTTAGCCTAGATTTAGTGATAAAAAAAACGCTAAAGAGTCCTGCCACTTGAGTTCTGGGCCGTAGAGAAACGACTGTAGAGCTCCTTCTTGGCCATTAAATCCTCATGCGCTCCACACTCCTGAATGCGTCCCTCATTAAGGAGAATAATTTGATCAGCATTGCGGACGGTTGAAAGGCGGTGGGCAATCACAATTGTCGTAACACCACTTGATACTTTATCGATGCTCGCTTGAATTTTTTCCTCTGTGAGAGAGTCAAGAGAAGAGGTGGCCTCATCGAAAATGTAAAGGAGAGGTTTTTTCAAAATTGCCCTAGCAATTGCAACTCTTTGTTTCTCTCCTCCAGAGAGTTTCATCCCCCTCTCACCTACTTCGGTTTTGTACCCATTTGGCAGGGCATCAATGAAGTGATCGAGATCGGCCATAGTAATCGCCTCTTCAACCTGTTTCTTTGTAGCAGTTGGATTCCCATAGGCTATATTATAGTAAAGGCTTTCATTGAAAAGAGAAGTATCTTGAGATACCAGAGCGATAGCTCCCCTTAGCTGTTTTAGATTAAATTGAGAAATGTCTAGGCCATTGATTAAAATTTGCCCCTTCTTAAGATCATAAAACTGTAAAAGGAGCTTTGCAATCGTTGACTTTCCCGAACCAGTTGCACCCACAATAGCCGTTTTCGTCCCCGGTAAAATCGTGAAGGAGAGATCATGGAGGACAGGCTTCTTTTCCAGGTAACCAAATCCAACCTCTTGGAAATCGATTCGAATAGACTCCAGAACCTGGTTTCTTCCTCTCCTGCTTTCTTCAGATCTCGTTAAAAGAAGTTGAAATACTCCTCGAATGTCCTGCACCCCTTTTCGTATTTGAGAAATGACATGTCCAAGGTAATTCAAGGGCATCACGAGTTGGAGGAGATATCCATTCACGAGAATAAAACTCCCAATGGGCATATTCTGTTTATAGACTGCTCGACCGGACACCCAGGTGATCGAAATAAACGTAAATCCAATCAACACTGTTTGAGCAAGCTGCAGGAGCAAATCAACCCTGGCCCGTTTTATCCCTGCAGCTCTCTGCTCTTCGTAGGCCTGGTTGATTTGTTTAAGTTCCTTCTCTTCGTTGGTAAAGGCTTTGATCGTTTCAAAATGAAGGAGGGACTCCATCACCTTCCCACTTGCAAAGGAACGCTTTGCATAGTAAGACTCGTTCGCCCTTTTTGAAAATGGAGCTCCCAAGTAGTAGATCACTCCATACGCAGCAAAAAGACCCACCAACCCCAATCCCCAAATCAAGCCATATATTGACCCAATAATTGCTGTGATAATTGTCACTTCAATACATACGGGAATGAGGGTGAAAAACACCCCCCAAAGGAGACTTTCCAATGCAGGTTGAAGCCTAGAGACATCGCTGCCTACACCCCCCGATTTTTTATTCAGATGAAAGGCATAAGGAAGGGACAAAAGATGACGCAAAAGCTCGAGACTTACCGTCCGAAAGCAGTCCTCTGCAACCTTGAAAATCACAAGGGAGCGGAAAAGTGTCATGAGATGACTTGTGACAAAGCAGGCTCCATATCCTACGAGGATTACTCCGACCCAGGGAATCCGAGAAGCTTCTTCTTTTGGTAAAACCTCAATCAGAGTCTTAAATAGAACGGGGATCATCAGGTTTAGCCCTGACATTCCAAGTGTAATAGCAAGCGCTAGAAAAATGCGTGAAGAGATTTTCCGAGGCGATTCACGCAAAATCTCAAGCAACTTTCTGATCATTTGGAGATAGGTCATAAAATGTCTAATTAATCTGTGATAGATCCCATGATGCCCCTCTATCTATTTCAATGCAAAAAGAAGAAAGTAGAGGGGCTTACACATCCCTAAATTGACGCAATATTTGTTTAATCTCCTCGGCAACACCTTGAGCATGCTTTTGCTCAAGGGTTTCTCTTTCCGTTTGTGGATCGACGAAGCTATCGTTAGAAACAAATACGTCAAAAACGGGATGACTAGATCCTTTAAACACGCAATTTAAGGTCAAGGTGCCGGGGGTTGTGTCAATTACCTGGTGGATCAAACTTCTTGGAAAACGGATAATCGACCCCACCGCCTTTTTCTCATCTTTAAGATGACGAAGCTTAACCGGCCCCTTAAAAATAATGCTCCTCTCCTCAACCGTGTCCTTGAAAATCCCGTGGGAACGGAAAGGGGTCCCCTCCTCACTTTTTTCGAATAGAGCGTGGGTATATCCTCCCTCCAAGATCCGACTTTCAAAATACCGAGGATGGGTATGCTGCGCTTCGACAACGTCCAGTCGAAAATCCAAAGGCCAGTAATTGAGTCGGACATTTTCTAACCTATCTTCCATGTCGGGAGGAGTGGGAATATGGAGCCGGACAAATCCAGTTGGGTTTTTAACAAATTGCAAACTCTCGAAATCGGCTTTTTCAAGATAGTCAAGGGCATAGGCGACAAACTTATTAAAATCCCTCTCGGTCAGGGGGGCAACGGAGTCTTCTACTTCTTCGATTTTCCCATCGAGCAGATTCTTACAAATCGAGACATAACAAGCCGAAAGAATTGTATCGGGATGTTTTGGCCCGAGCCTGTTTAAACGAATTTCATAGGCTCTCAGATAATGATTGAAAGCCTCTTTAGGTCTCTCAAGACTGGATAGACAAGATCCGATGTTCACGTGACAAGCCCCGACAAAGGGATGAGTGTCTCCCAACACTTTTTTTCGAATCTTCAATGCCCCTTCGTGAGCATTCAGCCCCTCCTCTGCTTTTCCAAGTGATGCTAGAGAATTCCCCATTCCAGTGAGGGAGTCGGCCAGTTCATAATGGTCTTCTTCAAAAACCATTTGCTTAATTCCATATGCTCTCTGATGGCTTTCTAAAGCTTTGGAAAATTCCCCTAAAGAATAGTAAGAAGTGCCAAGTGCGTCTAAAGAAGAGGCTACTTCCGGGTGGTGCTGGCCAAATCTCCCTTCCCGTATCTTTAACGCCCTTACCTGGAGATCCATCGCGATATGATACTTCCCTAGCTGATAGAAACAGTCACCCTTGTTACTCAAATGCGATGCCAAATCGGGGTGATCTTCTGGGTAAACTAAAACATTTTTCCTTAAAATATGCGTATGCAACAGAGCTGCCCCGCTCGTTTTTTCCATCGCTTCGGTAGGTCTACCAAGACTTGCTAAACAGATCGCGTGATCCTTGAGAAGATAAATAAAGTCTATGTCTCTCCCCTGTCCTGTATTAGAACGGACATCATAGGCTTTGCGTAAGTGCTCTTCAGCTTTTTCGAAATCTCCTAACAAGTAGTAACATTTACCCATATGACTTAGAGAATAGGCAACATCAACATGAATGGGCCCATACATCTCTTGGGCCATATTCAAGGCTTTTTCATGAAAATCGAGCGCCTCGCTGAATTTACCCATTCGCCTTAGACAATCTCCCATGTTATTCCAGCCTCTTGGAAGTTCAGGGTGGGACTTACTGGGATATTTTTTTTCTCTAATTTTTACCGCCCGATCAAAAGCATCGAGAGCAGCATCAAATCTCCCGAGCAACATCTGACAAACACCAATATTGTTCAATGGACGAGCCGTATTGATATCCTCTGGCCCAAAAAGCCGTTTTTCAGCATCAAAGGCAAGCTGAAAATGGTGAAGAGCCTCTGTATAATCACCGATTAAGCGAAAATAATTGCCGAGATTGTTCAAAGAACCAGAAATATAAATTTGACGCGCAGTGTGAACTGTGTTTTTTTGGCTCAGCATTTGTTTAATGGCAAGTGCTCTTAAGTGAGACTCCTTTGCGGCAGCGTATTTCCCTAAGTTTTGCTCACAAATACCAACATCATTTAGAGCCATTGCAACGGAAAGTGTCTCTCCACTCCTACCGCCCACCAGCTCGAGTATCTTCTCCTGCATTTTAAGGGCTTCTGAGAAATCGCCCAGCTCCCTTAGACACTTCCCAATGCTTTTGCGTAGCCTTATGGAACGCTCACCATTTCCCCTCCTTGCTTTAATCTCACGAGAGAGGGCTTGTCGATAATGTTGCAATGCGATCCCAAAGTCCCCCCTTCCAAAAAAATTGTTCGCTTGGTCGATGAAATCCTTTATCGAATAAGAAGGCTGAGGAGCCAGCTCATTACATCCAATTTGATATGCTTTCCATATATCAATTTTTACTTTTAGCTCTGTGAGTGGAATGAGCTCCCTTCCAACTAGAGGACGTTTATCTAGACGACAATGAGAATCCACCCCGATCAAACTTCTTTCAAAAACATGTCCACACTTAGACAAAACCGGTTGATTCATCACCTGACCAGAGTTTGTACAAACATAATCAGGTGGTGATAGAGATGCAGTCGTCATTTGATTGGTCGAAACAGACATGGCTCAAAACGTATACAAGAAAAAAACCATTGTTGTCCATCCGAATAGATTACTGAACGGTGCGCAAAGCGAATGCCTCTGGGGTGCTGAACGCTGCGAGATCGACAAGGGAGCGGTCTCCTGATTGGAAGCTTCTTAAGACTTCTAGCCGGTCTTGGAAGGTACTTAGAACAGCATCTGAAAAGAACTCACCTGCATCTTCACCAAATTCTGCCCCGACTTCCTTGAAAAATTCAGTGATCTTGCGCTCAGTAATTTTACCAATGAACGCCTTTGCTGCATCTGTTAAAGCCCCTTCTGCAAGAGGGAGATTTTTCCATTTGTACTGGTAGCGAGAGGCAATTCTTGCACTTCTAGGGACATGCTCTGCAGCAAAGTTATTCCCATTATCGATCATCTTGATATCTTGGATATGAGCAGTAGAATCTAACTGAACAAGCCAATTATCTTCTTTCCTGTCGAGACCGCCTGTGAGATAATCAAAGAGGGCAAAAATCTGAAATTTTGTAAGGTCTTCTTCTGAGGCATTTTTTAAGCTGGGAAGCTCTACCTCACCCGCTTCACGATATCCTGCAACAAAATGCTGAAAAGACCCCCTCTCACCATCCATCTGTAAAACCTCTGTTGTAGGGACGAGATCGTGCCCAAGGATATTTGCAAGGAGATAGGTTGCCCTCTCAGAGATCATCGCAGCTTTAGGCCTCTGGTCTTGGATAGGAAGAAAAGAGTCCTGCGTTCGAATCAGTTTATTCTCACGTACAAAAGTTGCGACTCGCCTTTCCCATGTTTTGGACTTGCACAGTTCACCCGATTTATAGATAGCAATTGGCCTCACGCCGAGATTAAAATAAATTTTTGAAGAATGAACCCCTTTCCCATTTAATATCGGATCAATCCCGAGCCTTACACTCAATTTTGCGATTTTACTCGTCTCACTTCCCCTCACATCTGAGATCAATCTCTTCTGAAGGGATGTAGGGATCTTTTCTCTATTAAATTCATCAAATCTAAACCGAGAGAGGATCTTAATCACATCCTCTATCGAGCTTATATCGGGCTCAGATTCGAGATAGGCGACAACCCTGTCGATCTTCTTAGTAACTTCTTGCTTTGCCGCTTTTGGAGCAAACATCTTGTGAAAAAAACTATATACTTTTCCTCCCTTGCCCAAGCGCAACCTGCTCTTTCGTGAAAGGTCGAGGAAGTCCTGATCTACCTCACTCCCCTTCCCAATTGGTCGATTCCAACTAAATCCAGGTAAAAGGACGTTTAAATAAAGAAACATAAACAAACCTCAATCTTAATTATGTACATTATAACAAATTGATTAGTAAATGTGAAGATTTTGTTAAGGAGCCACTAAACAACTCATCAGTCGGCTCTTCGATTGAAAGTCATCTGAGCTGTTATTCAGTGGTTCCTTAAGAACTAGGGTGCTAAAAAAATAAATTTAACAAGTAAATATTTAGATATACATTGGGGTATCATCTCATCCTATCTCTTGAACCACCATTAGACTCAGAAACAGAAAGATAACCTTAGAGACCTTCTCTAACACAAAAAAACCCCACAAAATGTGGGGCTGTTTTTGTTTGAGGCTTGATGGGCTCGAACCATCGACCCTCTCATTAAAAGTGAGATGCTCTACCGACTGAGCTAAAGCCTCAAAAATGCCAATTATAGGAACTTCATCAATTAAAGCTACAATTGGCTTTGACCCCAAGGGGATTCGAACCCCTGTTACCAGAATGAAAATCTGGTGTCCTAGGCCTGACTAGACGATGGGGCCATATTTTCCTAATTATCTAGAATCAGTGGATCTAATATAGCAAAACCCTCTAATTCCAGACAATCTAAACTGTCATGATCTCCTTTTCTTTGACGCCAAAGAGTTCGTCGATCAGTTTGCAGTTGCTATCTGTAAGCTCCTGGATGAGCTTTTCTGTTTTTTTCATCTCGTCTTCAGTAATCTCCCCATCGGTCTTGAGTTTTTTGGAGAGGTCATTTCCTTTACGACGAACTTCTCGAACGGCGATTTTCGCATCTTCCGCTTTTTTCTTAGCCTGCTTTACAATTTCTTTGCGCATGCTCTCATCCATTGGAGGGATATTGATTCGGATGATGCTTCCTTCCAGGATGGGCTGAATATTGAGATTTGCTTTCTCAATTGATTTTGCAATAGGGCCTGCTGTTTGGGGATCAAAAGGCGAGATCAAAAGCTGCCGTGATTCGGGAGCTGAGACGGTTGCCAATTCTTTGAGGCGCATCTGAGATCCATAGACTTCTACCTGAACCGAATCTAGCATCCCGGGATTAGCTCTACCAGAGCGGAGAAAGCTGAGCTCTTTCTTAAAGTGCTCGATCGCATCGTTCATTTTGGTTTTTGTGTCATTTGCAATATTCATGGAACTAATCTCCTGTAACAAGGGACCCGCCCTTGCCTTCTGTAACAGCCCGAACAAGGGCGTTGTCTTCAAATATGTTAAAGATGTAGACGGGGATATCGTTATCGCGGCAAAGAGCCAGCGCCGTCCCATCCATTACTTTTAAATTTTTGGTGAATGCATCTGAGTAGGAGAGTGTTTCGAGTTTCCTGGCACCTGGGTTTGTATTAGGGTCTGCGTCATATATCCCATCGACTTTGGTCGCTTTGAGCAAAATCTCGGCACGAACCTCACTTGCGCGAAGGGCTGCTGCTGTATCTGTTGTGAAGTAGGGATTGCTTGTCCCCCCGACAAAAATAACAACACGCCCTTTTTGGAGGGCGTGCATAGCGTGGGTCCAGTTGTAGCTCTCAGCAATGAGAGTGCAGTTGATGGCACTCATGACTTGGCTTTCGATCCCAACGCCCGCAAGGGACTGTTGCAAAATCAAACCATTGATCATTGTGGCGAGCATTCCGATATGATCTGCAGGAGTTTGCTCGAAACCAAATTCCGCTGCTTGACGTCCGCGAAAGATGTTACCACCTCCGACTACGATGCCAACCTCTAAGCCCATATCGCAAATCTCTTTAACCGATTTTGCAATGTGGGAGCAAGCCTGGTGCTGCATACCAAATTCCTGGCTTCCCATTAGGGCTTCACCAGAGAGTTTAAGGACGATGCGCTTATATTTCGGAGCGGCCATCTATTCCCCTACTTGCCACCTCAAGAAGCTTTGGACGGTAAACGTCTTTCCAGCAGCTTTAGATTCTTTCTGCAAAAGTTCTTCAATCGACATCGAGTTGTCTTTCACATACTTTTGATTGAGCAAACAGACCTGGTCGTAGAATGCCTTGAGTTTTCCTTCGAGAATTTTCTCGATGATGTTCTCAGGTTTCCCTTTGATTTGGCTTCGACCAATGTCTTTTTCTCGCTCAACGATTTCTGCTGGAACTTCATCAGAAGTTAGGTAGTCGGGAGCTTCTGCTGCAATATGCATCGCGATGTCTCTTGCGAGAATTTCGTTCCCATCTCCCCCTGTGAGGGTGACAGAAGTGACGATTTTCCCACCCATATGGGAGTAGACTCCAATCGAAACCTTATCGCTCTTTTCCAAGACCGAAAGTCGCTTGATTTGGATGTTTTCTCCGAGACTCTGGACGATGAGGGCACGATATTCATCAATTGTAAGGGATGGATCGTGTTTGCACTTGAGCTGCAAAAAAGCCTCGAGAGTTTTGGGTGTAAGCTCAGCAGCTTCTGTAGAAATGTCTTTCAGGAACTGTCTAAACTTATCGTTTTGTGCAACGAAGTCGGTTTCCGAGTTCACTTCGACAATCGCAATCGCCGAATCGCTTTCACCAACTCCGACGAGTCCTTCATTCGCTTCACGCCCTTCCCGCTTAACAGCTGTTGCCATTCCGGCTTTACGGAGGTTTTCGATCGCTTTTTCGAGATCGCCGTGAGACTCTTCAAGGGCGGTTTTACACTTACCCATTCCAACGCCAGTCCGCTCTCTAAGTTCTTTAATTAGTTGTGGAGTCACGTTGCTCATGAAGGCTTCTCCTCATCTTTTATCTCTTGTTCTGCAATTTCAACACCCCTATCTTTCAAGGATTCTTCTTCTTCTTCCTTAGAGATTCCGATTTGCATTTCATTCTTTTGTTGAATGATCACACTCGTTAGAGCGCCGAGAATCAACTTGATGCTTTTAAGAGCGTCATCGTTGCAGGCAATCACATGATCGATTGGATCGGGATCACAGTTCGTATCGACAAGAGCCAAGATCGGGATGCCGAGCTTTTTAGCTTCTTTTACCGCGATGTGTTCCCGTGAAGGATCAACAAGGATCAACATTCCAGGAGGTTTTCGCATTGCGCGTATTCCAGAAAGGTTGCGATCGAGTTTTATTTGGTCTTTGCCCATAAGGGAGAGTTCTTTTTTCGTGAACCCTTCTCCTCCTGAAGAAACCCTTTTCTCAATCCGCTCGAGCGTTTTTACCGAGTTGCGAATGGTTGTTAGGTTGGTGAGCATACCACCGAGCCATCGTTCACAAACGTAGAATTCACCGGCCTCTTCGGCACATTCGCGAATCACACTCTTTGCTTGTTTTTTTGTTCCGACAAATAGGATGGATTTGTGGTTTTTGACCATTTCGCGTACAACTTCCATCCCGCTTCGAACCTGCTGGATTGTTTTAGCGAGGTCGATGATATAGATTCCGCTCCGCTCCTCAAAAATGTAGCGTTTCATTTTTGGGTTCCAGCGGTGTTTTTGGTGCCCGAAGTGAGCCCCACTTTCAAGTAAATCTTTGATTGTAATCGTTTTTGTTGCCAAGCCTTGTCCCTTTTTTGGTTTGACGACGGCATCTCCCCTTAGGCGGGAAGATTTCGGTCTTGGTTCATATTCTTATTAATATCTCCCTATGGAGATAGCGCCTGGTCAGAATCGAACTGACGCTTGTAGCTTGGAAGGCTACAGTTCTACCATTGAACTACAGGCGCATGAAGTTCTAGTATTTTTACTCTATTCTTTGTTTTTTTCCAAGGAAAATGGTAAAAATCACATCTATGAAGCGAGTAAATATTTCTTTGCGGACCGGCCGCATACTAAACTTTTTTTTGCTCGCCCTTCTCATAATTCTCATCCGAGTCTGGCTTTTGACGATCGTAGAGTACGACCAGCACGTTTTAGAATCAAGAAATCCTCAAAGACGAACGGTGATCGAAAGGGCAGAGAGAGGGACGATCAGAGATCGGTTCGGGATCCCTCTCGCTACAAACAGAATTCAATACACTGCTGCAATCTGCTACAACGATATTCGCCAGATTCCAAGTATCTCCTGGCAAAAAGATCCGAAAGGCAAGCGGCAGAGGGTCTTTGCTCGGAGAGCTTTTATCAAGAATTTTTCAGAGTTTTTAGGGAAGATGCTCGAAATAGATCCATTAGATATTGAGGATACAATCCATGGGAAAGCTTGCCTCTTTCCCCATACCCCCTTTGTATTAAAAGAAGATATTTCTGAAGAGCTCTATTGCCGCCTCAAGATTGCTGAAAAAGACTGGCCCGGAATCAAGGTCCAGGCTGAGGCTAAAAGAGTCTACCCGCGTGGTAAAACAGCTTGTGATGTCCTCGGATACCTCGGTTCAATTGGCCCAAGAGAATATGCGCAAGTTGCCCATGAGATGAGGGAATTGAAAAAATATCTTGAAGAGCACTTTGAGGGGGCTCCCGTTTTCTTACCGGAGGGGTTTACAACTGTTAAAGAAGTTCAAGATCGATATGACGAACTGCAGAAGAAGGCCTACACTATCAATGCTCAAGTAGGGAAAGGGGGGATCGAGGCTTCCTACGAGGAGGGGCTCCGGGGTGAGTATGGCAAAAAAATCTATGAGGTCGATATCGGAGGGAATGTTTTGCGTACTCTTCCAGGAGGTAAGGCCGCTATACCTGGAAAACAGATCAACTTAAGTCTTTCTGTAGAATTACAAGAGGAGGCAGAAAAACTTCTCAGTGAATATGAACACCTTCAAGACATGCGCGATCAAGCAGGAAAACAGAGGAGAAGAACCCCTTGGCAGCGGGGAGGGGCAATTGTCGCAATGGATCCTAATACGGGAGAGGTGCTGGCTCTTGCTTCCTACCCCCGATTCAATCCGAATGATTTGATCCCTGCACAGACCTTTGAAAAACGGAAGGGAAACCGGTCATCAATTATTAAGTGGCTCGAAAATGAATCGTATTTAGGAGAAATCTGGGATGGGATACGCCCGCTCGAGAGGGAGTTGTTTGCAGAGGGGCGCTACTATACCGAAAAAGTCCCACTAACCTGGGAGCTGTATCTCGACACAGTTCTTGAAAACAAATCCTCGATCCGACGGTGCATCGATCAAATTGATACGATTGAAAAGGCGGTCCATCTCGATGAGGAGTTACTTGCCTCCATTCCATTTCAGCGGGATCAACACCTCTTGATCGACCTCCTCGAAATGGTTGTCAACAAGAGCTGTTTCACTCCTTCTCTCATGGAAAAAGTGGGAGATGAGAGCCTCTCAACACTCCGTCTCCATTCTCAAATTGCCGCCAGTGCTCTTCATGTTCTGAAGGAAGAAACGCACGCTGAATTCCACACAACTGTTTTTCGCAAGTGGAGAGAGGAGCACTTCACCAAATTCCTCAAAGAAAAAAGGAAGGAAGAAAAAGCAAAAAACACCTACGCCCGACCCTATAGTGAATACCTCGAAATCCAGGAGCGGAAGATGTTTGCCGAGCATTGGAAACACAGCCGGTTAGATGCGCTTTACACCTACGTAATGGAACGGTCTTCTGATCCACTCACAGAAGAACTGAAAGAGCTATTACTAAGGATGGAAAAATCCGATCGGTTTGCCTATCTGAGAGCTCTTCGTCCCTTTGAAGAGCTCAACCAACCCTTGCACGGAAAATATCCTCAGCTACGAAGCAAAGGCGGGGTCCAATTACAAAAACACCTAGCAGCTGCTTTCTATCCCTACAGCGGGTACGGCTATGGAAGATCCCAAGCCTATCGCCAGGCAAGTCCTCTCGGATCGATCTTTAAGGTCATTCCCGCCTATGCCGGGCTCTTGCACAGTCATCATCTTCAAAAAACTGACCTCAATCCACTGACAATCACCGATGACATGCAGTGGACAGCACGCCCAGGAAGCAACTCCCAAGTTCTCGGCTACTTTGAAAACAAAGAGCCGATCAAGAGATTCTATAAGGGAGGACGGCTCCCTAGGGCGTACCCTAAAATTGGAAAAATTGATCTACCGCATGCTCTCGAACGGTCGAGCAACATCTACTTTTCTCTTCTTGCAGGCGACGTCCTAAATAGCCCAAGCGATCTTCTCAATGCAGCCATGCAGTTTGGGATAGGGACAAAAACAGGAATTGCCCTCCCGGATGAGTATGGAGGACATCTTCCCGACGATATTCTCCACAATAAAACGGGGCTATATTCCTTTGCAATTGGTCAACATTCGCTCGTTGGGACCCCACTCCAAGCTGCTACCATGCTCTCTGCAATTGCCAGTGGAGGAAAGCTCTTCACCCCTCAGATTGTACGTGACTCTCAGAGCGAAACTCATCTCTCGAATTCCCTTGGGAATCAAAATTACCCGCATAAAAAAGCCCTTGATTTACTCGGGATCTCGTTCCCTCTTTTTAACGAAAAACTCATGCAAAAAGAGGGAACAACCATCTCAAAACAGACTTCACCATTAAAGGAAACGATCTTTATGCCAGAGGAAGCGCAAAAGAAACTCATTGAAGGGATGCATCTCGTAACATGTGGTGAGCGAGGTTCCGCAAGACCTGCAATCATGCGCTCGCCTTTTCACGACAAGGAAGCTCTTAAAACATATCGAAAGCTCGCTCCCCAAATTGTGGGCAAAACGGGTACTGCTGAAATACTCTATAAGCAAACGATCGATGCTGAAACTCCGGCAAAAATGGAAAAACACGTTTGGTTTGGAGCTATCGGCTATGAAGATGAAACCTTAAAAAAACCAGAACTCGTCGTCATAGTCTACTCCCGGTTTGGATCTGCAGGTCGGCAAGGGGCCCCAATTGCAGGACAATTAATTCAGAAGTGGCGCGAAATCAAGGCCTCTCATTAATATAAGAGTATATGTCTTGGGATACAGCGCTCTACAGTTTTGCGAACACCTGCATGGAAAACTCCTGGAAAGAGTGGGAGATGGGGAATCTAGAAAATGCATGGGGATATACGATCCCCGCCCGCTTAGCCTATTTAGCTGATCTGGTTGTAAACATCGTCCAGTTCCCTTTCGCAATCATCGCAATCACCTTTGGGAGTGTTCATGCCCTTTGCACATTCGATTACCAATCGGTTGTTTTCCAATCAGCAAAAAGGTTCATCATCCTAAAAACGAATCACGCCCTCATCAGCGCATTTGGGGGGGCTATCTCCCCTGCTGTTGCCCACAAATACCAAAACGCAAACCTCGCCCCGTTTGTCATCGCTGCTCGGATCACTGTGATCTCAACAGGCTTTTTCTATTACGTTTTTATGTGATTTGACTTTGCTTTAAAGGAGGCGATCGTTTTTATCAGCCCTTCCTCAAGAGAAACCTTGGGCTCCCAACTCAACCACTTTTTAGCCTCAGAAATATCTGGGCACCGCTTTTTTGGATCATCTTCTGGAAGAGGATAGTATTCAATTGGTGATTTGGAGTTGGTGAGGATCCGGATATTCTCTGCCAGCTGGTGAACGGTAAACTCTTGAGGATTTCCCAGGTTGAACGGCCCGCTATAGGGACTTTCCATCAGAGCAACTAGTCCTTCGACAAGGTCATCGACATAGCAAAACGAGCGAGTTTGTTTTCCTTCTCCATAAAGGGAAAAAGGGGTGTTTTCAAGAGCTTGAATGATGAAGTTAGACACAACTCTCCCATCGTTATCCTGCATTCTTGGGCCATATGTATTGAAAATGCGTGCTACTTTGCAATCGATTCTGTGCACTCTTTTGTAATCAAAAAATAGGGTCTCTGCACACCGTTTTCCCTCGTCATAACAAGCTCTGGGACCGATTGGATTCACGTTTCCCCGATACTCCTCTTTTTGAGGATGGACAGTCGGATCACCGTAGATTTCACTCGTCGAAGCTTGCAAAATCCTCGCTCCATTGAGCCTTGCTAGCTCAAGCATATTTAGAGCCCCTAAAACACAGGTCCGTGTTGTAAAGACCGGATCCCGTTGATAGTGGTTGGGAGAGGCCGGGCAGGCGAGATTATAAATCTGATCGACAGCTAAGTCACAGGGGATGCAAATATCTTGCTCGACGAGAGTAAATTTAGGGTGATCGAGAAGATGGGCAATATTTTCCCGGCTCCCAGTATAAAAATTATCCAGACAGATCACCCTATCGCCGCGAGCGAGAAGGACCTCACAAAGATGGGACCCTACAAAACCTGCGCCGCCGGTGACGAGGATGGTTATGGGCTCAGTACGCATAGTGTTTTTTCCCTATCAAATAGATCTAGATCTTCTCCTTTTTGCTGATCTACATTCAAAATATACCGATCGACTAGGTCACTGAGACCATCCGGAGCATCACACTCTAGGAGGATACAATCATACTCTGTTTTGTAGCTAGAAAGTTTGTCAGGAAAATCCTTGTGTTGATAGGGCATCTCCTGTTCCCTCAGAACAACTGCCTTCCTGCCGAGTTTTTTCAGAGCTTCAACAAGCTTCTCTCCATCAGGATAACCCATCAAGGCGGTGACAGAATCTGTCTGAATGGCGATTGCGAGTTTATCAAAAGAATTTTGCAAGTAGATTGGGTACTTTAAAGAACGCAAGTATTCTTCAGAGATAGGAAGCCCCTTCACCACCCCTCGGATGAGAATGAAAAAAAAGAAAAATAGTCCCCCTAAAAGACCTCCTATCGACGAAAATAAGATTAGGTGGGGAGGTTCGATATCCAAGGAGGCATCTGCAGGGTCAAGGGGTTTAGACTCAACATGGAAAAGGTGGTGGTTAACAACTTTTGACTCAGAAAGCTGTGCGAGCCCCTCTAAAATTTGCATATTGAGCTCTTTTTTGAGTTTGAGCTGATTTTCGAGTCTCCACTTTTCAGGGAGCTGGTGCATCTTCTCTTTTATTTCTAAGAGTTTTGCATCAACACCCGCTTTTTCTCGCTGAATCAGAGCAAGGGCCGTCTGTTTCAAGCTGATGATTTTTTCTTCAATCAGGGCGTGCTTCAATTCGAGGAGACTTTTCTGCTTCTCAATGTGCTCACACAAAAACTTTTTCTGGGTGAGGGCTGTTTCTTCTAAACGACCTCTTTCTTTTGTAGTATAGTTTCTGAGATCGGCCAGTTGCAAACTGCATTGGGCAGCTTTTTGAATAATTCCCTGACTCACCTCATCAGAAAGAACTTGGGAAAGGGCGCTCACTTCAAAGCCCGATTCGTCCATTTTCTGTCTAAAACTATTCAATGTTCTTATTTGTGAGTGGATCTCATCACGACTATGGCAGTAGTTTGCATGGAGTTTTTCCGCCGTTTCAAGATCGATCCCCTCAAACTCCTCACTTATAGCCCCTTGACTGAGTACCTGCTGCTGCTGGAATGAAAGGTGCTCTTGCTTGGCCAGCCCCTCTTTCCAAGGGTGATCAGTCGATGCCTCTAGCCCCTCTTCTCTCCACCGCTTTTGCTGCAGATCGAGTTCGTGCCTTTTCCCCGCATACATCTCTTTTGGCTCACCGAGCATGGCAACTTCTTGGCTAAGCCCTAGAAAGCCGTCTGCAGATAACGAGTTTTGGAGATAGGCAACATGGGAGTCGAGAGCCAGCTCAAAATCCTTCTCCAATTCATCCCGTCTCTTTTGCAGATAGCGGATCTGCTCTTTTGCCAGGAGCTGGTGCTCCTCTTCTAAATACTTTTGGTAGTGATCCATCACTGCATTGAGAAGAGCGATAGCCTTCTCCCTCTCTGGATGACGAAACTTCAATAAAAGAACATTTCCGTCGATTCTACTGGGCTTAATTTTTAACAATTTTTGCAACTTGGAAATAGCATCCCGCTCAGAGATGATTCGAAAGCTCATCTGTTTGGCGGGCATAGTCTGCAGAGTCCAGCTAGAGCGCTCCAAACAGACAGTACTACCCAACCGCCCCTCTTTCTTTCCGTTTGCATAAACGACTTCAAAAGCATCTTTTGAGAGGGGTTTGATCGCAAACGTCTCTCCCCTCTCCCCTTGTAATTGCACATCGAGAAACTGTGGGTTGTTTTTTCTGTTTGCAACCCTAAGTTCCCGCATTAACAGTGGAAAAAACTTCTCCTGGGAAACCACTTCTAACTGAAGTCCGCACTCGACTACAGCTTTTTTCAGCAGACTTTTTGACTGCATAACACCAATCGCCGGCGGCTCTTCTGAAGAGATCCGCATTGTTCGAAGGATGGTTTGTAGTGAGGAAGTTTCATCAGGTTTTGCAGAAGATTGGCGAAAACTAGCCTCAGCAAGATAGGTGGGTTTTACCAAAGAGAGAATCAAAAGAAAGGTACAAAAAAAGGAGACTCCCCCCGCAACTAGAACAGATCGTCTATTTTTTTTAAAAAAAGCTCTGATCTCAGACAAGTAGACAACTTGGCTCATGGCAGTGTAATTCCGACGTTCTTTGAGCCACGCGTTAGCAGGTCTAAACCAACAAGAGTTGGGAGGATCTGATTCACGAAGCGATCCCACTCGGCAATCGGCGTAGCTGCCACATAGACGATATCACCCGGAATCACCAAAAGGGACTCTGAGGGGAGTTGGACAATGTGTTTCCAATTGAGCGTATAAATCTTTGGATTGAGCATGTTGCCCCGAATGACCTGAATATAACGACGGTCACCTGTGATCGGAATACCCCCTGCTTCAGCAAGAGCTTGACGAAGGGTCATATACCCATTTGGGAGGTCAACTACCCGCTGTTTATTCACCTCACCAAGGACCATAAACGATGAGCTCTGGGCATCGGCAATATAGATTTTATCTCCGCCCTGCATGACGATGTTTTGGGACATATCCCCTTCTTTCACAAGTTTGTTCAGATCAACAGGAAGAAGACGATTATCCCTCACGACATAACTCTTAAATAGATTGGCAACAGCTGGAACTTTTGCAAGGGCTAGCGTCTCAAAAAGGCGCACCTTTCCGTCAACTTCAACCGAGGGCTTTTCAACAAGGCCCATCAGCTGAACTTTTCGCTCACTCCGATCGCGATAGGAAATAAACACTTCCATATCGTGGATCTCTTCTGCGTAGGCCTTTTCAATTTTTTCTTTAGCTTCTGAAAGGGTAAGGCCAGCCACTTCGACCGGGCACAAATTGGGTAGATGGAGCATCCCGTCACAAACGCGAAAACCCACATTATTTCCGATCACCGAGATTGCAGCTCCAATATCTCCCCGAACTGGGTGATGGACGGCCACATGGAGTAAATCCCCTTCAGAGATCTCATCGCGGTACTGATCGAGGAGCACCTCATCCAAGCTCCCATAGCACTTCCCTTCGAGCTGTAAAATCCCAAATTTTCCTTCCCGCACTTGATACGAATCGATCACAAAATCATCGGCACCGCACACCTCGCACCCACGATAGGGAGGATTGGTGCAGCTCGCCGCGAAAAAAAGAAGGAGGAGGAAATATCGCATACGACTTATAGTATATATGATGGGAATTAATCGAATGGAAAAAAAAAGATGAGATGCGCTAGGGAGAAAAAATCAGATCGAAGCGCATCTGTTCCGAATAAGGTAATCATAGTAGAACTATGATTGACGAAAGAGGATTGATAGTGTGAAGTCGCAGCAAGTAGATCGACATTTTTTTGAACGTTCGGTCAATCAATCTCGCAAACGAGTATTTATTACAGGAATTGCCGGGTTTATCGGGATGCATCTCGCCCAAAAACTCCTCGAGCGGGGCGATGAGGTGATCGGTTGTGACAACTTTAATGACTACTACGACCCCGCTTTAAAAAGAGAGCGGGCTGCAAAGCTTCCCAAAGTGATCGAATGCGACATCAATGACCCTCTTGAAGAACACCTTGAAGGGGTTACCCACTTTGTCCATTTGGCCGCGCAAGCTGGGGTCCGCTACAGCATCACCCACCCAGAGAAATACAAACACTCGAATCTCGATGGTTTTTTCAATGTTTTAGAAACACTTCGCAAACAGCCCCACATTAAGTTCACCTTTGCCTCTTCTTCTTCGGTCTATGGTCACAACAAAAAAATCCCCTTCTCCGAAACTGATCAAACAGATCATCCGGCCAACTTCTATGGAGCGACAAAAAAAAGCAATGAATTGATGGCCTACTCCTACCACAAACTCTATGGCATTCCTACAACGGCCCTTCGCTTCTTTACCGTCTACGGCCCGTGGGGACGCCCCGACATGGCTTACTACTCATTTGCGAAAGCGATCCAAGAAGGAAAATCGATCAAAGTGTTCAATCACGGCAAAATGCAGCGGGATTTCACCTATATCGACGATATCGTCGATGGAATCATCGCAGCCATTGACTACGAGGCTCCTTTTGAGATCTTCAACCTAGGGAACAACAAACCTGAAGAACTTCTCAAAATGATCCAACTCATCGAATCGCACCTCGGCAAAAAAGCCACCCTAGATATGCTCCCCATGCAACCGGGTGAAATTCAGACCACTTTTGCTGACATCACCAAAGCCGAAAAACTCCTGGGTTTCTCCCCAAAAATTTCCCTTGAAGAGGGTGTCGACAAATTTATCAACTGGCTATCTCCAATACTCCTTTCCTAAACAGGGAAAGAGAGTTTAGCTTCCAGTCTTAACCGAAGTACTACCCACGAATTGAGGAGCGCCATTTACTTCTCCGACTACGAAATACGTATAAACAGTGTTTGGCAATCGATTGTGATCCATAAAAATCCTCTCTTCACTTGCAAGTACCTCTCCGATTAATTCAGTCAAGGCAACGTCCCGATAGATTTTATACCGATTAATAATCGTTGATCCCTGAGTCCAACGAATTAGATTAAACAAATCAACTTGAGTTAAGAAAGCATCTGACAAAGCTTCTCCCTCAACTAGAATTTCATTTGAAGGTGCTGGAGGCGGAGGCGATGGTGGAGCTGGAGGCGGCGGTGGCGGTGGCGGAGGCGATGGTGGAGCTGGAGCTGGAG
>CAYGSB010000017.1:0-16451 GCA_964352505.1 uncultured bacterium
TCCTCTGCATGCCATTAAAGTTCCATTGCCAAGTCGAAGCCTGTACACCCCCGTAGATTATTATAACAAATTCTTGAATTTTTTTCTACTAGAGCCTCTTTTCTGAACCTTCTGTAAACTAAAGGTTTACACTTAGAGGTTTATCTTAAAAAGACCCTAATTTATACTCTTGGTCTCTATACTACAATAAGTTGTGATCTATGTCCACTGAAGCAAGTTCCGTCAGCATTTTTTCCCCGATGGTAGGGGAACTCCAGGATATGATGGATCGCTATTTGCCTAATTCGTCTGGACGGGGTTGGACAATTCTTGAGTCTTCTGCGATCGTCCAGATGTTTTATACAAGTTTGAAAAATATTCCCTATGCTTACTTAACACCGGGCGAGAATATCGCGAAATTGAAGGATCTATATGCGAAGGTTTCCAGCGGCGAGCTCACAAAGATCCCAGGTGCTCTTGGGTCGGTAGTCCAAGAGGTTGTTAGTTCTTTTTTCCAAATGGTGAGGTCACCGGAGGCTTTAGAATCTAGAGTTTCGTATTTGGAAGCTACGTTAATGGCAGGGGTGTCTACGGTTCACAATCTGTTCTTCGCCCTTTTATATACATTGCTCTCTTCGGCAACTCTCGGCTTTTCAAAAAAACTGAATTTTCGCTGTCGCCTACATTGGGCTCATTTTACTTATGGGGTTGTCGCGAGTGGGATAGGATTAGTAGGTGTGGTTTCTCCGTTTTGTGGGGTTGCTTTGAATCTGTTTCACGGTTTTTCTTTAGTGCGGGGATTCAGGAAGAGTTATGATCATGATGTGAACCTTTTTGAGAGACCTCTTTTGCAGAAGATTAAAGAGATTGTCGTTAAATATAGAGAGACGATCCATGCGTATACCAGAGCAAAGGTAGAAGATTCTCGGTATGTCCATTTCTATAGGCCCTCTTTGTGGAACATAGAACGGCGAATAAGCGTGGCAAGTCGAATGGACGAACTCTACGAGCTGATTATTGATGTGCGGGATCAATGGCCAAAAGTTGGGGTCTTAGAGATCCAAAGAAGCCCGCTAAACACAACGAAGACTGGATCTCCAGCAGCACATGACCATTATGAGTGAAGAAAAAGAAACATTTCCGAGTCGCGAAGAGCGAGTATTAGAATATTGGACGAGTAGGGAGATTTTTCAAAAATCTTTATCGATCAGAGAGAAGAGCCCTCAGTTTTCTTTTTATGACGGGCCTCCTTTTGCGACCGGCCTTCCCCACTATGGCCATTTATTAGCTGGAACGATCAAAGACGTGGTCCCGCGCTACAAGACGATGAAAGGGTTCTATGTCCCACGAAGATTTGGCTGGGACTGTCACGGACTGCCTGTAGAAAATGAGATCGAAAAGGCGAAAGGGCTTTCTGGAAGGCCTGAAATTGAAGCTTTTGGGATCGATAAGTTCAATGAGGCGTGTAGAAATATTGTCCTTCGGTATACCGAAGAGTGGAAGAGTACCGTCAATAGAATGGGTCGCTGGGTCGATTTTGATCAGACCTATCGGACTATGGATGTTTCCTTCATGGAGTCGGTCTGGTGGGCATTTTATGAGCTCTATGCGAAGGGGCTGGTTTACGAAGGATTTAAGGTGATGCCTTTTTCGGCAAAACTTGGGACTCCTCTTTCAAATTTTGAAGCAAATCTCAATTACCAAGATGTAGATGATCCATCGCTGACTGTGGTATTTCCGCTTGTAGATGAGCCAGGAGTGGCTTTGCTTGCATGGACAACGACCCCCTGGACACTTCCTTCCAATTTAGCTGTAGCGGTTGGCTCTGATATTGACTATGTGAAGATTAAAGTAAAAGACTCGGATTTTCTCTACATTTTGGCTAAAGAGCGTCTTGGTTCTTATTTCAAGGATCCATCGGAGTACTCTGTTTTGGAGACTATGAAGGGGAAACAGCTCTCTGGCAAAAGGTATCAACCTCTTTTCTCCTATTTTACTAATGATCGGCAAGATAAGGCTTTCCGTGTACTAGTAGATGATTTTGTCTCTACTGAAGATGGGACGGGGGTTGTCCATATGGCTCCTGCGTTTGGTGAGACCGACTTTTTTGCTTGTACTGCTGCTGGAATTGAACTTGTCTGTCCGGTTGATAGCAATGGGAAATTCACAAAGGAAGTCCCCGATTATCAAGGGATTTTTGTTAAAGACGCCGACAAGGAGATTATTCGCAAACTGAAGGGAGAGGGGAGAGTATTTCGACATACACAGATCCGCCACCGGTATCCTTTCTGCTGGCGTTCCGATACACCTCTGATTTACCGCGCAGTCAGAACTTGGTTTGTTTCGGTTGAGAAGATTAAAGATAGGTTGATTGCAAATAACCAAGAAATTACCTGGGTGCCTGGGCATATCAAGGATGGTCGGTTTGGGAAGTGGCTGGAAAATGCAAGAGATTGGGCAATCTCACGGAACCGCTACTGGGGCACTCCTATTCCCATTTGGCGCAGCGAAGATGGCGATATAATCGTTATAGGCAGCAAAGGGGAACTAGAGAAGAGAGTTGGAAAAAGTGTTGACGATTTGCACAGGCATTTTATCGATGATTTGACGTTTGAAGAAAATGGGAAGCTCTACAAGAGAATTCCCGAGGTGTTTGATTGTTGGTTTGATGCGGGTTCAATGCCCTATGCTCAGAACCACTATCCCTTTGAGAATGAAAAAAAGACCGAGGAGGCTTTTCCTGCAGATTTTATTGCAGAAGGACTCGATCAGACGCGCGGTTGGTTTTACACTCTCAATGTTCTCTCGACAGCTTTATTTGACAAACCCGCTTTTAAAAATGTGATCGTAAACGGGATCATTCTTGCTGAAGATGGAAATAAGATGTCCAAGCGGTTGAAGAATTACCCCGATCCCCAAAAGATGATTAATGAATATGGAGCTGATGCAATTCGATTGTTTCTTTTAGGAAGCAATGCGGTGATGGCCGATGACCTGAGATTTTCTGAAAGGGGAGTAGAGCAGGTGATGAGGCAGGTGATGATCCCTTTTTGGAATTCCCATGTCTTTTTCTCTACCTATGCACAGATCTATAATTGGAGTCCTTCAAAACGAGCTGAGCAGTCGCTTTCTGCTATCGATAAGTGGATCATTTCAAAAACCCAAAAGCTGATAAAAGATGTTACAGAGGCTATGGATGGATATCTTCTTAAAGAGGCGGTTCTTCCCTTTGTCGATTTTGTCGATTCGTTGACGAACTGGTACATCCGAAGGTGTAGATCGCGCTTCTGGGCAGATGATGATACCCCCGATCGGAGAGCTGCATTTTCGACGCTCTATCAAGTCCTCTCTAGTGTTGTTAAAGTAGCCGCCCCTTTTATTCCGTTTTTGGCTGAGGCGATCTATTTAGAGCTTAAGGGGGCAGGAGATCCCGAATCAGTTCATCTCTGTGATTTTCCCACGTTTGATGCGAGTCAGTATGATGAGGGGCTCGAAAAAGAGATGAGCGCAACACAGGTAGTTGTCAGCAATGCCCATGCCCTTCGGAAAGAGCATAAGCTGAAAGTTCGCCAGCCGTTGAAAATGGCTCATGTGATTTGTGCAGATGAGGTCTTACTCAGTGCTTTAAAAAGGCAAGAGGTGCTTATCGCAGAGGAGCTCAATGTTCATAAAGTGGCTTTTTCGAGCAAGGAAGAGGAATTTGTGTCCCTAGCATGTAAGCCAAACTTCCGCGTACTTGGAAAAAAAGTAGGTTCGAAAATGAAACTTGCTCAAGAGGTAATTGGGGCATTTGATCAACAGAAGATGGCCGCATTGCTTTCTGGAAATTCTGTTTCTATTGATCTAGAGGGAGAGGAGATTGTTCTCACTCCCGATGATGTCGCCGTTGAAAGGGCTGTTCGAGAGGGGCTCGTGGCCCGATCAGAGCTTGGAATTACCGTTGCCCTTGACACAGAGCTTACTGAAGAGTTGATTGTCGAGGGGATGGCTCGAGAGCTGATCAATAAGATCAATACAATGCGTAGGGAAAATGGTTATCATGTGACAGATCGCATTGACATCTGTATCGATACAACAGATCGCCTTAAGGAAGCTTTCGCAGTCCACAAAGAGCTAATTCTCCATGAAGTTTTAGGAGTAAACGTCGAGTTTGGTCCCTGCAAAGAGGGAACAGAGTGGGATATCAACGGAGAAAAGAGCCAGATTGCTCTACTTCAATCGGAGAAGGCGACGGATTAGGGATTTTCTAAAGAGTTTTTTGCCTAAATAGATGACGCTCGGATGATCGGGCTCAATTTTTTTTGCAGCATCGTAGTAGTGAACGGCTTTTTCTCTCTCTTTTTTTGCACGGCAGTAGTGAGCCATCATGATCAAAAAACCTCTAAACTCACTTGTATGGAAGATTTCTCTTTCAGGACAGAGTTCTTTGAGATCAAAGGTTGGAAAAATTTCAGGAACTTTATTGAGTTTTCTTTTCCTAACGCACTGATCAGCGTAGTTGATCCTTGCAAAGAGGTATTCGGGGTGCTTATTGAAGGTTTCTTCAATGAGGTTTTCAGCGTCGACTATCCGGTGATTTTGGATATGAGCAAAGGTGAGAAGGTTGATGACTTCGGGGACATCAGAGTGTTTTTCTCCAAAGGTTTTTATCTCCTGATAAACTTCTCTAGGGCGTATCTGAACGAGCTGTAAAAGCTCTAAGTAGCGTTTCAATTCATCTTCTGTGAGTTGCTCTTTGAGGGTGTCGGGCATCGCCTCAAAAGAAACGGTATATGTTTTTTCTTCAAAAGTAACAGTTTGCATATTCTCCGATCCTACCATAGTTTTATCTCAATTCCCAGAAAAAGTATTCCATTCTTGTCACAAAGGGTAAAGGAATTTATACTGCCCGGCCAAAACAACTAGGAGGTAAGTATGAGTACAGGTGTAATTGCTCCAAGACCCGTGAGTTATAAAGCGAAGGATTTTCATGTCGCAGTGAATAAAAAAGTCTCTTCTTTTGATGAAGAGGGGAGAAAGCAAGAAATTTCTTACCATGCTTTTGTTGTCCGTTCTAAAGGGATTTTGGAAGCTCTTACAGGGCGAGTCAGAGAATATAACAAAACTCCTGATCTAGAGATGACCTCAGAGAAAATAAAAGAAGGGAGAGCCCTACTTGAGCAGTCTACCCATTTTGACGTTTTAGTGAGTTCTGTTAGTGATTTAGCTAGGGAGATGTTTGGGTGGTTACCAAACTACGACGAACTCAGTGATCTAAAGGTCGTTAGTGCCTTGGTTGTTATGTGTAAACAGGATGCGGTTCGTTTAACGGAAGAGTACTCGACTCGGATGGAGGGTCTCAGAAATGAGTATTTCACAAAGGGTGCGATTCGGGGGATATATCTTGCTAATCGGGTTGAAAAGCTTGAAGAGAAGATCAAAAAAGCAGAAGAAACCTTGCAATTGCCCAAGAAAATCTAAATTTTAAATAGCTCTGTACCTTATTAAAACCCGTCAATATTGGCGGGTTTTTCTATTTTGAAGTATCTGTGGAAAACTTGTTCATAAGCTGTGGAAAAAGCTGATAAATAGAGAGATCTGGAATTTTTAGCAAAGATTAAATGCATTATTAATTGTCTGTGAAGAAAATCGGTAACCATCTAAAAAAGAGGTGTTTAGGCGATCTCTTCCCAGGGAGCTATAGAGGGCTCCATAGAGGAAATCAGCGGGGCGATTGGTAGTGTTGAGGGTTTGTTCATAAGTAGGATATTATTTCTTAATTATCCTTTTAAAAGAGGCATAGGAGAAGATACAGATGATCCTGAATCTATCGCGCGAATTTTAAAAGTAAAGTGGGGATGTTGTACTTCAATCCAATGGGGAAAGGCAAAGGTTGGATTTGCTGCATCTAGGTAGAATTCAATGATACAACCGGCTAACTGTGTTTTGTCAGCGGGCCATTTGCTCCGCAAAACTTCATACTCGGCGCCTTTGCTTTTTTTCCCTTCGCGAGTAAGTTGCGGTTTCCAAAGTTTTCTTCGGTCGATTTCACCGGGCATAGGGGCGGGTCCTACTCGTTTTCTCTCGTTATCCCGAGTCGGACGGAAGGGGAGTGAAAGGAGGTTTTTAAATAAGTAGTCAGCTTCTTCTATGATAAGCCATTGTTTATCGGTGTAGGAATAGCACTGAGTGAGGAGCTGTTTTTCTAAATCGAGGGCGACAGCGGTCCAAGAGATCGCATTGGGGCCTTTAGATTCGATCCATTTTTTCCAGGTTGTTTTTTTTGTGTCGATCTTGCTTTGCTCTACGGTGATTTCCTCGAGGACTACCCGGGATCCTTCCTTTGAGCGAAGGAGGAGAACCGAGTAATTAGACCCTTGTGCAGTGACAATGTAATCACCGGGGGTTGCTTTGATCAAACGATCTTTGATGGTGACATCAGAGTAGATCAAAGAAGTGAGTAGAAGAAAGAAAATCAGCGCTTTTTTCATCAGTTTCCTGATTTTATCAAGAGGGGTGATGACGATCAAGTTCTAATTGCCTACTAAATTTTTCTTTGCTAGTGTGACTCTATGCTCATCGGACTTGGTATTTTCCTTTTGACCTTGTTTGTCCCTGTCAATTGGCAGGATGAAGTTAAAGAGATTGACCTCCAGGTTGAGCAGCTCGCTGATCTCCAGGGGAGGTATCGCTCGAGTTTCGAGAGAAACGTCAATAATGCGATGAGATGGCAGTTTCAAAATCAAAATTACCTTGATGCAAGAAGGGCTTGGGACAAGGCTGCGGAAGATAAGCAAAAGATCCAAGAGCTACAAGACCAGATCGATGATCTTGAGAAAAGAAAGAAGCAAATCCTTGATAAACACACGAGTTGAGGAAGGTTGATTGGCAACATCTGTAGAAGGGATTCTGGCAACTGTAATAGCAGCAGCAACCCCTTTTCGGGTTTGGACTTTCATCATTTTTGCTCTTGCTATCTTTCACACTCTTTGGGCGAATCACTTCACCTCTCTTGCAAAAAGAGTTGAAGAGAATTATGCAAAGAAAAAAGGCTCGAAAAATCAGGTGAGTTTTCTAGCTGAGGTTCTCTTTTTTTTTGGAGAGATAGAGGTTGTTTTTGCCCTCTGGTTGATCCCTCTCATGATTGTCGTGACTGTTTTTTATGATTGGGCAAAGGTGATTGAGTATCTGAATACTCGGGTCTATGTTGAACCTTTTTTTATTGTAGTGATGATGAGTTTGGCTTCGACTCGACCGATCATCAAACTAGCACAAACGGGAGTACATGCGATTGCCAAGTTGCTTGGAGACACTCCTCTCTCCTGGTGGCTGGTGATTTTGTCGATTGGTCCGATCCTTGGATCTCTCATTACCGAGGCTGCCGCGATGACAATTGCTGCACTGCTGCTCAAAGAAAAGATCTACGTTCATAGACCCTCAAAGCGGCTGGCATATGGGACTCTCGGTTTGATGTTTGTCAATTTTTCCGTTGGGGGGATGCTTACAAATTTTGCAGCGCCCCCTGCTCTGACTCTATCTCGGTGTTGGAATTGGAATCTTGGAGATTTCTGGGGCCACTTTGGGTTTCCTGTGATCGTTGGGATCGGAATTGTAAACACTCTCTATTTTGTTTTCCTTCGCGGGGACTTTAAGAAATTAAAAAAATTGAAACGAAGTGATTTAGAATCTGACGATATAGATAAAAAGAAAGGCCAGGTACCCATCTGGATTACATTCATTCATCTTATTTTTCTCTCTTGGACGATCGCTATGGCCCATTATCCCCCTATTTTTTTGGGGAGTTATCTTCTCTTTCTGGGGTTCCATCAGGCCACAAGACATCATCAATATAATCTCAATCTAAAGCGGCCATTGATGGTTGGTCTCTTTTTGGCGGGACTTGTGATCCATGGGGGATTTCAAGGGTGGTGGATCGAGCCCCTCCTCGGTGATCTAGCATATGGCGCAATGATGTTTACCGGTGCTGTATTAACGGCGTTCAATGAAAATACGACGGTAGCGTATTTAGGGTGCTTGGTGGGGGATTTGCAGCCTAAAATTCAATATGCTTTGGCAAGCGGTCTCATTGGGGGAGGAGGACTTACGGTAATAGCCCATTCCCCAAATCCTGCTGCTCAAGCCCTCTTACGCCCCTTCTTTAAGCGGGGGATTTCACCTTGGAATCTTTTTTTGTCTGCAATCATCCCAACGACCGTCTTCTTAGCAATCTTTTACTTCTTTCCATCTCTGTAAAAACCCGATATACTCAGCCACCCCATGAATAGACGAATACTCAGCGGATCCTTTTTAGTGGCAGGCACAACTGTTGGTGCCGGGATGCTCGGTATTCCTCTGATGACCGCAAAAGCGGGTTTTTGGCCGGCTGTTTGGATCAATCTAGGAGCATGGCTGATTATGCTGTGGACGGGGCTTCTCTATCTTGAGGCGACCCTGTGGATGCCCGTTGGTAGCAACCTTTTATCGATGTCAAAGCGATTTTTTGGGCGGAGGGGAAGGATCTTCTCTGGGCTAATGTTCCTCTTTTTATACTACTGCTTAATGGTCGCCTACTATGCTGCTGGTGCTCCCATGTTGGGACTTGGCATAGAAAAAGTATTGGGCCTACCAGTAACAGCATTATCTGGTTATCTTATTTTTGGACTTGTTTTCGGAACTATAGTTGGACTGGGAGCTAAATGGATCGATCGGACAAATCTGATCCTGATAACTGGTCTTATCTTTTCCTACTTTTTCCTCATTTCTTTAGGGAGTTCCTCTGTACAGCCCGAACGCTTTCAAACGGCTAATTGGAGCATTTCTATTTTTGCGATGCCGATTCTATTTAGTGCCTTTGGTTACCATAATATCATCCCATCGCTAGTGACTTATTTTGGGAAGGATCGAAGTGCAATTCAAAAATCGATCGTAATTGGGACATTGATCGCTCTTGTTATCTACCTTATCTGGCAGTGGCTTGTTATCGGATTGATCCCTATTGAGGGCATATCAGAGGCTTTGCGAGATGGAAAACCAGTCACCGCCGCCCTGCACACGGTCACCGGCAATATTTGGATTTTCTGGGTGGGTCAGATGTTTGCATTTTTTGCTCTGGTCACCTCTCTTTTAGGGGTTTCTTTTTCGATGGTAGATTTTTTTGCCGATGGATTGAAGCTTGAAAGAGAAGGGTGGAAAAGAGGAGGGCTTACCTTCCTCACCTTTTTCCCCCCGCTTGTCATCGTTCTGATCTATCCAACCATCTTTGACAAGGCACTTGGCATTGCGGGAGGAATCGGGGAGGCGATCCTCAACGGTCTGGTTCCGATCGGACTGGTGTGGGTTGGAGGTTTTTATAAAGGGCTCAAAAAGGCCCAATTTGGGAGCAACAGGGGCTATCTAACC
Organism: uncultured bacterium; assembly: GCA_964352505.1. Taxonomy (GTDB): domain Bacteria; phylum Chlamydiota; class Chlamydiia; order Chlamydiales; family Rhabdochlamydiaceae; genus Sacchariniichlamydia. Next base: position 9,358 of record CAYGSB010000017.1, read on the forward strand.
CTAGGGGCAGTGATCATTGCCTTTGTGATGTTCCTTGAAATTTATAATCTTATCCACCCAGGTTAAAGGGGAGCCATGAGCTCCTTTGCGGGTAATCCTTCTCTGTGATCTGGGAAACAACTTTATTCCACAGTAGGGGATCAGAAAGGATGTCTGCACTGTGTCCGTTTTTGTTTCTATCAGGATGTCGGTAGTTGGTGGTGAAGCATTTCTCTGCCACCTGCCCCATTGCCGTCGCAAGCCTCGCATGGGCATTTGCCGGAACGGTTGTATCAGTATCGGTATTTACGATAATTGCCGTCCCTTTTTTTGGCTCACCTTGTAACCCTTCAAGTTTTCCCACGCTATTGAAGCAGTCTTCTTTTGCTGATTGTGTAATAAACGGATCCCAAGAACGAATCTCTGAAATCCCTAAAGGCCCGAGAATATTTCCTGGAAATAGCTGTGTTTTGAAGGTCCGGAGCATGCTGTCAAAAGGGTTTTGTACGAAGATGTTGATTCCAAGGTCATGATATTTCCGGAAAAGATGCATAGCCACTCCAGATCCAAGGCAGAATCCATCTGCCCAAATATCTCCGGGCTTATATCCATACTCGTTGATCGCCTTATCAACCATTGTTTCAGCGTCGATGTAATACCCCCCTTCAGAAGGTACCCCCTCACTTTTCCAGGTCCCCCGATAATCAAATAGAAGACAATCACCCTGGGTTCCAAAGAGCCGTCTGAGGACATCTCGTTTAGCCATCGGGTAGCTTTCAGTAGGAGCATTACACCGGATAAAACACTGCCCCGGCTTTGGTCTCGAGGGGTTTACACTGTTCCAATGCTTGACAATCAATCCATGGACAATTTCACCGCTTGGCATTTGGATTTCTCCCTTTTCTAATCCCAGCCCGAGGAGTACCGTATTGTAAAAATTCCCCCATTTTGTACTTTCTCCAAAGGGGAGGATGATGTCCACGTATTCATTCGTACCTGAAGGATGATGACCTTTTTTGCAATGGTAGGTTCTCTCTTTTCCTTCTTGCACCGTCTCTTCTATAGTGATGGGCATACATTTTGCGATTTGCCCTCCCATCTCACGAATTCGATTTTCAACATCTGCAAAGCGGATCAACATGGTGTCGAGTTTCGTTCCGTCTTTTGAGAAGACCGGAAATCGGCTGCCGCCAATTGCTTCAAGAGTGCCGAATGCCTGGTCTAAGCGGTAGGGATCAAAAGTCAGGCGCCGTTGCGTATCAAGGCAACCCCCTTTATACCATTCGATGATTCTTTTCTTTACCCAGCTCCGGTTCCATTCACCGAAGGAAAAGACACCAATCCTAGCTAGGTAACCCATTGAGAGCTGCACGACTCGTTGGACTTTACCTGCAACGAAAAAAAGAGGAGAGGAGACAACCCTGACAGGGTAGAGGACTGCTGCATTTACTGCCCCTTGTGGTTTATCTATTTTAGTTGTTGCGTTTGTCAATTTTCCCTCATTACAATACAATAATAAGAGGGAAGTTTACCAGGGGGGATCTAGAATCGTCAAGTAAAACTCCCTTAGGAGCGAATGAAAAAATGAATCGTCTTTGGGAACAGTTAAATAAGATCACGAAGTTGGAATTTACGGCGCAGTGTCGAAAGATCCCTCCGACATTTGAGCAGAGAAAGGGAGTGGGAAAAGTAGATGTCCGGGATCCCAACAGTGAAACCATTACTTTTTTTGAGAAGGGAAAGTGGTCTAGTGTTCAAGGGAAGGAACTAACTGGCTTCACAAATGTGATTCGCTGGCGCCTAGATAAGAGAGAAGAAATATTGCATTTAGACCATCTCCGGATGGGGGTAGATCAACCCGTTCCTCTCCTTTCCCTTGAGCAGGTCGAAAAGAATCTCTTTAAATCACTAGGTCCCCATCAATGCAAAGAGGACACCTATTTTGGAAGTGTCCTCTTTGATGAGCATTTTATTCATTTACATTGGAGGATTATTGGTCCAAAAAAAAATGAGCTTCAAAGCATTGTTTATTTCTAATTTTACTCATCATCATCACTTAGTTCCACTTTTGCTACAGGAGCTGAAGAGCTAGAGCTTGCCGCTGCTGCAGCTGCAGCCGTAGCAACTAGTTCTTCTTTTTTTCTTAATTCGGCATATTTCTCTGCAAGTTGTGCTTTTCTTTTTAAAACTTCCTTCTCAGGTAGCTTAAGGGCTTTCGCATTTTTGACAGTAAATTCTCTCACATCAATTGCTGCCTTCAACCTTTCAAGGCTTCCTTCTGGATGGGTTTTTACTAGATCATTAAGTCTCGTTCTTTCTTTTAAAACATCTACTTGAGAAAGTTCAGGAACCTCACTTTCTTGAGCTACTGTTGGAGTCTCTTTTTTTTCAATATTCTGCTCTTTCGGAAGTGAAACATGCTTAAATGGCCAAGTACCGCTCGGAGGAGATGTTATCTTCTCCAATGCAGTTTTAAAACGGGCTAATTCCGCATCATCACTATCAGTGATTACAAAGATTTCTTGCGCTTTACCAGCGATTGCATCTTTAGTAGTTTGGTCAAACAGCTCCGAGGTTTTATCAATCTTTGGTCCTTTCAAATTGGTTAAGTTGCTTCGAGCCGTAGCCACGACAGGAATAGCCCATAAAGCTACAGTGCTAACACCGACAGCTGTATAGAGATACGGAATGTTTGGAATATAATTCCCAATGAATGAATTAAAGAGATAAAGACGTAGTGCCCCAGCAGAGGAGTATTTAACTGCCTCTTTGCCTAGATAAATTCCTAAATTGGTATAGGTCAGCCCACTTGTATTATTGGAGGAGTTCTCTTTAAGGATATCCCGGACCCCTCTTTTAAAAGCCTGTTGAAGGAGATCATCATCTCCAAAAATTTTTGCTTCGCTCGTAATTTTTTCTACCAGACCTTCAATATTCTTCTTCCCATTAGTGATATCGAGAACAAATGCGTGGAGATTTCTAGCAAAGAGAATTTTGGTGGTCTCGAGGTACTCGAGGGCAGCTAACCAAGGTCCACATTGAATCGAAGTGTAGTCCTTAATTTCGCTGCGACCAGCTGATTTCGTCCATTGAAGGATTGCTTTTTGAGTGTTTTCTGGTACCGAGCAAACAGATGGGACGAACCTTTCGCAAATCTTTGCTCCACTGTCAATGATGGAACCGAGAAGGTAGTGTGTCGCTAAGCGATCGCAAACGGAAAGTGGTGTGGTTAAGTATGTCATATGTGTGCCTCAATTGTTAAATTTAAGTTAAGAGGATGGGAAGATACGAAAATGGTTCTTTGCTGTCAACGGGATTTAAATGCAATCGAGCCGTTTTCGCAGCTTCGAAATTCCATGGGTTCCGAGGACGATAATGTATACCCAGAGAGCCAATAGACAGACCCAGAACGGGAGATAACCTTGTTGTCCAAGACAGGCCGCTCTCATCCCTTCCATCGCATAGATCATCGGATTGATCAAGATTGGATATGCAATGTAGGGCGACAGCTCAAGACTTGATTGCCAGGTGAAGAAATAGCCGCCGAACATAAATATGGGGTTGATGAAACGGAGAAACAAACTTGAAATACTCTGAATTTTTTGGATAACACCGCTTAGCCATAGTCCGAATACTCCAAAGAAAAGACTGACAGTTGGAAAAATTAAAAAAATCTGCCAAAGAGTGATTTTATCGAGTTCAAATGAGTTCCATAAGATCAATTTTCCAACGAGGAAGAGGGGAGTGCAAAGAAGAAGATTACTCATAGCCCATTTCACGGCCAACTGCCCAAATACAACGGAGGAGGGAATAGGAAGGGACAATATAAAGGCAATGGTCTTGTCTCCCTCGATATCGAAAATCACCTCACCTACCTGCCCAACGGTATCAAAAAGCCCAAAGCTTGTAATCGCCCCAATGAGGATAAAAGTTCCGTAAGTAGAAGGGACGCCGAGTTTTGGCATAAAATAGGCAAACACGACGACATTTGTGAAAAACAAGAAACAAGTATCAAAAAACTTACCTGGATAAGTGCGCCAAAACTGGGCAAAATCTCTGCGCATTAACTGAAAAAAGATTCTTGAGATCATTCTTCCTCCTTTGTAGCCTGATCCATCAGATGGAGAAAGACATCTTCAAGGTTTCCCTTCTTGTACTGTTTATTGAGATTGCCAGGTGTATCGAGGACTTGCATTTCCCCCTTGTCCATAAAGCAGACCCGATCAGAGAGGCTTTCAGCCTCTTCGAGGTAGTGTGTTGTGAGAAGAATTGTAACTCCCTCACCTTTGAGATGAGAAATAATTTTCCAAAGATTTTTCCGGATATGTGTGTCTAAGCCAACAGTAGGTTCATCCAATATAATGAATTTTGGGCTATGTGCGAGGGTACGAGCAATCAGAAATCGCTGTTTATACCCTCCGGATAGGTGCTTTGCAACTGACTGGGTGTAACTCCCAAGATCGAGAAGTTGGATTAGGTGAGCGGACTGCTTTTCAGCTTCTTTTTGAGACTTGCCATAGCATCTCGAAGCAAAGACAAGGGTCTCCTCAATTGTAAGTTCTGGATCGATGTTTGGTTTTTGTGGACAGAGTCCCACGATCGATCGGTAGCGAAGTATATCTTTGTAGATTGATCGCCCTTCCCACAGGATGTCGCCACTTGTTGGTGGGTGAAGTCCTGCCAGGATACCAGAGAGAGTAGTTTTTCCTGCCCCGTTTACCCCTAAGAGGGAGAAAACTTCCCCCTCGTAAATATCAAAAGATATCCCGCGGACGGCCTTTCTAACGGGCTTTTTCTTTGCAAAGTAGGTTTTGTGAACCTCTTTCAACTCGAGGAGCTTTTTCTTCATAGAGAATCTCAAGGTAAGAAGAGACATTTTACCCTGATATTCTTCTATTTGTCTATAGCTTGGTCAGAAGACCCAGTCTAGACGCCCTTCCAATTCGTTGATTCGGGTTTTATCGTTGTAAAGGCCCTTATACCCCAAAGAAAGAGAAAAGCCGTTGCAATTGGTGATTTTGATACCAGCTTGTGGTGAAGCAAGTTGTATATTTGAGTCATAGCTCTCAGCATCGATTACACAAGATTGCCCCTTAAAACTTGCCGGTTGTTTAGATTTGTTAAGAGGAAACTCTCCAACCCAGCTGAGTCCAATAAAAGGGGAGTAGCAATAACATTCGCAGTTGACTTCATAGGAAAGGCGCAGTCCTGCTTCACCGCGCATTATTTGTTGGTTCTTTGATTGGACGCTCAAATTCAGACTGCTTGCCCCTTTTTCACTAAAATGATCACGGTGAAAGTAGTGGTAATCTGTAAGTACAAAGGGCTCCCAATTTAGACAGCAGAAGTCCCAATCTCCTCTGATACCTAAGTGAGCTGTTACAAATTGGCTCCACGGATCACTCTTTGCCGTTCTAAAGACATTTGAGAAGTTGATTTGCCTTTTTAACTCGTTCTTACTTCCCCCTCCGATAACCGAAATATCACCGGTAAGAAAAGAACATTGGTAGCTCCCATATACTGCACCATAATAGCTATCAATATCGCCCGTCCCCCCATAGTTTCTCCAAAGAAGATGGGTTCTTGTGTAGCCTAGGCTCCCCCCCAAATAGAAACAGGGATTAAATGAATAATCCATACCTACCATTACGCCAGTTGCATCGGCATTGTATCTCCGTAAGTTGTCAAGTCGCCCTTTATTGTCCATCGAATTGGTGAAGATATTGATCCATACATTTGCATTGCAGTCACATGTGGTAGAGTCGCGAGGACTGCAGCATAATTCATTTAAGTGTCGAGATAGGAGGTCCGCAATAAAGCTGTTATTCCGAGCATTGATCCACTCTAAAGCCCCAAATCGGACGGCTGAAAGAGTTGTTAGAGTCCTGTTTACTTCGCTATTACTCAGTTGACCAAGCTTTTCTACCATCATCGCAAAATCAGATTCAGGTGTAATTGGGATCGCTGCAAGGATACAGGCATTTACTTGTTGAGGAACACCTGAATCGATGATTTGATCTTCAGAGATCCGGTTGCCAAGGATTGTGATCACAACACTGCTGTAGAGCACATCTATTTCAACATTATCGGCATTGCTCCCACTTTTAATGATCGTGTCAAACGTTGTCCCCATTGTAGGAGCATTGATCACAGTATACGTTGTCCCTTCGATATAGTTCCCGCTGGGGATTATAACTTCCATCGTCCCGGCTAACATCGCTGTGTTCGTCATGGGAGCGGTGACAAACACTTTATCATTGATTTCCCCATTCGGTGTGATGTCAATCACAAGACTTCCCGAGCTTGTTTGTTCATAGTTTCCTTCTAGTTGAATCCGCCCAAGGCCGTTGACTCCGGGGCAAACCGTTCCTGAATTGGTTAAATTACCGCTCATGGGATTGGAAGAGATGTTTTTGATCGTGAAATTGCCAGATAGTGTAGCGCCTGGTTCGACGATTGTTTCAGTAAGGATCGAGTTTATCGTGTAGTCATTTGTCGGGTCGTTGATCCGCAAATTTCCAGCTTCAACTGTTGTGATTCCTGTATAGGTGTTTTCTAATGTGAGCTCAAGCATTGCGCTGCCCCGCTTAGTAAGCCCTCCTATAGTTGTATCGGCAGAGACATCAGGTGAAGCATCACCCTGATTCCCTCCAATTCCACTCGGTACAGAGACATCTGCTTCAACATCAAAGGTAACTTGGCCGGTAGACATGATGAACATATCTTGTCCCAATACTCCAAAACCGGCGAGAGGATCTGTACTAGCATTTCCCATCGGTGCTGCTGTTGCCGTATTGCCGCTAAAAAGGGGACCCGTAAATGAGGAGGAAATATTGATCGTTAAAGCCCCTCCGTTTTGAATGAAGATGGCACCTCCAAAGGCAGCTCCGCTTCCCGAGGCTCCGTCGACCACTCCATCTCCTCCACCGAAGCCTCCGATCCCGGCTGTTCCTCCTGAACCGACAGATCCTCCTCCTGCTCCGAATCCGCCATTGCCTCCTGTTCCTGGTTCAAAGTCGACGCGGCCCCCACCGCCGCCACCAAAACCACCATCGCCCGCTACAGATTGAAAACTATTTGTTCCACCACCTCCGCCAAAGCCACCTGTTCCAGCG
>CAYGSB010000018.1:0-11836 GCA_964352505.1 uncultured bacterium
CCTCCGCCACCTCCCCCTCCGTCGCCTGGGATGGATATTGTCGTCGAAGGTGAAACTCTAACGGATACATTTTTGACTCAAGTGGATTACTACAATTTAATCCGTTGGACAGAAGGAGATAGCTCTATTACTGAGTTCAAGATCTATCGAGATGAAGATTTCACAGACTTGATTGGGGCTGTTCTTGCAGGTCAAGAGAGGGTCATAGAAGACCACAACCGTCTTCCTGAGACGACCTATACTTACTATGTTGTGGGTCAGGTAAGTGGAAGTGTTGTTCAGATCGGAAGTGTATCTTTAACTACAGGTCAATAAAAAAGAGTTGTTTGATTTCTGCGGGAATTAGGAGGCCTTTTATTCTTGAAAAGGGTTTGTATCCATTGCCCATTGGCCTCTAATTTGGGTGTGAATTTTTTGCAATAATTTGACAAATAAATAGTTGTAATTAAAAGTAATTCGCAATCAGGGTATGATCCTGATATTTTTAAAAATATCGGGTGCATATTTATGAAAAAACCAATTCTATTCTGTAAAATACTGTGTCTATTTTCCTTTGTTTTTGTCTACGCAGATGATGATTCTATAGAGGGGGATATGAGCGAGCCTCTGCTCAAGGAGATTGCCCTACTTGAAACCCCTTTGATTTACAATCCGCCGAATTATCAGGAGGCAATTTCTCTTCCGAAGTCTGAAATTAAGAAGCGGAAGTCGGGAAATCTTGCTGCGCTACTCTCGCTATCAGTTCCGGGCCTTGGCCATGCATATTTAGGGGAATATAAAGCAGCTTTTGGGCTGTTTGGAAGCTCTGCCGCTATGGTTGGTTTGGCCCAAGCAGAAAGGCTTGGCGATGATTTCCATGATGCGAATGGAATTACTCTTCAAAACCTCGGACTTTACTCTTCCTATGCCGCTTATAGAGATACTCGTTTGTATAATGGGAATCAGGGGTACTGCTATAAAATGCCAACAGAGAGCCTGCTCGATTTGAGCCTTGCACCATTTCAGTGGAGTGTGATCAAAAAGCCGGAGGTGTGGGGAGGGTTTTTAGGTGCATTTACTGTAGTAGCGGCTGTCGGATATTATTTACTTGAAGAAGAAGCTGAGTTGAGCTTGAGTGCATCTGAGGATAAGAAATTTCCCCTCCTCGCTTTTCCCGTAGGAATAGGAGAGGAGGCCTTTTTTCGGGGCTATTTGCAGTCGACTTTTTCCGAAGTTCTTTCCCCGTGGGGCGGGATTCTCCTTTCCTCGGGATGCTTTGGAGCTCTACATCTTTTGAACACGATCGGAATGGATGGCGATGAGCGGCTTAAGTATTGCACTGTGAGCCTTCCAATCATTACTTCCTTTGGCGTATATTTCGGATGGCTGACCTATAAAAACACTTCCCTCAAAGAAAGTGTCGCTCTCCATAGCTGGTATGACTTTACCCTTTTCCTTCTCAGTTATTCCGTTGCCAACTCGTTAGCAATTGGAAAGCCGAGCTTCGCTTTTTCTTTTTCTTTTTGATTTATCGATTACTTGATAGCGGTGAAAAGGCCGTAGCGCATGGCACCGCTGTTGTAAGCTGCGAGAATCCGAAAGACGGTTTTAGCAAAGGCTCTTTCTGTTGAGTCTTTGTCGAGGATGTAGTGTCTGGTTTTTTTGTCTGTAAAAAATGCTTTTACTCCACGCAAAGCGCAGATAGACCAGGTTTTTTTGACCTGCTTTGAAAGATCTTCAAACTGGATCTCTCCAAACCCTGCTTTTTCCATCATGCTTCTATATTCAGTCTCTGTTCCCATGCTGGGAAGACGCCCTTCCCTGCAGATCGGCTCGAGGAGATATTTCACTTCATTCTGGGTCGGGTTTTCCTTTGAAAGCCATGCGCAGGTGACAAAACGCCCCCCTGGTTTAAGGAGTCTATGAACTTCATGAAAGAATTTTTCCTTTTCGGGCATGTGTTCAGAACTCTCGATAGATATGATCACATCAAACGTATTATCTCGGAGGTCATTGTGGAGAAAATCTCCTAGGATATACCGGGGATTTGTCGATTCTGGGTCATGGGTGCGGGCATATTGCCACTGTGATTTAGAGACGGTTAAGGCTATCACTTGCGCTTCAATCGTATGAGCTAGATAACGGGCAGTAGCCCCATATCCACAGCCGATATCTAGGACTTTTGAGCGATCATTGATCTTTCCGGCCCCAACGATGAGATCGATGAGGTTTTCTGTAGCTTGCTCAACGGTTTCATTGCCTGTCCGCCAATATCCATGGTGGAGGTGTTCTCCCCAGAGCTGGCGGTAATATAGGTCGAGACTGTTATAATGATCGGCGACACCTGCAGATGTCTGTTCTTCCTTTGGATAGATCATAACGTCACATTACCTAAGGGAAAGAAAAATGGGAACAATCGAGCAAAAGAAATATAAAAAAGAGTTCTATGTAGAGGGGGAATGTTTTGTGGATTGTGTCTTTGAGGGGTGCGATCTCTCTGCCAAGGACCTATCTAAGATCCAATTTCAGAGTTGCCAGTTTATCTTTTGCAATCTCGTAACCACGAAGATGACAAATACCCGCCTGCAGGGGGTTTCTTTTATCGAATCAAAGTTAATGGGAGTCGACTTCACCAGGTGTGACCCAACTTTTTTTGACGTGAGTTTCAATAAATGTCTATTACGAGGATGTAATTTTACAGAGATGCGACTCAAAGGGCTGAAAATACTTGAATCGACAGTTAAAGATTGCCACTTTGTCCAGTGCATTCTAGAGAGGAGTGATTTTCGAAAATGTGATCTCGAAGGAACCGTTTTCCACCATACAAAGCTTTGTTATGCTAATTTTTTAGAAGCGTTTCATTTCGAGATCGATCCGCTGAATAATGACCTAAAAGGAGCAAAGTTTTCCAAAGTCGAGGCCTTATCTCTACTAAACGGCCTTGGTATTATCATTGAGTAATAACCCCTTTTTTTCTATGATTTACTCCTATGAAACGAGTCCTAGCCAAAGATCTTTTATCCCATATTGATCAAACCGTCCTTTTGCGGGGATGGATGAACCATTTTCGCTCACTGGGCAAGCTAGGCTTTCTTATCCTTCGTGATCGGACAGGCCTTGCACAGATTGTCATTCAGGATAAAGATCAGGCAAAAATTCTTTCAGAATTGCAGCCCGGAAGCATTTTGCGAGTTACGGGCAAGCCCGTAAAATCTGAGCAGGCAGATCTCGGATTTGAGGTTTTAGACGCAAAAATCGAAGTAGAAGTTCCAATCACTGCCGTACCAGCTGTTGAGTACTACAAACCTGAAATTCCATCAGACCTTGAATTTATTTTAGATCATCGGTCAATTGCTCTTCGCAATCGCAAAATCCAAGCTGTTTTCAGAGTTCAAGCAGAACTTGTCCACGCCTTTAGACTCTACATGCACGATGTTGTAGGAGCTGTTGAATACTTCGCCCCAAATATCATTGGAGCCTCTTCTGAAGGGGGGGCTGAATTTTTCAACGTTGACTATTTTGGATATACGGCAACGCTTGCGCAGAGCTCCCAGCTTTATAAGCAGATCATGGTTGGCGTCAATGAGCGAGTATTTGCTCTGATGCCTTTTTTCAGGGCAGAGCCATCGCATACCCCCCGTCACTTATCAGAAGGGAAACAGTTCGAATTTGAGATGGGTTTTTTTGACGATTGGCACGAAGTGCTTGATGTCCAAGAAGGCTGCATCAAGGCTATGATTAAACACCTCAGGGACCATTGTCAAAAAGAGTTAGCTGTTTTAGGAACTAAATTAGTCGATTGTCCGGAGGAAAACCCTATCCCCCGAGTAACCTTTGCAGCGGCTCAAGCTATCTATTTTGAGCGTACTGGGATCGATGAGCGCGATGAACCCGACCTAAGCCCTGCTGCAGAAAAAGAACTGTGCAAATATGCAAAAGAATGCCACGGCGTTGATTGCATGTTTGTCACCGACTGGAAAAAAGAAAAGAGACCCTTTTACTCCTTTGTGAATGAGGAGGATCCAATTTTAACCAATACTTTCGATTTGCTCTGCGGGGGAGTGGAGATCACTTCAGGCGGACAGCGGCGCCACACCTATGAATCGATGGTCGAAGGGATCAAAGAAAAGGGGATGGACCCTGAGAGTTTTGCCGATTACCTAACAATTTTTAAACATGGGATGCCACCCCATGGTGGTTTTGGAATGGGACTCGAGCGATTGACGATGACTCTCCTAGGGCTGTCTAATATCCGTGAAGCATCTCTCTTTCCTTCAGATCCGAAGAGGATTGCGGGGAACCGGATCAAGGCAAAGATTATTTTTGGGGGCGAAAATATCCGCAATGAAATCGTCCGTCTTCTCAACCAGAGTGATATTGATTACGAATTGATGCAGCATAACGAGACTCCTGTTTCATCCGAAGAAACTGCTGCTATGCGTGGAATTGCCGTTGAAGATGGTGTTAAGGCAATCATTCTTCGGGGCAAGAAAACAAAAAAGAATTATCAGGTGAATATCCCTGCCCATCTCAAGCTCGATATGAAGGCTGTCGCAGAGGCGGTAGGGGAGAAGTGTGAGTTTGAAGACCCAGCAGTGATCGAAGAGCGTTTTGGTTTGCTCCTGGGCGCAGTTCCTCCCTTCGGGCGACTCTTTAATCTAGATACCTATTTTGATGAGGCAATCCTTGAAAGGTCTACTTCGGCTTTCAACTGCGGTCTTCGAACAGAATCAATCATCATGAAGCCTCACGATCTTGTGAAAATTGTCGATCCTATTCTTGGAAAATTTTCTAAGGAATAATCACCGCTGAACCGGCGATGGTTCCTTCTCTCACAGCATTGAGCGCTTCATTCGTTTTTTCAAGGGGAAATGTTGTTACTTCAGTGCGGATAGGGATCTTTGGAGCAAGGGCTAAAAACTCCTCCCCATCTTTCCGAGTGAGATTTGCTACCGAGCAAAGAGTTCGCTCACCCCAGAGAATGTCGTAGGGAAAAGAGGGAATATCACTCATATGGATGCCACCGCAGACAACGATCCCCCCTTTTCGAATAGCCCTAAGAGCTTGTGGAATAAGGGAACCTACAGGGGCAAAGATGATCGCTGCATCGAGAGACTCCGGTGGGGGTGTTTCAGAATCACCAGACCATACTGCGCCTCTTTTTTTTGCCTCCTCTTGCCCTTGATTATCACCCGGCCTAGTAAAAGCATACACCTCTTTCTTCTGGTGAATCGCTACCTGAATCAATAAATGGGCGGCAGAACCAAATCCATAAAATCCAATTTTTTTTGCCTCACCGGTCATTTTTAGGGACCGGTATCCAATCATTCCTGCGCAAAGAAGAGGAGCTGCTTGGATTTCAGGGTAGCCAACTGGGATCAGGAAGATGAAAGACTCATCAGCAATACAGTATTCTGCAAACCCACCATTGATTGTATAGCCGGTGAAAAGGGGATGGTCACAGAGGTTTTCTCTATCTAATTTGCAGAACAAGCAGTGTCCGCAGCTTTTGCCAAGCCAAGGAATGCCAACCAGATCACCCGGTTGAAACCTGTTGCTTTTCGAATCGATTCTCCCTACGATTTGATGCCCCAGAATAAGGGGTGTAGGGATATCCGGCAGCTCACCGTCTAGAATGTGGAGATCCGTTCGGCAAACACTGCAGCAAGAAATTTTAATCCGCACTTGGCCCTGAGAAGGTGTTGGAGTTGCAACATCTTTTAAGACGAGCGGTTCTCCCACTTTTTCTAGGACCATGGCTTTCATGAAGTTTGTCTCTTTTTGAGGAAGGAGATGAAGAAAAGGGAGATAAGTAGTGATAGGGGAAATACGCTCATAGCGAAGGTGTAGGCAAACGGCGAGTAGAGCCGAAGGGTGCCATCCATTGTCCCTGTCCAATTTAGGTCTAGGAGATACCCAACAAATGGCTGCAAAGTTGCTGTTCCAATCACGACAATAAAATTAGTAAATGCTGCAGCTGTTCCCTTTACTTCAATCGGATTCACATCAATCGAGTAGCTGAAGTTGAGTAGTTGCGTCGAAGACATGAAGCCGACAAGAAATAGAAACAGATAGAGAACAAAGAAGGGAAGCTTCACGTAAATGATAAGAGACATGAAGCAAAGGGCGATAAGGGTAGAGAGGAGGAGGAGCTGCTTTTTTTTCTGTAGTTTATCCGAATAAATGCCGAGGATTGGCCCTCCAAATGCCCATCCGACGAAGACCATTGAGATTGCAAAGCCGGCTGCTGTAATGGAAACTTGGTAGGTTGAGTGGATGAAAGGAATTCCCCAAAGACCTGCAAAAGTTGCAGTAGGGACATAGAGAAAAAGGGCAGCTAGGGCATTGATCCAGCTCTGGGGGTTTTTGCACACAATCTTCAGGTTATGCAAAAGATGGGGTTTTTGTATTTTTTTCTTAGATGTATTTATTTTCACTACCGGAGGGTCGTTCCTGACAAGCCAAAAGATCAGCCCTGCTAATACGAACCCAAAAAACATGAGTCCGAAGATAGAGGGACGCCATCCAAAGTAATTAATTCCAGCACGCAGTGGCCCCTGCCCTAGAATTGCACCGATCATTCCAAAAGTGTTGCCAAGCCCAATCATTAGCCCCCACTTATTTTCAGGGAACCAATGAGAACAAATATAAACAAGGCAAACAAATCCAAAAGAGGAGCCAAGCCCCATTAAGAGGCGTCCACACGCGGCTACCCAATAGGCAGGTGCAACTGCGAAAAAGAAGGCGCCAAGCCCTGCAAGAAGGGCAGAAGATGCGAGGAGCTTCCTCGCTCCTATTCGATCTGTTAATAGGCCGACGGGAAGTTGCATCGGAGCGTAGATATAAAAATAAAAGGCACTGAGAGAGCCGATCGCCAGTGCATTCACCGAAAAAGCGCCCATCAACTCGGTAACCATTACACTAGGAGACACCCTTAAGAAGTACTCATAGAGATAGAATGTTGCCCCGAGAAACCATACGAGGTATCTCATGGGGTGAAGAACTTTTGCCATATATACTTCTTTGTTTCGTTCTTTTTAAGGAATAGCGAAAGAACAAAAGCAAGCAGAAATGCTGCTGGAAAGCAACTCATTGCAATTTTGTAGGCTTCCGCAGAGTAAATCCGAATCCCTTTTTCCATTTGTCCTGTCCAATTTCTGTCTAGAATCATTCCAATGAGGGGTTGGATTGCTGCAGCACCCACAATGACGAGAAAATTATTAAAAGCCGCAGCTGTCCCTTTGACCGAATCGGGCATTAGATCGATCGCGTAACTATAGTTCAATAGTTGAGCTCCAGAGATAAATCCGATCAAGAAAAAGAGAATGTAGAGGAGAGCGAAGGGGAGATTGGGAATGTAGACCACAACTGACATTAAGATTGCGCCGATGAGAGCTGATGAGACGATGAGCCACTTCTTTTTGTTGATTTTGTCGGAGTAGTGCCCTATGAGGGGGCCTCCTACAGCCCAACCGATGAAGACCATAGAAACGGCATATCCCGCTTCTTTAATCGAAGCACCGTAGATTGTGTGAATGAAGGGGATCCCCCAAAGGCCAGCAAAGCCTGGGGTTGCGATGTAGAGAAAAAGGCTGGAAATGGAGTTTAACCAGCTGTAGCCATTTTTTGAGACAATTTTTAAGTCAGCAAGTATGTGACTTTTAGTATTTGTTGTTTTTTCTTCGTATTTTATCATCTCAGCTGGGGCTTTTCGCATAACCAGGAAGATGACAAGTCCAAGGACAATGCCTAAACCTCCCAAAAGCAAATTTGCCGTTCTCCAACCAAAAAAGTCGATCATACTGCGGAGCGGACCTTCTCCAGATACTGCTCCAAGCATCCCGATCGAGCTTCCGAGGCCAATTAGGATCCCTCGGTTTTTTTCAGGAAACCAATGAGAGCAAATATAGACCATGCTGACAAAACCAAAGGCCGATCCACCACCCATCAAAAAGCGGCCGAGAGCAGCAACCCAAAAGGTATTTGCAATTGCAAAAAGAAGGGTTCCACATCCGGCAACCAAAGCTGCGAAACCAAGGAGTTTTTTAGCTCCAAACCGATCGGTCAGCATCCCCACAGGTAGCTGCATAGGAGCGTAGATGTAGAAATAAAAACCGGTGAGCAGACCAATAGCCGTTGCATTGACGTTAAGAGCCGCCATTAATTCAGGGATCATAACACTGGGGGCAACCCGCAGGAAAAATTCATAAAAATAGAAAAATGCTGCGAGCCCCCAGAGGACCCATTTCATTGGATGGGATTTATGTTTCATCGTTGAAAATCGCGGTCCATTACTGTTTTACGTTTATCTTTTCTTGCATTCTCAATTGCTTTTACACACTCCTCTTCGACGATCTTTGTCAGCGCATCCATCACAGAGGCTGATGTGCTCATCTCAGAGTGTTTTTTGATAAAAGACTTAATTTTGCTTGCTACGACTAGTGTATCACTCATATGCACCTCCAAATTTGTTGCATTTAACACATGTATACCCATATTATTTTTAAATGGGAAAAATTTTTAAGCGTGGACTGATTGCTTTAGCGCCTGTCGCCATAAGTATTGCTATCATTATTTGGCTTTTTCGCTCGCTAGAAGATATTTTTCGTATCCCTTTAGAAGGATTAGTCGGCAAATATTATTTTCCCGGAATGGGCCTTGCCGTTGCCTTTGTCTTTATTTTTTTGGTTGGCATCATCGTCAATAATTACATCATTCAAAAGTTTACCAACTTGATGGATCGACTTTTCGCACGAATCCCCCTTTTCAAAACTTTGTACAGTTCTGTTGCCGATATGATGAGCTATTTGGAACCAAAGACGAACGAAAAAAAAGGTAAAATGGTCCTTGTCGAGTATGATGGCCTTCGATTTTTAGCGATTCAGACCCGGGAAGACTTCACCGATCTTCCTGAAGAGCTCAATGAAGGGGATAGAGTGGCAATTTACATACCTCTTAGCTATCAGATTGGTGGTATCATGGCCACTGTTCCTAGAGACAGGGTTAAACCGATTGATATGAGTGTCGAGCAGGGGATGCGATTTGTAGTTTCAGCAGGCATGGTTTCAGGAAAAAACATGCATAAGCCCCCTCAACAATGATCGAAACAGAGCGACTGATTCTAAAAAAACCTTTTGAAGGGGAGATAGATCTTGTTGCTCCTCTTCAGGCTGATCCAGTCGTTATGCGCTTTATTGGCACAGGAAATCCCCGATCACTTGTTCAAGTTCAAGAGGGTCTTGAGAAAAATCTAGCTCATTGGAAAGCATTCGGTCACGGATTCTGGAATGTATTTGAAAAAACTTCCGAGGAATTTGTCGGGAGGGCAGGCCTTGTTCATTTGGGGTACAACCATCAATCAACAGAAATAGAGGTAGGGTATCATCTCCACCAGAAGTTCTGGGGAAAAGGGTATGCTACAGAACTGACGATTGCCCTTCTAAAGTGGGGTTTTCAGAATCTCGATAACGACTACTTTATCGGAGCGACCTATAAAGAAAACATCGCCTCTCAAAAAGTGATGCAAAAAGCGGGTATGTTCTTTGAGAAAGAAGATATCTATCCAGGAACTGACTTCTTAAGTCTCTTTTACAAGAAAAACCGATAGGAGACCTTAAGCTTGTCAATAATCTTTTTCATCTGTTAACCAGAGTATATGAAAAAGTTTAGAGACAAACTCGCCGATTGGAGCCAACGATTTCTCGTCGGTGATTTCAAGCAGCTCCTCTTTTTCTTGATTTTGCTCTTTATTTTCCGTCCTTACGATATCGGTCTTGAGTACATCACCATTTGGCATCTCTTCTTCACTGGGGTGCTCCTCGCTGCCATTTTTAACTGCCATCATACAACAGCGGTGAAAGTGTTTGCACTCGTGCTCGGAATCCCTACATTTATTCTCAACTGGTGGAGCCTTTTCGTCTTATCAGAATGGCTTTTTGTCGCAGCACTCGGCGCATCTCTCATTTTTTTAATTTTTGCGATTTTCTCTTTATTGAGTCGTGTTCTTTTAGGAAAGGTGACCAATGATGTGCTAAGAGGAACGATTTGTGTATATTTTATGATCGGTTTTGCCTTTGCGATCATGTTTACACTGATGGAGCTTCTCTATCCAGGCTCTTTCCATGGACTCATCGATAGACCCCCTCTTTTTCCTCATGGTCACTACCACTCTGAAATGATCTATTTTAGCTTCATAACCTTGCTGGCTATAGGATATGGAGATATCACTCCTGCAGGGGATGTGGGTCAAATGCTTGCTGTCTTAGAAGGGTTAGTGGGGCAGTTCTATCTGGCTATTTTAGTCGCACGGATCGTGAGTGTTTATGCACTCAGAGCTAGAGCTCAAAGAGAAGCAAAAAAATAATTTCATATTCTTATTATACTTTCAATAGACTACACTTCTAGTTATTAAAGGAGGTTGGCTATGATGTTACTTACAAATCTTTTAATTAAACTAGCGCTTTACTTGTTTAATCTGTAAAAAATTCTCTCTTGCAAAGCGAAATGTTTTTCTTTAAAAAGAGAAACATGGAAAAACCTCTCCTAATTATTACCGGCGTCAGTGGCAGAATAGGGAGCGCCTCTGCAAAGTTGTTCTCTAAGGATTTCCACGTTGTCGGATTGGATATTGTCCCACCTAAAGCCTCACTCGGTATTGATTTTATCCCTGCAGATATTAGCTCTTTAGCTGCTACGCGAGAGGCACTAGCCCAAGTGAAAAGCAAGTTTGGAGGGAAGATAGCCTCTTTCGTCCATCTTGCAGCCTACTATAATTTTACGGGAGGGGAGTGGGAAAAGTATCAAAAAATTACTATAAATGGTACGAAAAACCTCTTAGAAGCCCTTGAAGACTTCGAATTAACCCAATTTGTGTTTTCGAGTACTATGCTCGTCTATGCTCCATGTAAAAGGGGTGAAAAAATTCGGGAAGAATCGGTTGTCGATCCTAAATGGGAATACCCCCTATCAAAAACTAAGACAGAAGAAATCATTCGTAAGCGGCAGGGAAACAGCAAATCTGTGATTTTGCGGATCGCAGGGGTCTATGATGACGATTGCAACTCCATCCCGATCTCACAACATATCATCCGCATCTACGAAAAAAGGATTGAAAGTCACCTTTTTCCAGGCAATCCGGATCAGGGAGCAACTTTTCTCCATATGGATGATTTACTTCAGGCCCTTAAGCTTGTTGTGGAAAAACGGGAAATCCTTCCAAAGGAGGAGCTCTTTGCCCTCGGAGAGCCCGATCTAATGACATTTCAAGATTTGCAGGATGAAATCGGAAGGCTCCTTCATGGAAAGCCCTGGTGGACCCTTCGGATCCCAAAATGGTTTGCAAAATTGGGGGCTTTTTTCCAAGAGAAGATCCCCTTTATTCCAAAGTCGTTTATCAAGCCTTGGATGATTGATCTGGCTGATGATCACTACGATTTAGATATATCAAAGGCTCAGAATATTCTGGGTTGGCAGCCGGCTAAAAAATTAAAAAATTGTTTGCCTAAAATGATTTCCTCATTGCAGGAAGATCCAAAAAATTGGATTAAAAAACATCAACTCGGGTCTTGATCCATTGCGCAAAACTGATGAATCTAGTATGTTGTTTAATTCCTTCTTTTTTTTGGAAGGAAATATGCCGTATGGCGCGGCACTTGTCTGTGAAGCATTTTCATGGGCGAGCTTTTCTGGGGGCTTAGCTTAGCTGGTAGAGCGTCTGATTTGCATTCAGAAGGTCAGGAGTTCGACTCTCCTAGCCTCCATAGCCGGCCCAAGGGATAACTTGGGCCGCCTGCCATACCGCGGTTATAGCTCAGTTGGTTAGAGCGCAACACTGATAATGTTGAGGTCCCAAGTTCAA
>CAYGSB010000019.1:0-10397 GCA_964352505.1 uncultured bacterium
ACTTGGAAATTCCTCCAATCAAAAGTTCTGAATGCGTCTCTCCACCTCCAATCGACCAGCTCTTTCGAGCTGGTTTTTTGTTTGGTCATTTGCTAATAATGAGGGTGAAAGCCAACAGGAGACTTATGTTTCTCGATCTTATTGTTATGGAAATCCTTGAATGGACAATAAAAGGTCTAGCTCTGGGTGTTAACTGCATCATATGCTTATTTTCTCGAATTTTTAAAGGAACCAAATAACCTTACTTGGAAATTCCTCCAATCAAAAGTTCTGAATGCGTCTCTCCACCTCCATCAAAAGGACTGGTCTTTGACCAGTCCTTTTTTATTTTGAAGGTGTTGAGAGAAGCGACTCTTGCCTTAGACAATTTCAAGAGGTTGTCCAGCGAATAGAGGTAGATCGATTTTTCTGGGACGGGAGGTTTTTCAGCTACTTCCCTTAATCGAAATATATAAATTTTCTAGTTTTTTTATAACCATTTATTTATCAATACTCTATGTTTTTTTGAAATTGCAACCACCTCATTTCTAGCAACTTAATTCTATTATGTATTAACTTTGAAATAAAAAACTTTATATGCTATAATTGACTACAACGAAGACGACGTGCGTGCAACCGAGCATCTTTATCTTTGGCTAAAAAGCCAACAATATTAGCAACATACAACCATTGACAAAGTTTGTGCCTTTTGCCAATCTATCTGCTTTTACTCTTAAAGAGGTAATAAGATATTACAAAAAACCATCGCCCAGAAGAAACTCACGCTCTTAATGCACTTTGTGAATACCTTTATACTAAAAAAGGATGCTTTCCATCTGATATATTAAGAGAGCCTTTCGGATACGCCACTGCACCTGATTTTATAATTAAATTTGGCCAAAAAGAGATTGCTGTTGAAGTTACCCAAACCGGTCATGGATTTCTTTTACTAGAAAATCAAGATTCAACAGATAATCCCCCTCATGAAAAAGTTGATAAAATAAAATATGAAGCATCCGCTGGAAATCTTTTAGAGACAGCCTTTAACAATGACCTGAAAAAAAATGGGAGTTGGATAAAAAATGGCGACTCTATTGTTATACTTTATACATCACCAATACCCTCAGACAAGCGTTCAAAGTTAGCAAAAAAGATTTTAAACGTTATCAAGAATATGTATCTAAACAATCAATTGATTGCTTATAAAGACATAAAAAATCACGTCAAACCAGAATTAACAGTTCTCACTGGGAAAGATGACATAAAAGGAGTCTCTTTAGAGGTATTCAAGTCGAATTGGTATAAATTTAATGAAAACGAAAAATACTACCCAATAATAGAAAACTTTTTTTGCTCATTTTATTCCCCAGACCCAGTACACGACGGCTCTCTTGCAGCCCAAGTTGTACATATTCTATCTAATATTATCAGAAAAAAGCACACAAAGTGTGTAAAGCTAGAAATGTCAAAATGGCTGGTACTCATAAATACACACCCGATTCTGGATTATAATGACTACAAAAAATTCTTTGCGCAAAACACTGATTTTTTAAATACACAAAATTTTAATAAATTTTATTTGATAGAAAACGGAAAATGTTTAGAGCTCTACCCTTAAACGGCCCTAGATTTAAGTGGCAGATTTGAGAAACACTTATGGTAGAGACAGGAGAGTTGCATGCCGACTAATTGTGGCACAAAGCTTGTACAACAGGATGTAATATCGTTATATCGCCTTATTGGTGAGGCCATATGCATGATTCAACATCTGGAAGGGGCTCTCAGTGTTTCAATCACCTTAAAAAAAGATGCGCAATATCCTCGCAGAATACCTAAAGAAAAAGCAGACAGATTTTTAGAAGAACATCGCTCTATCACACTCGGTCGAGCCATTAAGCGCGCAAAGAAAAATACTCTTTACCCTGAGAGACTGTATGGCGACCTAGAAGCTTTTCTCGAAGAAAGAAACTGGCTAATTCACAAATTCCTACATGATTACCTAGATAATATCCATACAAGTTCTGCAGTAGAGAAGATTTTTAATAGAATTAAAACCGTTTCAGATGAAGCCAAACGACTTCGGGGAGCCATAGAAGTTGATATGATAGAGTTTTCAGAATCATTGGGTATGGATATGTCGAGAATCCGTGCTGCAATTAAGCAATATTCTCATGATGCCTGAAAGAACCCCTCATCCCCTAAAAGATAACCTACCTCTCCTTCCATTACTTTAGCTTAGACCAGGAATTAACCAGTGGCTAAGCAGCTCAAAGGGTGAAATCTTTCTTTGATTCCAGACCAATCAAAAGTTCTGAATGCGTCTCTCCACCTCCATTGAGACCAGGTTTTAAAACCTGGTCTTTTTAATAGCTATTTAAATGAGTTTTTTCTAATAAATGCTTAACTCTTGGGATAGCTTCATTCACATCAACCTCTTTGGCACGCATTTGATAGGCAAAAGGGAAAAAGTCTTTATCTTTTTCAATCCACCCGACAAACCATCTGACTCGCTCACTTTTCCCATCCTCTAACACATCTGTTCCCAATCCTGTTTTTCCAAATAATTCCCAACCCTCTGGTAGCTTTTCTTTCAACAATATCGTTTTAGTCATTTCAAATGAATGATATGAAATCGGCAAAGCTCCAAGTACCATTTTTTGAATAAATTCAACTTGCTCTTTTGGAGAAATTTTCAAAGAAGAACTCACCCATGCAGGACTTAAAGGTCCTGGTTCTACCAACCCTGAGGAGAAGTCCTGATTTCCATATTCAAATGAAAACAAATATGCCTGAAATCTCTCGAGTCCTAATTCATACGTGAGAATTTTTGAAAACCAAACGCAAGAACTTGCCATCCACGACCTAGGAGTTTGAGAAGACTTCCAGCTTGCCAAAAAGTCATCGTAACCTTCTTGGAAATCCCAAACTGGTGTCATATCATCCTCTAAAATGCCCGCATCAAATCCTATCAAGCTTAAGGTAATTTTAAATGTAGAAGCAGGCGTAACACGCCTGTAAAGGTTGGGACCAAACTCTTGGATAACTCTGCTTGTATTCCCGTCAATCAGCATAAAACTCTCTGCTGCTTTCAGGGAGGAGCAAAAAATCATTGAAAATCCAACTAATCTCAAGGCTGTTTTCATAGGCTCCTAACTTCAACAGGTTATGAAGCCATAGAATCTAACATGGTTTGGCAAGGCTTGAAAAGTGAAAATTTTTCCCAATCAAAAGTTCTGAACGCGTCTCTCCACCCCCATTACCAAACCTTGTCAAAGCCTATCAAATCTGATAGGCTTTTTTGATAGTGACTGAGGGATTAAAAATGGAACCTTTTAAAATCTTCGATAAGCTAAAGCTCATGTTTATCTCAAAAAAAGAAAATTCTCCTATTCAGAAAGTGTCGTCTAAAACTAAGCATGGTGATGCAATTTCTATAAGTGGCAACAACAACTCTATTCAGCAAGCAAATATAATCAATAACCACTATTCCGATCCATCAGATAGCTCAGAACAAGAACTTGTTAAAAATCTACTAAACGAAATGGATTATAACATTTCTCAAGGTGTAGGCTGTCCTAAATGTCATTTTGAATTTACCTATCACATTAAATTGTTGAACTCTAAAATTCGCCAAGACCAACATGAACCAATTCGTGAACTTATTAAACATATGAAGCTCTGTAATGCTTATGCAGGAGATAAGTCATTGAAATACCCACCAGGATCCATAAAAAGTCAGAGTAAGATTTTGAAAGCGCTGCTCATGGAAAAGCTCGCCTTCTCTAAAGAGGACTAAATCTTTCGGTAAAGAAAACTGCAGAAATACAAAACTTTGACCAATCAAAAGTTCTAAATGCGTCACCGTCTCCAACAAAGTCTGATCAAAAGACTAGCATTTTATTTGAAAACCTGAGAATCAACTATTTCCATTTTGGAAATAGTTAACTTTCGCCGGGCAACTGTCTGAACAACCCCCAAAAGAACTATTCATCATATTTTACTTGTTTTGCAATCCCCTCTGAACTTGCCTGAAGCTCCTCTAATAGGGCAATATCTTCTGCATCTGCCTTTTCTTTCTGTTCTAATTTACGCTTTTCATCAAATTGTTCATATCTCTCAAGCGCGAGCTTTTCAGCGACTTCTGCAGTTACCTTTCCAGCATGGTTCAAAAGATCGTGCTCACTGAATCTAAGGAATGCGTCTAACTTCTCTTCCCATTGCTCCATTGATATGGTTTTACGCCGTTTTGCTTGATTTTCTGCATAATCAAGGTACATAACAACGATCTCATTCAATTCTTTGAGCTCTGATTGATTCAGGTAATTCTTAGCAATGGTCACATCCTGCCGCCTCACTCGATTGCCTTTCCAGCTTGTGAGTCCCATATTTGAGGCGCTTGGGTCAGCACGCTGGGCAATCAGTTCAGCTGCTGTACAATGAGTTGTCGCCCAGAGCATCTTATTTTGCACTTTCTTGAAAAAAAGCTGGGCCTGCTCACTTTTGGGATCATAATCGATCGCTGTCACATATAGATCTCGCACTTTTTGATAAAAGCGCTTCTCTGAAGAACGAATTTCACGAATCCGCTCTAACCACTCATCGAAATAGTCTATGCCACCTGGTTCCTTGAGTCGCGCATCATTCATTACAAATCCCTTAACAAGGTATTCTTCCAAATGAACTGTTGCCCATTTTCGGAATTGAGTTCCTCGATGTGACCGAACTCGATAACCTACAGCTAATATCATATTGAGGTTATAGAACTTAAGCTTTCGATTAACCTCTCTTCCCCCCTCTGATCGAACTTGTAAGAAATCCTTACAAGTTGCCCCCTCCTCTAATTCGCCTTCTTCATAAATCGCTTTAATGTGGAGCGTGATATTTTGAGGAGTCGTTTGAAAAAGAGCCGCAATTTCTGCCTGAGACATCCAAACAGTCCCCTCTATAGGGAATAGCTGTATAGAAGTTTTACCATCTTCGGTCGTGTAGAGAATCATTTCACCAGCATTCATTCGGATAATTCCTCTTAATTTTAAGATCTAGATTATAGAGAATTTTGAGTTTTTCCCAATGAAAAATTCTAGGCATGTAGGGAACGTAAAAAAGATTTCACAACAACTGAAAGACGCTCGGGGTGATCATAGGGAATTCCATGACCTGCTTCCTCAATTTGAACAACTTCCAGATGCTGATTAAGCGCAGCAAGTTCTGAGGCCATCACAGAAGAAACCAATGCGCGAACACCACCAATGACAAGTAAGCTGGGGATATCGAGAGAGCTAATTAGCTGGATGTAATCAGGATTGGGTGGCATTAAAACTTCAAAAGCATGAATGCTGGTTTGAAATCTTGCTTGCACCATGAGTTCAATGAGTTCTGATGACCGATGGCTGTTTCGAATCCGAGCTTCAGCCAAGAAATCTTCTTTGGATAAATTGAGAACTCGGCGATGCTGAGCTAGGACATCACTCTCGTAAACTTCTCGTTGACGCTGCGCTGTCAGAAAGGTTGGATCAACCAAGATAAGCCCTTGTAGTCTTTTGGGATTCTGACTGGCGACCACAGCCGCCGTCATGCCTCCCATAGAATGGCCAAGTAACACTGGAGAATCGAGTCTAAGAGCTTCGATAAAGCTTAAAACGTCGTTAGCAAGCGTATTATAGCAGTAGCCCAGGCTCGGGAAACTGGAGTTCCCATGTCCTCGGGCATCTAACATAATAATATCGTAATCTTCCTCGAGGTCCCGCGCCAAAGGAGTCCAGCATGCTCCACTTGTCATTAGTCCATGAAGCAAAACAAGGGAAGGTTTATCGCCTCCCGTTCGGAGATAGTGCATGGAAATCCCGTTTGCTGCACAGGTCCCCGTTGTCCATCTAGTCATTGCTTCCTCTGATCGATAAAGGCAGGATTTATTGTAAGAATTAAGCCTTATTTGCTAGAGCAATTTAATGATTTTTTCATCTGTTTGTCAACTTATTGGAAAGGGAAGGAGATATTTCGGTTGGTCGCAATGTCTTCTCTATAGGGAAATTCGAATAGAAACTGAGACATTTTTCCCAGTCAAAAGTTCTGAACTTGTCTCTCCACCTCCATTCCAAAAAGGCTCGGAAAATTCCGAGCCTTTTTCATAGATAAAATTAAGTAAAATTTCGACCCTCAAAATTTCCGAAAAACCACCGCGTTTACGCACTATTTACGCACTAGACTAGATGAAACAGACACAAAACAAACCCTGTTTTTGAAAGCTACTCTCAGCAGTAATCATCGAAAGTGTCGCCTCCTGTCCATTCTAGTCCGCGTGTGAGGCAGAACTGTTTTTCTGCGCCTCCCCTGGAAAAGAAGGTACCAAGGCTAGTATGCACATATAAACCTCCTTCAAACGTAACTCTCGCAAGCGACCACGGCTTCACAGCGTTCCTTTCAGCCTGTTCGCACACTACATAGAATGAATGGCTATCATCAACTACCGTAGATTCCCGAACGATCGATGTTGAGAAGTCGTTGCGGGAAAATATAGAACCGGCTGTCAATTTTGCCGCATAAGCTGCAATCGACTTTTCGTCCTCCTTTTGTGGGCAGCAGAGAAATTCACTAGGGGTTCGCCATTTGCGCTGGGCTGCGCCTGGCGTTTTTGCCATTACTAAGCCGTGCGCTTTCGATGACATTTCTGGAGATAGTTTTTGGGTGGGAGAAGGTTTGAAAACCCATTCTCCGAGGGAGCCTCCGCCGGTAGGCGGCTTATCACTTTTTGCCCATAAGTCCATACGCTCCCGACAAGCTTGAGCTTCTTGAGGGGTAACTCTTCGCATCCAGTCGAGTTTCGGACCAAGACAAGCGGGAGGCAATTTGGAAGGATCTTCAAGAAACACCTCAATGCTGCCCAAGATCAATTCGATCTTTTTTTTGGTAACTGGGTTCCGAAGTACATTTTCCAGCCGAGTCAACCATCGGAGATTTTCGGGCCGGTTATTGCAGCGGTTCGTGTCGATGTGGTCAACGACATAATCTGCGGTCGGTGGCTTTCCATGAAATGCCGTTGCTACAATCCTGTGAACACGTTCCGAGCCAATATGCATATAACCCTTCTGGATTGACGTGCCAAAAGTCCATTGGTCGTCGGACGAGCGAAAGCGCTTGCCTGTACGGGATTGGCGTAGTACGGCTCCATTGTCCCGAACTAAATAATGCTCTTCCTTATAAATACAATTCTCCTGAAGATGGAAATTATCTAAGTTAGCTTCTGTCATGACAAGTCCTTATGAATTACTCAAGTGTCGCCCCACTTCATGAGCTAGGCTTTCACCAATCTGCTGACGTATTGCTTCGGCAAGCTTCTCTGCGAACCAGTGAGGGCGGTCGAATTGGGGGCCAATACTTGCCAGACACATGGCAGTTGCCTGAGAGCAGTGAATTTCACGATTACTTACTAGGGATCGTCCCACAATGCGGATGACTTCCATCATAGCAGCGGCCTGATCAGTAGGGTTACAGCTTGATAGTTTTAAGGCAGAGATTGTATGGGATGCTAAAGCCCACGCATTCTCAACTCTTGTTTTATTATCAGCAAAATATTTTGCAGGATCGGGTGTTATCGCAAACTCACCTAAACGAGAAGCCCAGTCGCCATTAACGTCATTTGAGATCTGATCTACTGAGGAGATTAAATCCAAATGATATTGCCCAAGCTTTTTTTTTGCGGACTCGTAATCCTCTTCTTTCCAATCAGAAGGAAGTGCCACTGCTTCATCGAGCGAATGACGAACTTCTTCTTCTGTTCTTCTAGAGTACCGAAATTTCAGAGGCGAACGCACCCATTGATCATAAATCTTATCAGCACAGCGTTTGAGGTGTTCCTTTTTACGGAAACGCGCCTGTTTTTTAGCATTCGATATTTGAGTCATATAGGAATCCCTTTGGTTACAGTAACTATAATTCTAAGTAATGTACCAATAGAGCTCGAAATTGTCAAACCTCCGATGTTGCTAGCCTGTAATTAACCAGATAGCTGAAGAATGGAAAAGCGAATTTTCTACCAATCAAAATTTCTGAACCTATCCCTTTAATCTCCATCATTTTTAAAGACTTCACTTTTCGGAGTTAATTTTGTATTTTAAGGAATAACATGAGGAAATTTTTTCCTAGAAATCCACCTACTTAACACTGATTTACGCACAATATTGGATTAGACTACGCAAAACTCCCTGAAAAACTTCAATAATCTGAAGTACCCATTTCTAATCTTGTGACAAATGTGATACCCGTAATTCACAGGGAAATTACTGTCTCAGAATTCAAAAAAAATCATTCGAAATTGTGACACTTTTTTACTTGAATGCGGAAATATTGCGTAAGTCTCTATCACAACTACTCTATCTTGTTTTTATACAATCACTTAAACTAAATGGTCATGAGAATACATATGTCTACCTCCTGATCTGATAAGGAAAATCAGAAGCCATCTCACCGGCTCGTAAAGCTGTTTATAGTTTAATTATTCTAAATCTGCTATCTTCGCTCTAAAATCTTTTATTTTAGTAAGGGCAATATATGAGCAAAGCGGTAGAAAACCTAATAAAAGCGCAACAATTGGCTATGAGCATTCGTCCCAAAGTAGGCGGATTTCCTTATCTTGCAGAAACTTTAAAAAGAGCTGGAATTACTCGAAACATTTGGAACCTCCCTTCATGTCAGAGTATTTATCTTACTCAGTATGGTCCTGTTGTAAGTCAGGGCTCTCCTTTAATAAACACTACTACCGATATTCCCGCATTTGACCGTGAGGCTCTGTTAAAAGCACTTAGAATTGATCAAGCTGGAATGAGTTCTTTTCCTCAATTTCTAATGGCTTCATGGGAAGCAGGTGTTGTTAGTTATGTTGTCGATTTTGAAAAACGTATAGTCACATACTATGGGGCTTTAAACGAGTCATATTCTGAAAACTATCCCGCTGTTGAACTAGATTAAACCGTTTTAAGCCGCTCAAATGAACGGAAAAATGGAATGTTTTCTTTGAACCTGAGCCACCCAAAAGTTCTGAATGCGTCTCTCCACCTCCAAAATTTAGACTAAACCAAACTAAATAACGCTAAGCAAATCAAGGACTTAAAGGGAAACCGATAAGTCCTTTTTCTGTTCATTTAGGCCACTTTTGCCCAGTCTAGTGCGTAAAATTTGCGTAACGCAGATTTGATCTTACGATCAACAAATTCCTAGATAATAGGCATCAACTCATCTGACAGCCCAAGGGTTTCGCTAACCTGGCAATATTTTCTAATGAACTATTTCTTTCACCTCTTTCAATAGAGCTTCCTAAAACAATCCGTCACATGACGAATCTATGGTGTAGCTTTAATTGAAAAAACAGTACAATCTAGTTCAAACAACTCTGAAAAACTTGAATTACAACAGGAATTGCAAAAATGTCTCTAAAGAAAAAATATCTCTTAAACTATTTTTTTGTGTATTTGTCACATTCCTCTTTTATCAAAGGTCTGTCTTTATTCATAAGTTTACTATTTTTAAGCACACCAGGTCATGCTAAGACAGGTCCTCTCCCATCTCCAGAAGATCGGAATATCTCAACTATTTCTGAAGATAGCCATTTTCTAAAACTTTCTCCTCAAGATAACGCCATTCTACAAGAACTGCTTCAACGCTCTATCAAAGAAAATGGCATTAACATTAAACTCGTGCATTCGGGAACGACGCGCATTAATGAAACGACTCCGCTGTATCTTGCAGTCCATCATAATCATATTGATCTCACCAAAAAGCTCTTAGCTGCTGGAGCCGATCCTAATATTACCGTAGCCGAGGGCGCAGCCCCTATCCATGCAGCAGCAAGATATGGCTATGTTGATGTGCTCAATGCTCTATTAGCGGCAAACGCAGATGTTAACAGCGGCGACCACGACGGCGAAACACCTTTACTTGTAGCAGCTGATGTGGGTCAGTGTTCAGTAGTACAAGCCCTATTAGCAGCAAACGCAGATGTTAATAGCACCCGTCATGAAGATGGAGCTACCCCTTTAATGTTAGCGGCTTATCGGGGACACCTTGATGTGGTTCAAGCGCTGCTAGCCGCAAACGCTGATGTCAACCGAGTGAGCACAGAAGGGATCACGGCCTTGTTTATGGCGGCTTTCTATGGGCATGTTGAAATAGTGGAAGCATGCTTGGCAGCTCATGCTAATACTAACGTGCGTTGGGACGGGATGACACCTATTCAAGCGGCCCGCCAACAAGGGCATGTTAAGGTCGTTGAAATTCTCAATAAATAAGAGGATAGGAAATTCAAGTAGTTTTAAGGCAGGTCGAAAAGAGGCTCTAGTAGCAAAAAATTCAAGAATTTGTTATAATAATTTACGGGGGTGTACAGGCTTCGACTTGGCAATGGAACTTTAATGGCATGCAGAGGA
>CAYGSB010000020.1:0-2851 GCA_964352505.1 uncultured bacterium
GCCACGGGTTGGCCGCGCTCTCGGTGAGGGTCAGCACGTCCAGGCCAAACCGCGGATCCTCCCACAGGCCCGCGTGCTCGGCCGTGGCCAGCGCCACGCCCGCTCGCAGCCGGGCCAATCGCAAGTCCGGATTGAACACAAGGGCGACCAGTTCGGCCTCGGCCAGCTCCAGCCCGTCGGCGGGATCGAAGGCCGTGGGCTGACCGGCCTGGGCCAGGCGGCGGGCGAACGCGCGGACCGGCTCGGCGCCGGCGGTGCGCTGACGCCAGGCGTCCCGGTGGGCGGGCAGGTCCAGCGGCCTGGGCTGGTAGCTCTGGCAGCCGGGCAGGATCGCCGCGACGCCCGCGAGCGAGAGCAGCGCGCCGGCCAGGCCGGCGGCTCGGGATGGATGCGTGGGCAAGGGTTGTACTCCGAACGTGTGCGTTGAGACCGGATCGGGGCACCGGGCGCGGCCGCTCGCAGCGGGCGCACGCGACAGCACGGCTGGGGCGGGCCAGCCGGATCTAGGTCAGCAGCACGAAGGTTCGGAGGTGGACGATGTGGTCCGGCGGTCGCCCGCAGGCATGTGGCCGCACCCGCTCAAAGGCACGGGCCCAATGCGCCCATCGAGGCGCCGCGTCGGCAATCGCGACCGGCTGCGGCGATGGCAAACGCTCGCGATCACGGCCTTGGAGGGCGTCGGATTCAACAGGAGGCTCGTGATGGTGGTGATGGCAGCAGCAATGCGGAGCCTCGTTGGGCTCCGTTGGCTCCATCTCGTTGTGCGGTGCGGATCCATCATCACGCGACGCGAATGCATGAGCGTGATGAGCGTGATGGGCGTGCCCATGCGCGTGCCCGTGGCTATGGGCTGCCGGCCCGTGGCCGTGCCCGACAAGCATCGCCCTCGGAGCGGCCGGCGCACCCAGCACGGCTCCGGCGACCATCGCCAGCAGAGCCACCGCCATCATGTGCATGAGCCGGGAACGCATGGAGCGCAGTGTAGGCGGAGGTTGCAAGCGAGCCAACGCAGCGGCCTATGGTCGCCCAGGTCAAGCCCTGGGCCATGCCGCCATGATCCTCAAACTGCCCGCCTTAGTCTCGGAAAACCTCGAAACAACCCTCCACGGAGTGGCCCCGCTGGGAGCGGGGGAGCGAGTAGGAGTGGCCCCACAGAGTCGCCGCGTGCTCACGCAGCGCGGCTCTGAAAGCCCCGCACGGAGTGCCCACCCGCCTTACGGCGGGGATTTGTCGGGCCAGACCCCGCGAAGCGGAGCCCTTCCGGCCCGGCCGCCGTCCGATACGCCTTCCTGCCATTCTCATTCTCAACAAGGCACGTCCGTACACTCAAAACCGCCGCTGCATCGCGGACGGGCCGATCCTGGCTCGAAAATACGGGATGACCTATAGCCAGAACTGATACCACGGATCCGCGGAATCATTCTGTTTTAACTGTTTGCCACTCTGCGAGGCCACGTTCTCATTCCGGGCGTCCTCGGAATGGTTCTGGGAGGCCCCGGCACGGTTCTGGGCAAGCCCGGCACGGTTCTGGGAAGCCCCGGAATGGTGCTGGACTTCCGCAGAATCATTCCGGGACGCCGCGGCCTGACTCCGGGAAGCCTGGGGATGGTGCCCGGAAGCCGCACAGCGGTGCTGAGGGCTCGCGGAGTGGCTCGGTGAGCCTGCGGAGTGGCTCCGGGAGCCTACCAAATGGCGCCGGGACGCCCCGGAACGGCGCCGGGTGCCCGGGATCAGGCGAGCGTGGGGGCGCTGATGGTCAGGGCCACCGAGCCGTAGTTGGCTTCGGTGACTTCTGGTTTCGTCACGCGGATGGCCCGGCTCTTGGGGTCGATGCCCCGCTCGCGCATCATCTGCTTGAGGCCTGCGGGGGGGGCGAAGTACACGTCCTCCTCGAACACGTCGCAGGCGTGGATCTCGCCGCCGTAACGTTCCAGCAGCGTGCGGCAGACCTGGGCGACCAGGTCTTCGGGGGCGCTGGCGCCGGCGGTGATGAGGATCGTGTCGCCGGGAGAAGCGAACCAATCATGGTCGATCTGGCCGGCATCCTCGATGAGCCGGCCGGGCGTGCCGGCGTGGGCGCTGATCTCGGTCAGACGCTTGCTGTTGCTGCTGTGGGTCGAGCCGACAACTAACGTCAGGTCGCACATGGGCGCGAGCGTGCGCACGGCGTGCTGGCGGTTGGTGGTGGCGTAGCAGATGTCGTCACTGGGTGGCGCCTTGATGTCGGGAAAGGCGCTCTTGAGGGCGTCGATGATGATGGCCGCGTCGTCGGTGCTCAGGGTGGTTTGCGTGAGGTAGACCAACCTGGCAGGGTCGTCGATGCGCAGGTGCCCGATGTCGGCCGGGCGCTCGACGACCTGGGTCGCGCCCGGGGCCTCGCCGCTGGTGCCGATGACCTCCTGGTGGTCCTTGTGGCCGACCAGCAGGATCTGGTACCCAAGCCGCGCGTAGCGGATGGCCTCGTTGTGCACCTTGGTGACCAGGGGGCACGTCGCGTCGATGACGCGCAGCCCCCGCTCGAGGGCCCGCTGGCGGACCTGTGGCGCGATGCCGTGGGCGCTGAAGACCACGATGGCGCCCTGGGGCACGAGGTCCACGTCCTCGACGAAGCGCACGCCGCGGGACTTGAAGCGATCGACCACATGGGTGTTGTGGACGATGTCGTGGTAGACGTAGACGGCCTGGCCCGGGCAGAGGTCGAGCACCTGGTCGACCACGTCGATGGCCATGCTGACGCCCGCGCAGAAGCCGCGTGGGTTGGGGAGGATGAGCTTCACGGGGCATGGTAGGTGGAGGGCGTATCGTGGGTTCGGTGATGCGCGACCTGGACCCCACGAAGACGGTGATGCAG
>CAYGSB010000021.1:0-1917 GCA_964352505.1 uncultured bacterium
ATGGCTGATGGCGTGCCTTTTGCATGATGAGCCAGCGAGTTAAGTTATACGGCAAGGTTAAAGGACTTACGTTCTGGAGCCGAAGCGAAAGCGAGTGTGAATAGCGCATTTAGTCGTATGATTTAGACACGAAACCAAGTGATCTACCCATGACCAGGATGAAGCAGAGGTAACACTCTGTGGAGGTCCGAACCAGTGTATGTTGAAAAATACTTGGATGAGTTGTGGGTAGGGGTGAAAGGCTAATCAAACTTGGAGATATCTTGTTCTCTCCGAAATAACTTTAGGGTTAGCCTCAGTGTAATTCCTTCTAGGGGTAGAGCACTGGATCCACAAGGGAGCCTACCGGCTTACCGAAGGGAACCAAACTCCGAATACTAGAAGGTTCACTGGGAGATAGACTGCGGGGGATAAGCTTCGTAGTCAAAAGGGGAACAGCCCAGATCGTCGATTAAGGCCCTTAATTCTATGCTAAGTGAGTAAGGAAGTGAAGTTTCACAGACAGTTGGGATGTTGGCTTAGAGGCAGCCATCATTTAAAGAGTGCGTAACAGCTCACCAATCGAGAGACTTTGCGCCGAAAATATTCGGGACTAAAGCATAGAGCCGAAATCACGGGTTCTCATCTTATGATGAGAGCGGTAGGAGAGCGTAGTATTTGCGCCGAAGGTGTACCGTAAGGAGCGCTGGAGCGGATACTAGTGAAGATGCATGGCATAAGTAACGATAAAGGAAGTGAAAATCTTCCTCGCCGTAAACCTAAGGTTTCCAGGGTAAAGCTCGTCTTCCCTGGGTTAGCCGGATCCTAAGCCGAGGCTGAAAAGCGTAGGCGATGGTAAGCAGGTTAAATATTCCTGCGCCGCCTAAAACTATGACAATGGGGTGACGAAGTAAGTTAAGCACGCGGACTATTGGATGTCCGTATCGCTATGAGGCCGGTCAGTAGGCAAATCCGCTGACGTAAAGCCAGGTAGTGGTCAAGGGGAATCTTCGGAGGAACCGATGGTGTGGCGCGATGCTTCCAAGAAATAACCTCTAGTCGTTGATGGCGTCCGTACCAAAACCGACACAGGTGGGTGGGATGAATATTCTCAGGCGCGCGAGATAACTCTCGTTAAGGAACTCTGCAAATTATCCCTGTAACTTCGGGAGAAGGGGAGCCGCAGACCGTCACTTACTTCGCGTAAGGAAGCGGTAGGCGGCCGAAGCGAAATGGCCCAGGCGACTGTTTAACAAAAACACAGCACTATGCAAAGTCGTCTAAGACGAAGTATATGGTGTGATGCCTGCCCAATGCTAGAAGGTCAAAAGGAGGTATTAGCCGCAAGGCGAAGTACCGAATCGAAGCCCTAGTGAATGGCGGCCGTAACTATAACGGTCCTAAGGTAGCGAAATTCCTTGTCGGGTAAGTTCCGACCTGCACGAATGGCGTAACGATCTGGGCGCTGTCTCAACGAGAGACTCGGTGAAATTGTAGTAGCAGTGAAGATGCTGTTTACCCGCAACTAGACGGAAAGACCCCGTGAACCTTTACTGTACTCTGATACTGGCTCTTGACTTTTCATATGTAGGATAGCCGGAAGACTTTGAAGGCGGTTCGTCAGGACTGCTGGAGTCAACCTTGAAATACCGGTTGTGTGAAGTTGGGAATCTAACGTCACCCCATGAAACTGGGGGACGGACACTGTCAGACGGGCAGTTTGACTGGGGCGGTTTCCTCCTAAAGAGTAACGGAGGAGTCCAAAGCTTATCTCATCGTGGTTGGCAATCACGAGTAGAGCGTAAAGGTATAAGATAAGTTAACTGCGAGACCTACAAGTCAAGCAGGTACGAAAGTAGGGCTTAGTGATCCGGCGGTGGAATGTGGAATCGCCGTCGCTTAACGGATAAAAGGTACTCCGGGGATAACAGGCTTATC
>CAYGSB010000022.1:0-1807 GCA_964352505.1 uncultured bacterium
GCTCGGTTCATCTGATCAGCCACGGGGCGCCCGGGCGGTTGCAGCTTGGGCGGAGGCCGATCGACACAGCGGCCCTGCGGCAGCGAGTGGCGGAGTTGGCCGAGATCCGGCGGCGTCTCGCGGGGGCGCCGGTCACGCTGTACGGCTGTTCGGTCGGTGCGCGTGAGCGCGGTCAGACGTTCGTCGCAACCCTCGCGGCAGCGCTCGGCGGCCCGGTCATCGCCTCAAGCACCCCAACCGGACATGCGGCTCTGGGCGGAGACTGGAACTTCGACGTGGCTGTGGGCGCCTCCCAAACGGTGTTTCCCGATCTGATCGAGCGGGATGGCGCCGCCCTGTGGTCCGGCCTGCTGGCCACCTACACGGTCACCAACACGAACGTCACCGGCGCCGGATCGCTGCGTCAGGCGATTGCCGACGCCAATGCCAATGCCGGCGCCGACATCATCGAGTTCGCCGGCGGAGTCACCGGAACCATCAATGTCGCCGACTTTGGTTCCGGCATCACCACGCCGGTGACGATTTCCGAGGCACTGACCATCACCGGGCCCGGCAGTGCCAACCTCACGATCGCCACCGATTGGGAGATCTCCGAACTCTTCAAGATCGACGATGGCGACTCAGGCGTTCTGCAGGACGTCTCGATATCTGGGCTCACCATCCTGGCCGGCGAAAGTGCCAGCGGGATCACCAACAACGAGACCCTGACTCTCACCAACGTCGCCTTCACCGCTGAATCGGGCGCCACTTATGCGGGAGTAAATCAGACCGGCGGGACCCTGACCCTCTCCGGGACGACGTTCAGTGGTGTCTGGCAGAAACCCATCGGAAATGGCTCAGATGTCACTGTGTCCACCGGTACCCTCACATTGGAAGACCACTTTTCCCTTAATTGGAGCCGCTTGACGGTGCTGGCCGGCAGCACTCTTGCGGTGGATTCGGGCGTGATAACCGATGCGCTGTTCGGCGCCGGCAACATCGTTCTCAACGCCGACGCCATGGAATTGATTGTCGACGGCACGACCCCCTCGACCTTCTCCGGCGTGATCTCCGGTATTGGCGGTGTGCGTGTCCAGTCCGACGCCACGCTGACCCTCACCGGTGCCAATACCTACACCGGCACCACGTCAATGACCACTGGCGGAACCCTGTCGATCGCCGGCGACGCCAATCTCGGAACCGGCGCCATCTACTTTGCCTCGGGTGGCGGTACCCTCCTCGTGACCGGCACCACCACCATCGACAATTCCATCTCATTCGTCCTGGGCAACGGCACTGTGTCGGCCGGCGCCGGCGCCGATGTCACGCTGTCCGGTGTGATCAGCGACAACGCCGGTTCACGGGCCTTTACCAAGACCGGCACCGGTACGGTGACGCTGTCCGGCGCGAACACATTCCGGGGCGGCACCACGGTCAGCGAAGGAACCCTCCAGCTCTCCGGCGGCAACGCGCTGTCCGATACCGGCACGGTGAACGTCGCGGCCGGCGCCACCCTCGATCTCAATGGCACGACGGAGACCATCGGGTCCCTCACCGGCTCCGGGACCGTCAACGTCGGCGCCGGGTCGATCACCCTGTCCAAGGCGGGCACCAGCAGCTTCTCCGGCACGATCAACGGCACCGGCACCTTCACGGTCGCTTCCGGTGTGACCCTGGGCGGGACCAGCACCTATAACACCCCCGTAACGGTCGCAAGCGGCGGCACCATCGCGCCCGGCAACAGCCCCGGCACCATCTCCACCGGCAATCTGTCCCTGGCCGCCGGGGCCACCGCCAGCATGGAGATCGACGGCACCGTGGCCGGAAC
>CAYGSB010000023.1:0-1770 GCA_964352505.1 uncultured bacterium
CCACAGGACCTTCTGGAACAACCGGACCAACAGGTCCGACCGGGCCATCTGGAACCACTGGACCAACGGGACCGACAGGTCCTTCTGGAACTAATGGACCAACAGGTCCGACAGGACCATCTGGAACCACTGGTCCAACCGGGCCGACGGGGCCATCAGGAACTACTGGACCGACAGGTCCTTCTGGAACTACTGGACCAACAGGGCCGACAGGACCTTCTGGAACAACTGGACCAACAGGTCCGACAGGACCATCGGGTACAACTGGACCAACGGGACCGACAGGTCCTTCTGGAACTACTGGACCAACAGGTCCGACAGGACCATCGGGTACTACGGGACCAACAGGACCGACAGGACCATCAGGAACAACTGGTCCAACAGGACCCACTGGGCCGACAGGTAATACTGGACCTACAGGTCCAACTGGGCCCACAGGCAATACTGGCCCAACGGGACCGACAGGACCATCGGGTACAACCGGACCAACAGGCCCCACAGGGCCATCAGGCACAACCGGACCAACAGGTCCGACAGGACCGTCGGGTACTACGGGACCAACCGGGCCGACAGGTCCTTCTGGAACTACTGGACCGACAGGGCCTTCTGGAACTACGGGACCAACAGGACCCACTGGGCCGACAGGTAACACTGGACCTACAGGCAATACTGGCCCAACGGGACCGACAGGACCATCGGGTACAACCGGACCAACAGGCCCCACAGGGCCATCAGGCACAACTGGTCCAACAGGACCGACAGGACCATCGGGTACAACTGGACCAACAGGACCGACAGGACCTTCGGGTACGACCGGACCAACTGGGCCGACAGGGCCGTCTGGAACGACTGGACCAACCGGACCCACTGGACCATCAGGTACTACGGGACCAACAGGACCGACAGGGCCATCAGGCACAACTGGTCCAACGGGACCAACAGGTCCGACAGGACCGTCTGGAACTACGGGACCAACAGGACCCACTGGGCCGACAGGTAACACTGGACCTACAGGTCCAACTGGGCCCACAGGCAATACTGGCCCAACGGGACCAACAGGCCCCACAGGGCCATCAGGCACAACTGGTCCAACTGGTCCGACAGGACCATCGGGTACTACGGGACCAACAGGTCCGACGGGGCCTTCTGGAACCACTGGACCAACAGGGCCTTCTGGAACAACCGGACCAACAGGTCCGACAGGACCATCCGGCACAACGGGACCTACAGGACCGACAGGAAATACGGGACCTACAGGACCAACCGGGCCGACAGGACCATCGGGTACGACCGGACCAACTGGGCCGACAGGACCTTCGGGTACTACGGGACCAACCGGGCCGACGGGGCCGTCTGGAACGACTGGACCAACCGGGCCGACAGGGCCTTCTGGAACAACGGGACCAACAGGACCGACAGGACCATCGGGTACAACCGGACCTACCGGCCCGACAGGAAATACGGGACCTACAGGACCAACCGGACCCACAGGGACTACTGGACCAACGGGACCTACCGGCCCGACAGGAAATACCGGACCGACAGGACCATCAGGCACTACCGGACCCACCGGGCCGACAGGACCGACAGGGCCATCAGGTACTACGGGACCAACAGGTCCGACCGGACCGTCTGGAACAACTGGACCAACAGGGCCAACAGGTCCGACAGGTCCATCAGGCAATACTGGACCCACAGGACCAACTGGGCCTACGGGTAATACTGGACCAACGGGACCAACTGGCCCGACAGGCAATACGGGACCAACAG
>CAYGSB010000024.1:0-1545 GCA_964352505.1 uncultured bacterium
GGGGTATGCGGACTAAATTCATCACCGTATTGACAGCTTGCTTAGTTTTATCCCTGCTCTCTGAGGCAAGCGGAGCCTCTGGTACCAATGTTGTCATCGCAACGATCCCTGCACCACAATCCCCTAGAACCCCAGCTATCAGCGAAAGCGGCCTTGTATATGTGCCAATTTCCGTTCCTGCAGCCGTAATTGTCATCGATAGTGATAATCAAACGGTGATCGCAACTATTACTTTAACGAGCGGGACTACCCCTATAACTCCAGCAATCACCAAAAGTGGCCTTGTCTATGTACCAGCTGATAACAATCTAACTGTCATCAATAGCGCTAATCAAACGGTGATCGCAACTGTTACTGTAGGAGGTTCTCCTCGAACTCCAGCTATTACCGAAAGTGGCCTTGTCTATGTAGCAAATGTCAATGATGAAAATGTAAGTGTCATCGATAGCGGTAATCAAACGGTGATCGCAACCATTAGTGTAGGAGATCAACCGTCGACCCCAGTTATCAGCGAAAGTGGCCTTCTCTATGTATCAAATTTCGGTGATTTTAACGTAAGTGTCATCGAGATCGCTAGTCAAACGGTCATCGCAACCGTTGATGTAGGAGATAGTCCTTTTCCTGCAGCTATCAGCTCAAGTGGCCTTGTCTATGTACCAAATTTCTTCGATTTCAGCGTAAGTGTCATCGAGATCGCTAGTCAAACCGTGATCGCAACCATTGCTGTAGCAGAAAACCCTAATCCTCCAGCTATCAGCGAAAATGGGCTTGTCTATGTATCCAATTTCTTCAGTGACAGTGTAAGTGTCATCGATAGTAATACTCAAACGGTGATCGCAACCGTTACTGTAGGAAGTAGGCCTGACCCCGCCGTTATCAACGCAAGTGACCTTGTCTACGTAACAAATACTTCTAGTAGAAACGTAAGTGTCATCGAGATCGCAAGTCAATCGGTGATCACAACAGTTACTGTGGGAAATGGCCCTTTGGCCCCAGCTATCAGCCCAAGTGGCCTTCTCTACGTACCAAATTTCTCTGGTAATAGCGTAAGTGTCATCGATGGACCTCCACCCCCTTTACCTCCTCCACCCCCTCCATCTTCCCCTAATATCCTCCTATCAGGTCGAACTATTGCCAATACCTTCTTTACACAAGTGGATGTTTTAAATGTGATTTCTTGGGCAAGCACAGGAACACCTACCGTCGCTGTATACAGAATTTATCGAGATGCCTCTTTCACCGATTTGATCGCCACAATCCCTGTTGGAGCTCCATTGGAATACAAAGATCACAATCTTACTCCTAAAACTACTTATACTTATTTCGTTGTTGCTGAAGATGCGACGGCAGCAGTACTTGCGTCAAGTAGCATAAGTATATTAACAGGGGGTTAAAAGGGAGACCCTTGCCGTCAGTAGGGCAAAGTCAGATCAAAGTATAAAGTCCAGGAAAAGGGTCGAAACCAGCCAGATTGGGAGCCTATTTCAATTTAAATTTCCGATCTTTCGTACCACATTTTCGCTTCATGAGGGTTTACATAACCTG
>CAYGSB010000025.1:0-1414 GCA_964352505.1 uncultured bacterium
ATTACGACAAATATAACCCATTCAGGCTCCCTGAACGGTTACAATAAATGGTCAAATAATACACTTGCATGAGAAGATAGTCAATCTATTACTCGAAGCTATACTGATAACTAATTGAATTAATCGAGCAAAATGGCCACAGGGCCAAAGGATCGACGGTGAATGGGCGTTACCCCAAGCTCAGCCAGCGCGGCGCAATGCGCCTTAGTCGGGTAACCTTTATGCCCTGACAGGCCATAGCCTGGATAAATAGCATCGTAATAAACCATCTCTCGATCACGCGAGACCTTAGCCAAAATTGATGCCGCGCTGATTGCCGGCTCGGTTAAGTCGCCCTTTATGATCGCCCGTGCAGGCATCGACACGTTAGCCCGCATATTTCATCATAATTTTCTAACCGCTTAATTTTGGCTAAAATATAACCGATTTTAATTTTCTACTTTTAAAGTGGCCATAATAAAGTCAATAAAGAGAATTTTATCGAATTTTAGATACAGTTCCCCCAACCCCCATTATTTGCAAGCGCTGGGGCAGCGTACGCAGGGGTATTATCCAGAATAAAGTTTGGCAGCAGCGTGCTTGAATACATCCTGATAAGGATAACTGCTCGATAGTAAGAATCGTATACGTCGTGTGTTGCGAATAATAACTGCTCCAATTTTAAATAACTTTAAACGAATCGTGTTGCAGTGTGCTTTAGCTAATTGCGTATCGGCTAATGCAATACGACGTAAATTAGAAATTAAAATATAGGCCGCACTGGATAATAAGAGACGAAACTGATTAGCCCACCAACGATGGCAACTCGTTCTATCAGAAAATAACTGTATCTGCTCCTTAATACGATTCTCCATATCACCACGCGCGCAATAAGTTTTATCATAAAGATATTGCGGATCGTCATCTAAATTGGTGACAATAAATCGAGTATTAGCGCCTTTATGTGTATGCTCAGCTTTTACAATCACGCGTCTTTTTTTACTCCAGGTTTTAGCAGCATACTGCACTTCAGAGAATAAACGTTGTTTTGCTTCAGTTTCAGTAAACTGTGTTTCCGCTTTTTCTCGTATTTCTGTGCATTGTTCTAATAAACGTTTATTTTGCGCAATACCCGTTACATAAGACACATTATGACGCTCGCACCAGGTCAGCATGCGGTGACGGCAAAAACCACCATCCCCACGAAAAATAATTTTAACATTAGGCCATTCTTGGCGAAAACGTTTTACCAGTAAAGCCAAAATCGCCCAGCTGTGCTTAGCCGCATCTTGATTGCTGGGACGCAAATAACTCACCAGTAAATGATCGTTGCAAAATACATATAAAGGCAGGAAACAATAATCCCTGTAATAACCATGAAAAAAACGACCCTCTTGATTTCCATAAACCGTATCATCTGTGGCGTCAAAATCTA
>CAYGSB010000026.1:0-1371 GCA_964352505.1 uncultured bacterium
CGCTATCGATGATACTTACGGTTGTGGAGAAGGAGTTTGGTACATAGACAAGGCCATTTTCGCTTATGGCTGGAGTTCGAGGCCGAGGCCCTACTACAACCGTTGCAACCACTGTTTGATCCGCGCTATCGACGATACTTACGTTACCGGAAAAAAAATTTGGCACATAGACAAGGCCGCTTGGGCTTATAAGTGGAGGTTGAGGGCTGCTTCCTACTGAAACTGTTGCAATCACCGTTTGATCCGCGCTATCAATGATACTTAGGTTACCGGACAATAAATTTGGTACATAGACAAGGCCGCTTTCACTTATCGCTGGGGATCCAGGGTTACTTCCTACTGAAACCGTTGCGATCACCAATTGACTAGCGATTTCGATGACACTTACGTTTAGCGAGGAGCTATTTGGTACATAAACGAGGCCACTATCGCTTATTAATGGGGTTAGAGAGCCATTCCCCACACTTACTGTTGCGATGACCGTTTGATTTTCGCTATCGAGGACACTCACGGCTCCAAAGAAGGATGGTACATAGACAAGGCCACTTTCGCTGATAGCTGGAGTTCGAGGAGCGCCTCCTACAGTAACGGTTGCGATCACCGTTTGATCAGAGCTATCGATCACAACGACGTTTTGAGAGCCGTTACTTGGTACATACAAAAAGCCATTTGGACTGATAGCTGGAGTTCGAGGGGTATCTCCCACAGGAATTGTTGCGATGACAACATTGGTACCAGAGGCCCCGCTTGCCTCAGAGAGGAGGGATAAAACTAAGCAAGCTGTCAATACGGTGATGAATTTAGTCCGCATACCCCTTCTCCCTATTAAAGTTTTGAATATTAAACTTACCGAAAGGAAAAATATTAGGCAAGCGTGTTGTCAGAGATGATCCTTGCCAATGGTAAAGTAGCCCTAAATTTCGGTTTAGGCTTTATCATGTCCCCGCTCAATCGCTTTGCCATACCGAGCTATCGCTCTTGCTTTGTCACTCGAAACTCCCCTGCCAAAAATATGGGAATTGCTTAATTTGAATTGAGCTTGTGCACCACCATGATCAGGAGCTTTAATATCCCATTTAAAAGCTTCGGAATTGTACCTTGGAAAGGAACTCGAAATGTCATCCCATAAAATTAAGAGTTTTTCTGCAGATTCATCGCTTAGGAACGTTCAATCTGGTCCAAGCTGTCCCGATATAGTTGAAGGAGCCAAGTAGAAAGCTCACTAGATGCCTTTGCATACTTTTTTCAAGCAGGAAAGCTCGGCTATTTCCCTGCGCAGAAAATGGTAGGAGATTACTATACCCATCGTTGGGGACCAGGTTATGTAAACCCTCATGAAGCGAAAATGTGGTACGAAAGATCGGAAATTTA
>CAYGSB010000027.1:0-1356 GCA_964352505.1 uncultured bacterium
CCCCCCCATCAGCA
Organism: uncultured bacterium; assembly: GCA_964352505.1. Lineage (GTDB taxonomy): Bacteria > Chlamydiota > Chlamydiia > Chlamydiales > Rhabdochlamydiaceae > Sacchariniichlamydia. Next base: position 15 of record CAYGSB010000027.1, read on the forward strand.
GCTGTCCCATTTGTTGCGGCGCCACCACCACCGCCTCCACCAAACCCAGAACGACTGGTGGAAACACCCCCCAATCCGCCATTTATTCCTGAAGCTGGGCTTCCGACAATAGCGCCACCGCCACCACCGCCACCGCCCGCTGCAACACCATCTCCGCCAGCTGTACCAGCATTAGTCCCTGCTCCGCCGCTTCCTCCAGTAGTTCCCACTCCAGGCATCCCCACTGCGCTTTCACTTCCAGAGCCGCCCCCTCCATTTGCATCACCGCCGCCACCGCCACCGCCTTGCCCGATTGCTCCACCTAAGCCTACTCCACCAGTTCCGCCGCCGTTTCCTCCATCTCCCATATTGGTTGTACCACCGAATCCGCCGCCGCCACCGCCACCGCCAAATTCTCCACCGTCTCCGCCATTTCCAGTGAAACCGCCACCACCACCATTTGGAGTGCCATTTCCCGATCCTCGATAGCCACCACCACCACCGCCACCAAGACCAAACCCATTTCCTCCATCTCCTGCAGTTGCCTCTGTGCCGGTGAAAGAGCATTCATTCAAAATCACCGTAGCTCCGGTACCGATAAAAAGAGCCCCACCAAGGGCTGCTCCACCGCCACCCCCTCCCTCCATTGAATTGGCATCAGCACCGCCGCCAATTGCAACAGTCTGGTTAAATGTGAGGTTGTTAATTGTTGTCGTTCCCGTTCCACCCCGGATAAAAAGGCCAGGTGTATTTTGCCCTCCATCAAGAGAAAAATTCCCCCCATTAATGACCGTTGAATTATTAAAAGGGGAAAAATCTAAATCGGAATTAATCGTAAAGAGGGGAGTTGTAACAGTAATATCATTTTCAAAAGTGATTGGGGAGACGTGCCCGATGATGTCAGAGTTTAATTCTGTTTCATTCATTGCCGAAAATAGACTTCCCGCAATCGTAAGAGAAAGTAAACTGTAGATCGATTTTTTCCAATACATAGACAATGCCCCTTATGCCTCTTCTATATAGAAAAAAGTATATTCGAACAAACTTCTAAAATACCCGCTCGAGGCAGTCTTTAGACTCAAGAATTGGAATATGTTGATTATGTGATGAGGTCAGGGGGTGTCTACAAAGTCATTCCACCGAGTAGAGGAGGGATCTTTTTCCCGACAAAAAAATATTTTCACTCTGTACAAGCTCTTCGGAGCTTGCTCTGGCCTCCAAATGACTCCCTAGGAAAAAACCTCAATTCCCATCGGCGAAAGCACTTTGAAGACACTATCTTAGGGAGTCAGTTCAAAAGTTTTTCCAAAAACAGTGATTTCATTAGGAGGTGGAGATAGTTGTTCAATGATACTTACGTTAG
>CAYGSB010000028.1:0-1219 GCA_964352505.1 uncultured bacterium
CTACAATGGTCGGTACAGAAGGCAGCAAGACCGCAAGGTGGAGCAAATCCGTAAAACCGACCCCAGTTCGGATTGAAGTCTGCAACTCGACTTCATGAAGTTGGAATTGCTAGTAATGACGTATCAGCAACGACGTCGTGAATACGTTCCCGGGCCTTGTACACACCGCCCGTCACATCATGGGAGTTGGTTTTACCCAACGTCGCTGACTCAACCGCAAGGGGAGAGGCGCCTAAGGTAAGGCCGATGACTGGGATGAAGTCGTAACAAGGTAGCCCTACCGGAAGGTGGGGCTGGATCACCTCCTTTAAGAGACATTAGTCTTTATGGTTGAGCAAGTGTTTGCTTTACATCGCTTCTTTACTGCTTGTCAAAAGTAGAAACGTTTTCTGGAAAGTCGTATAAAGGTAATCAATACGATAAACGCGATAAGTTATCGTATTGCAATGCGTCAATTTTATCTTCACTGATAGAAAATGGCGCTTGAGAATAATTACTTCATCTGAAATTAATTTGGCAAATTTAAGCAATGAATTTATTCATTGTTGAACCACAAAATTTTGTGGTCAAGTTACTAAGAGCTGTTGGTGGATTCCTTGGCATCGATAGGCGACGAAGGACGTGCTAACCTGCGATAAGCTACGGGGAGTTGGAAAGAAACATTGATCCGTAGAATTCCGAATGGGGGAACCCGATGGGATAATTACCCATCATCTTTATCTGAATACATAGGATATTGAAGCGATACCTGCTGAACTGAGACATCTAAGTAGGCAGAGGAAAAGAAATCAACCGAGATTCCCATAGTAGCGGCGAGCGAAGTGGGAAGAGCCCAAACCAGAAGCTTGCTTCTGGGGTTGTAGGGCCAGTCAACAAAGTCTATAGAAATTTTAGCAGAACCTTCTGAAAAGTTGGGCGACACAGGGTGATAGCCCCGTAAGCGAAAAGATAGATATAGGCGAGACTGGTACCTGAGTAGGTCCGGACACGTGAAACCCGGTCTGAATCTGGGGGGACCACCTCCCAAGGCTAAATACTCATCGATGACCGATAGCGGACCAGTACCGTGAGGGAAAGGTGAAAAGAACCCCTGTTAGGGGAGTGAAATAGAACATGAAACCAGCAGCTTACAAACGGTCAGAGGCCTATGTCCCTTTTAGGGAAATGGCTGATGGCGTGCCTTTTGCATGATGAGCCAGCGAGTTAAGTTATACGGCAA
>CAYGSB010000029.1:0-1194 GCA_964352505.1 uncultured bacterium
GGGCGGTGGTGGCGGTGGAGAAGAAAAATTTGGACAAGCAGCGAATCCAATGGGATCATTTGTACCAAAGGTGAGCGTAATTGTTGCAATCAAAATATGCGAACTAGCATCGATCACTAAAACCTGAGGGAGCGTAGAAGTACCATTTCCCACATAAGCTTTTGTTCCATCTGAAGAAAAAGTAACCCCGCTTAGTTGATCTCCTATATTTCCAATCGAGATTGTGGCGATTATCGATTGTGAGGCAGTACTAATAACCGTTACCGATCGATCATCTTCATTCGGTACGTATACGATCGTGCTCGACGGATTAATCGCCAAGTCAAGGGCCCCGTCATCTGTGTTGATGATGGTAATCGTTGCTAGAATAGTGTTTGAAATCGTGTCAATAACGCCAACAAAGGTCGGGGGTGTTTGAAAATTCCCAATAAAGTAAGCTAAAGATCCTTCTGGAGTCACCCTCAGGTTTCGAAGATTAGGACCTGTGGTGATTGTTGCGATTTTGCTCAGAGATGCTTGATCTATAACAATTATTTGACCGCTAGGGATTCCGTCATTTGCAGTAAAAACTTTGGTGCTATTTACACCAATCCCAAAGACAGCAAAAGGATCTAAATTGATGGTAGCTATGACAGTCTCTGTTACTGTATCGATAGCTAAAACATCGGAAGAAGCAAGAAAAGGCGGAGAAGAGATCCATACTGTACTGCCATCAGGAGTTACCGCAGCTCCCCAAGAAGAGTCCTGTATTGTGATGGTGGCAATCACAGTGTTTCCGCTTGTTTCTAAAACATAGACGGCTGTTAAGGAAGAACCAGCATCAGGATAGTACACTTTGGTGCCATCAGGGGTCATAGCAGGATAGGCTCCAACAACACTAGGATTGAAGAACAATTCATCAACAAGGGTATCGGTTGACGAATCAATCACTCCACCACGATTGGAATCGCCGGACATGTAAATATCATTATTAGCAGCGGACATCAGGGGAGAAAAATTACACAGAAATAGACTGCTAAAAAAAATTGCAATAAAAACCATTGTTTAAAGCCCTAACCTTATTTTACAAAAACTCTATTTTTCCTTTCACAACTGAAAAATTGCTCCCACGCTAACTTCCTGTTGTCACAGAAACACTTGTTTGGAGTACCGATACACCATTTACTTCCCCTACAATGAAGTAAGTGTACGTTG
>CAYGSB010000030.1:0-1189 GCA_964352505.1 uncultured bacterium
ATCGCCTACGACTGCAGGGGTTTGAGCGTTTGTGCTTACAGTCACTGTTGCAACTACTACACTGGAATTACCTACCGCCTCTGATAGGAGGAAAAGAAAAAAGATTGTTTTGAATAGCAACAGATTTTTTATTCTCAAAGTTTGTCCTGCCTTTCCTCTTCAATAGAAGCTGCGTTGCTTCGTTTCTTTGAGCATTCGTTCGAACTTCCTAAAGTTCGAAAGTCCTTTGTAAAGGGGCTGTCCTCTACAGAGAAAGTCAAAGGCCATGTTCTCAAAGAGGATTAAAAAATTAATAATAGATGACCTCTGGTGTTTTGCGCAAGTTTTTGCAACGTTTGGGTTTGTGAACAATAGAGGATCCGTTCCATACAAACCACTTATCTCAGAATTAGGGAGTCAGTTGAAAAGTTTTTCCAAAAACAGTGATTTCATTAGGAGGAGGGGAATTTTTTACTGAATCAGCACCTAAGTAGTGAAAAACAAAAAAAACAGACTAGTTTACATAATAGAGCTGGTTGTTTAATAAATATTCAGCAGTATATTTATTAAATTTCGCAAAAGATTCACACGAGATGTATTCCCGAGTTGAGAATGTCTCCCCCTCTTGGAACAATAAACGGGCTCTCTGTTATTGACCTGTAGTTAAAGCTATACTTCCGATCTGAACAACACTTCCGCTTACCTCTCCCACAACATAATAAGTATAGGTCGTCTCTGGGATACGGTTGTGGTCTTCAAAGACTCTCTCTTGACCTGCAGAGACGGTACCAATCAATTCTGTAAAATCTTTATCCCGATAAATCTTGAACTCAGTAATAGAGCTATCTCCTGCTGTCCAAGAGATTGCATTGTAGTAATCCACCTGAGTCAAAAAGATGTTTTTTAAAGCATTCCCCCCTACAACGATACCTATACCAGGAGAAGGTGGAGGAGGCGGAGAAGGTGGAGGAGGAGGTGTTAGATTTTCAATTATAGTTACGGTTTCGCTACCGCTATCAGGAACATAGACAAAATTTCCAAGCACTGCAGGAGGGGAAAGGGACGAGCCTACAGTGATTGTTGCTATAACTATATTGTCTTGATTAATGATACTTACGCTATCTTCGTTCGAAACAAAGACAAGACCTCCTGCAAATGCAGGGGTTAGGGGGGACTCACCTACTGTAACCGTTGCTATAACACTCTTTGT